>CANRCQ010000001.1 GCA_947629145.1 uncultured Clostridia bacterium
TTCATGAGTGCGATGAAGCGCTTTCAAAAGACAGTTTAACCGAACTTAACAAAGAAGAAGATAAAAAGTTTTTTGAAGAAATCATGAATGAGTTTAAAACGCACAAAGACGAACTTAAAACTCAAATTGAAAAACATTTGAAAAACTATGAATATGACAGACTTTTTAAAATTGATTTGGCGCTTGTCTATCTCACTCTTACAGAGATTGAGCTTTGTGGAACTCCAAAGGGGGTTGCCATCAACGAAGCATTGAACCTTGCAAAGACTTACAGCACGGCAAAATCACACAAATTTATAAATGGCCTTGTTTCAGCCATTTTGGAAGAAAAATGATAGGCACTATCTCTGTCACAAAATTTAATAACTATGTTAAAAATATTTTTAACGCAGAAGAACTTCTCCACAACGTCAAAATAGTTGGAGAAGTTTTTGGCGTTTCTATTGCAAAAAGTTCGACATATTTTACTCTTAAAGACGAAGAAAGCAGTTTGCCTTGCATTTGCTTTTATCCAGACATCATGCAAACTGTCAAAGAAGGCGACAGTGTTGTTGTCACTGGCAGCCCAAACTTTTACACAAAACAAGGGCGATTTAACTTTGTTGTTTCAAAGATAGAGCCTTATGGACAGGGCATTTTGTATCAGCGCTTTTTAGAACTTAAAGATAAACTTTTAAAAGAAGGCATTTTTGACGAAGCACACAAAAAGCCTATTCCTAAAAGTATAAAAAGAATAGGGGTTGTCACGTCAAAGGATGGGGCAGTTATTCAAGATATAAAAAACGTCACTTGGCGAAGAAATCCAGCAGTTGATATTGTGCTATATAACACCAAGGTTCAGGGCATCGGCGCGGAAGAAGAGATAAAGGCTGGGATTGACTTTTTCAGTGAATATGACGATGTGGATGTTGTGGTTGTTGCGCGTGGCGGTGGCAGTTTGGAAGACTTGGCGGCTTACAACACAGAGATTGTTGCAAGGGCGACTTACAACTGCAAAAAGCCGATTATCTCGGCGGTTGGCCACGAAACCGACTTTACAATCATCGACTTCGCAAGTGACCTAAGAGCGCCTACACCAAGTGCCGCGGCGGAACTTCTCACACCAGATACACAATCAAACAAAGCCCTTTTAAAAAAGGATTTGTCGCGACTTTCAAGGCTTTTGGAAAATTACATTGCAGATAAAACAGTTGAATTTCAGGGCAACAAAAATATCATTTTGGACTTGTTTGAAACGAAGATAAAAAACTATAAACAAAAACTCGATAAATTGACACTTACACTTTCATCCAAACTCAATGCGTTTGTGATTGACGCAAAATATGCCTTGGAAATCAAACTTGCAAAATTAAATAAACTAAATCCGCTTGACATTTTAAGGCTGGGTTATGCTAAAATAGAACAAAGCGGAAAGGCTGTGACTTCTGCAAATAGCATTGATGAAAAGGCGGACATTTTAATTAGCTTTGCGGATGGACAAGTTGTCACTAAATTTAAGGAGAGAAAATGAATTACGAAGACGCTGTTAAAGAAATGGAAGAAATTATAAACAAACTTGAAAATGAAACATTGCCACTTGCAGAAGCGCAAAAATATTTTCAGCGCGCAAGCGAACTTGCCAAATTTTGCCAAGAAGAACTTTCAAAGGCATCTGGCAAACTTTTTATCATAAAGAAAGAACTCGACCAAATTCAAGAGGAGGAAGTATGAAATTATCAACACTTGTTGGGCAAAGACTTAAAGAAGCGCCAAATGGGGCAAGTTTAAAAAGCCACATTTTACTTTTGCGCGCTGGTTACATAAAACAGGTTGCAACTGGGATTTTCACACTTCTGCCACCAGCACAACGCGTGAGTTTAAAAATTCAAAAAATCATTCGTGAAGAGATGGATGCTCTTGGCGGACAAGAAGTGTTGTTTCCTGTTGTTATGCCACGCGAACTTTGGGAGATGAGCGGCAGATACACTTCAATCAAAAATGAAATGGTGCGTTTTAAAGACAGAACAGGTCATGACATGGTGCTTGGAATGACTCATGAAGAAGCCGCTGTTTTCATGGCTATGAACACTGTGCAAAGCCACGAACAACTGCCATTTATGGTTTATCAACTTCAAACTAAATTCCGTGACGAGCCACGTTCTCGCGGCGGACTTATTCGCGTGAGAGAATTTACAATGAAAGACGCATATTCTTTCCACGCAACACAGGAAGATTTGGATACTTTCTATCAAAAAGCATATGAAGCCTACAAGCGCATATACAAACGCATTGGCTTTAAAAACTTCACTGTTGTTGAAGGCGACAACGGCATGATGGGCGGCAAAGTTTCCCATGAATATATGGCTGTGACTGATGCCGGCGAAGACAGACTTGTAATTTGTCCAAAGTGTGGTTATTCAAGCAATATGGAAGTTGCCGTTTCCGTTAAAGATGAAAACGACCATGTAAGCGGCGGCGAACTTAAAGAGATTTTCACAGGCAACGCACACACAATCGAAGAAGTTTGCGCTTTCCTTGAAACAGATGCAAAACACACCGTCAAAGCAGTTTGCTATCAAACAAGTGATGAAAAACTTGTTGTGGCATTTTTGCGTGGGGATTATGAAGTGAATGAAACAAAACTTCAAAAGATTGCACAAAGCGAACTTTATCCAGTGGATGTTGAAAAATTTGGGCTTTGCGCAGGAAATATTGGCTGTTTAAATCTCAACTTGCCAGAAGGCAGTGTTGTGGCTTACGACAAGACGATTGAAGGCCTTGAAAACTTTGTCACTGGCGCAAATAAAAAGGATTTCCACCTTGTTCATGCAAGTGCTTCACGTGATTTGCACGGTGTGAATTTTGTTGATATTGCAAATGTCAAAGAAGGCGACACCTGTGTTCATTGTGGCGAAAAACTCACATTCACACGCGGCATTGAAATAGGAAACATCTTCCAACTTGGCACAAAATATACAAAGTCTATGGGTTTTAAAGTGACAATGCCTGATGGCACAACAAAAGAGCCAATTATGGGTTGCTATGGCATTGGTGTTGGACGAAGCCTTGCAAGTGTAATCGAAGAAAAAGCGGATGACAAGGGGCTTGTTTGGCCTATGACAATCGCTCCGTGGCACGTTCATTTTTGCCCACTTCGTTTGGACGATGAAAATGTAAGGGCTTTTGCGACAGAGATTTACAAAGAAATGACGGCCGCTGGCATTGAAGTTTTATATGACGACCGCAATCTTTCCGCCGGAATTAAACTGACGGACAGCGAACTTATGGGGCTTCCAATAAGAGTTGTTCTAAGCCCAAAGACCTTGCAAGAACAACAGGTTGAAGTGACAATGCGTGAAAGTGGCGAGAAAATTTTTATTCCAATTAAAGACCTTATAAGTGAACTTAAAGCCATCGTTCAAGACGAAATTGAGCAAATAGAAAATGCATAAATAGGACAAAAATTGTCCTATTTTTCTTTTGAAAGAAATATAATATTTTGATGAAAAATTACAGTCTGTCATGGGCATGGAAAACTTTTATTCTTTCAATTTGTCTTTCCATACTTTTCAGTATGCTCTCTCAAAGTCTGTTCCCTTCGCTTCCTGTTTTTTTGTCGCTGTTTATTATTTTGTTTTTCATTGTGATAAGTGTGATTTTCGATATGATTGGCATTGCCGTCACATCCACAGACCTTGAAAACTTAGAAAAAAGAATGGGCGAAAAGGGCTTTAAAACGGCGCAAAAACTTTGTTTAAACACAGACAAAGTTTCTTCTTTTTGCGGAGATGTTGTTGGGGACATTTGCGGAATTTTAAGCGGTGCAGGGGGTGTAAGTTTGGTTGTAAATCTTCATATTTTGAATCCAAGTGTGTATTTTTTGATAACCTGCCTTGTAAGTTCGCTTATTGCAGGACTTACAATCTTTGGAAAGGCGGTGTTTAAGCGCTATGCCGTGGACAACTGCGAAAGCGTGGTTTTAAAAATCGGCAGAATTTTGGAGAGCAAATTCTTTCTTATTCACAAAACTAAAAAAGACAAGAAAGAAAATTGACAAATTTATATGAATATGCTACTATACCTTGTAACACTAAGGAGAAAATATGTATACAAAAGAGATAACAGACAATTTTTACACTGCCTATAAAAACGGAAACATCGCTAAAGCACTGCAACTTTGGGAAGAAAATAAGGCTTTTTTGAATTCGTCATATATTGAAGACAGCAGTCAATTTCCGCAGCCACTTCTTTATGAGATGTTAATCAACTTCAAAAGAAGCGGAAAAAATCACCACGAAAAGCTTGAAATTTTAAAGGCTGTGATTGCTGACAAAAATTTTAAAACAAATATAGATGTAGAATATCAATCGCGTTTTGGAAACAAGGTTCAAAGATACAACATTTTTGAAATCGCAGTAAAGTTGCACCTGAACGAACTTGTTGACTTTTTGGTTGCGGAGAGATTTGATGATATAAAAATCAGCCAAACAGTTGATGGAGAAAGCAGACTTGTTGAGGTGACAGATTTGGTTCAAAAGGAAGCATCAACTTTGGAGTTTTTAATTGATTATTGTGACAGAATAAATGATTATTCGCTTATTAGAAAATTGATAGCCACCAAAAAGATAAAGTTGTCCGCACAAGTGGTTAATTTCAATGGAGAAAAGAAATATTGCTATGAAATTTTAGGCGAAAGATTTAACACTGACAGCAAAAAGACAAGGTTAAATCCAAAGCAGATTGAAAATATTGTTAAACATCCAGAATCTGTTGGCGGAGCGCTGAGATATTTATGTCAAGATGTAAACGGCCACAGTAAAGTTGTTGAAATTGAAAAAGCTTTTCAAGCGGAGATTGAAAAAAGAAAGCCAGAACCTTATCAACTTTTAAAGCCACAGTGTCCAATTGAAGTGAAACAGCCACATGGATTTTTTAAATTCAGCAATAAAAGACAGCAAAAATATGCTGAATATCTTGAAAAAAGAAAGCAATATGACAAGGCATTGACCGAATATCAAGCAGAAAAGAAAGAGTATGATGTCAAACAAAAGCGCTATGAAGACTATTGCAAACTTATCAAAAAATATGTAGAGCCAGAAATTGCACAGGCATACCAAAACTTTGAAAATATTCACCAAATTTGTTTGGCATTGAAAAAGGCAAAAACAAATGAAGAAAAAATTAAATAAATTTTTGAAAAACAGTTGACAAACACTTTGTAATTGTGTTAATATAAGCCAGTAAGAAAGCAGAAGTTCCCTTCTCACCCATCGAATTTTGTTTTGATGTGGTTAACAAAAACAGTTTATTATTGCACAGTGTGCATTTTGAATTGGTGGGAACTTTGCGTCCTACCAATTTTTTATAAAAGGAGATTACAGCCATTTTTAAGGAACTTTTTATCAATGACCAAATCACGGCAAAAGAAGTGCGTTTGATTGGAGAAGAAGGGGAACAACTTGGGGTTGTTTCAAGATTTGAAGCGCAAAGCAAGGCTGACGAAGCGGGGCTTGACCTTGTGCTTATGTCACCAAATGCAAATCCGCCAGTGTGCAAACTTATGGACTACGGAAAATATAAGTTTGACACATTGAAAAAAGAAAAGGAAATGCGCAAAAATCAAAAAATAAGCGAAATCAAAGAGATTCAACTTTCAATGAGAATAGACGATTATCATGTTAACTTCAAATTGAAGAATGCTCAAAAGATTTTGCAAGACGGTGACAAAGTGAAAGTTTCACTTCGTATGCGCGGCAGAGAACAAGCATATTCAAACAACGCAATTGAAATTGTCAAAAAGTTTGTGACAGACCTTGCTGATTATGGCTTTATTGAAAAAGAGCCTGTCATTATGGGCAAAAATGTTTCAGTTGTAATCAATCCAAAAAAAGCATAAAAGGAGAAAAGGAAAATGCCTAAACAAAAAACACACAGCGGTGCAAAGAAAAGATTTCATCTCACTGCAACAGGAAAGGTTAAGTTTGCACGTCCAAACAAAGGACATTTCTTGACCAACAAAAATCAAAGTCGAAAAAGAAAACTTAGAAAGGGTTCTTATATTGCTGGCAAGAATGCTGACAATATCAAGACATTGCTCTGCAAATAATAGGAGGGGAACATGAGAATTAAAAGAACAGTAAACGCCGTTAAAAAGCGCAGAAAGATTTTAAAACAAGCCAAAGGTTATTTCGGGGCGAAGGGAAAACTTTACAGAACTGCTCGTGAGCAGGTTATGAAAAGTGGCCAATATGCATATGTAGGAAGAAAACTTAAGAAAAGAAACTTCCGCGCTCTTTGGATAACAAGAATAAATGCTGCTTGCCATCAAAACGACATCTCATACAGCAGATTTATTGATGGACTTAAAAAGGCAAACATCACACTCAACAGAAAAGTGCTTGCTGATATGGCAGTAAGAGAACCTGCTGCATTTGCAGAACTTGTTGCACTTTGCAAGAAGGCATAAGTTGGAGAAGGCGAGCAAGAACTTCATATTGAATTTAAAAAAGCAAAAACGAGAAAATAAGTCTTTGCTTTTTTTAGATAATGTGAAGATAATTAAAGACGCAATCGAAAACAAAACGATAAAACCGGAATGTGTTTTAACAAGTTTGGATGAATTAGACTTTGAAATAGACACGCAAATTTACAGTGTTTCGCAAAGTGTGATAGAACAACTTGCGGACACAAAAACACCACAGAAAGTATTATGCATTGCATACTACACACAACATATTGTGCAAGTGCCAAAAGATAACTTTTTAGTTTTGGATGGCCTGCAAGACCCAGGCAATGTTGGAACACTTATAAGAACTGCCAAGGCATCTGGCTTTAAAAGTGTGTTTTTAATAGAAAGTGTTAATGTTTCAAATCCAAAACTTATTAGAAGTTCGGTTGGGGCAGTTTTGGATGGAAATGTTTTTGAAATGACAAGAAAAGATTTCATCGTCTTTGCAAAGAAAAACAAATTGAATTTAGTTTGCTGTGATATGAACGGCGAAAACATTTTTAAAACAGACTTAGAGAGAAGAGTTGTTGGAGTTGTCGTTGGCAACGAAGGGCAGGGTGTGAGCGAAGAAATTCGCTTGATGTGTTTTAAGACTGTAAAAATTCCTATGGAAAATGGAATTGAAAGTTTGAATGCTGCTGTGAGTGGCGCGATTGTCATGTATCAAATAAATAAAAATAAATTGCCTTAAATCGTTTTGAAAATCTATACTTTTCCTGTATAATAGAAAAGTGGGAGTTTGATAATGACAAAAGATTTGAAATTTTTGCTTAAAACTGTAAAACAAGCATCAAGGCTCATCACTTGTGATGTTCATGTTAAAGCTAAAGACGAAAACGGCGATTTGGTGACAAATTTTGATTATAAAATCGAAAAGTTTATTTCGGCAAAAATTAAAAAAGCATATCCAAACTTTTCCATTGTAAGTGAAGAGTTTAACACAGATGCAAAACTTACAGAAAACTGTTTCACAATCGACCCTATTGATGGCACTGTGAATTTTGCAAATGATTTGCCACTTTGGGGAATTCAAGTTGCGTGTGTAAAAGGCGGCAAAACTTGTGCTTCGGTCATCTATCTCAAAGCGCTGAAAGAACTGTATTATGCAGACGAGAGTGGAGCATATCTCAATGGCAAGAAAATTCATGTGAACAATCTTCCACTTAAAAACTGTTTGTATGTGGTTGAAGCGGAAGATGAACTTTCGGCAATTGAACGTGTTCAAAAGAAACACCATATTTACAGGCATAAACAGTTTGGAGCAACGTGTGTCAACTTTGCGTGGGTTGCTTGCGGAAGACTTGGCGGATCGATTTTTAGACAAGACTCCGCTTGGGACTATGTGCCTGGGATGTATCTTGTTCAGCAAGCAGGTGGCTTTGTAAGTGACAAGAAAATGGCACATGCCGCTGCAAATTCGCCGGAATTTTTAAAGATATTAGAAGAAGAAGGCACAATTCACTCAACTGATAACAAAAATAATTAAAGGAGAAAAACTATGTCGGGACATTCAAAATGGCATAATATTCAAGCCAAAAAGGGAAAAACAGATGCTGCAAGGGGAAAGATTTTCACGAAGATTGGTCGTGAAATTGCTGTTTGCGTCAAAAACGGCGGAAGTGACCCTAATGTGAACAGCAAACTTAAAGATATTATCGCAAAGGCAAAGGCTGCAAATATGCCAAATGACAATATCGAAAGGTCAATCAAAAAGGCTGCCGGAGAACTTGGCGGTGTAAACTATGAAGCACAAACTTACGAAGGCTATGGTGTGGGCGGCTCTGCAGTGATTGTTGAATGTTTGACTGACAACAAAAACCGCACTGCTGGGGATGTTCGCCATGCTTTTGATAAACACGGCGGTTCACTTGGTTCAAACGGCTGTGTTTCTTATCTTTTCAAACGCAAAGGCTCTGTGATTGTGATTGATGTTAAGGATACAGAAGCTCTTATGCTTGATGCTATCGAACTTGGCGCTGTGGATGTTGTGGAAGACGAAGACAGTGTTGAAATTATCACAGAAGCAAACGAACACGGCAAAATGAGTGATGCGCTTACTGCAAAAGGATATAATGTTGTGTCTGCCGAAACTGCGCTTGTTCCAGACTTGTATGTTGACTTAAATGCCGAACAGCAAGCAAAGTTCCAGCGCATGATTGACGCACTTGAAGACTTAGACGATGTGCAAGAAGTTTATCACAATGTCAACCTTGACGAAGAAGAATAGAATTTTTAAAAGCGCTCCATTTTGTTTGACAAAGTGGGGTGTTTTTTATATAATATTTTTATGAGAATTTTAGGAATAGACCCAGGTTATGGGATTGTTGGCTATGGAATAATTGACACACATAAAAACAATGCGGTTGTTGATTTTGGAGTTATTGAAACGCCAAAAGAAGAAAGTTTTCCAGTAAGGCTTTTGCGAATTGAAGAAAGTATGCGTGTTTTAATGGAAAGATACAGGCCGGATGAAGTTGCTATTGAAGAACTTTTTTATTTCAAAAATCAAACAACAGTCATCCCTGTTGCGGAAGCAAGGGGAGTTATTGTGCTGACAGCACAGAAATACTGCGACCGAATTTTTGAATACACACCAATGCAGATAAAACAGGCTCTCACTGGAAATGGGCGTGCTGATAAAAAGCAGATGCAGTTTATGGTGAAGGCAGTGTTGGGGCTTGAGAAAGTTCCAAAGCCAGATGATGCGGCGGATGCGCTTGCAGTTGCACTTTGTCACAGTCAAATCAATCCAAGTTTGAACAACAATATGATTATTTAGGAGAAGAAAATGATTTCATTTTTAATTGGAACTATCGAAGAAAAGCACGAAAATACGTGTGTTGTGAATGTCAATGGGGTTGGCTATGAACTTACTATTTCAAACAACACGCTTGTCACACTGCCTATGGAAGGGGAAACGGCAAAAGTTTTAACATATCTGCAAGTCAGCGAAAACACAGGTGTGTGCTTATATGGATTTGCAACTGAAGAAGAGAAAAATATGTTTTTAAAACTCATCACCGTTTCTGGAATAGGGCCTAAGAGTGCAATTTCCGTGCTTTCTGGCGCAAAACTTAGTGAACTTGTGCTTGCAATTGCCACTGGCGACAGCAGTATTTTGGCAAAAGTGAAAGGGCTTGGAAAAAAAAGTGCAGAGCGAATTTGCTTGGAACTTAAAGACAAGGTTGATGCCGTGGGTGCAACACTTGAAGATGTTCCAATCATGAATGCAAATGTAAATGAAAGCGTGTTGAATGATGCTGTTGAAACACTTATCACACTTGGAGTGAACAAAAACGAAGCATACAGATTGGCAAGAAGCAAGATGACAGACCCATCAATGACGGCGGAAGAAGTTATTTTGAAAGTTTTGAAGGAATATGGAAGATAACAATATATTGTGTAGTATGCAATATCAATCATTGCATAATACACCAAATATAGAATAAAGGAAAAGTTTATGGAAGATAGATTTATCACAAGCAGCAAAAACTGGACAGATGCGGAGATTGAAAATTCATTAAGGCCAACTTCGCTTTCTCAGTATGTTGGACAAGAGAAGATTAAACAAAGTTTAGATATTTATATCAAGGCGGCGAAATCGCGTAAGGATGCCCTTGACCATGTTCTTTTATATGGTCCACCGGGACTTGGAAAAACCACACTTGCACATATTATTGCAAATGAACTTGGCAGTCAGTTTAAAGTGACATCTGGCCCTGCGATTGAACACGCCGCTGACCTTGCCGCAATACTTACAAATCTTGGAAAAAATGATGTTTTATTCATTGACGAAATTCACAGACTTAACAAAAGTGTTGAAGAGATTTTATATCCTGCAATGGAAGACTTTGCACTTGATTTTATCGTTGGAAAAGGCCCTTCCGCAAAGAATATGCGACTTAAAATTCAGCCTTTCACACTTATTGGGGCAACTACAAAAGCAGGTATGCTTACAAGCCCACTCCGTGACCGTTTTGGTGTGATATGCAGACTTGAACTTTATGGTGACAGTGAACTTCAAGTGATTATTAAACGTTCCGCATCTATTTTAAATATTGACATTGACGAACAAGCAAGTTTGGATATTGCAAAGCGTTCTCGCGGAACTCCGCGTATTGCAAACCGTCTTTTAAAGCGTGTGCGCGATTATGCCGAAGTTGTTGGAACTGGCAAAATCACAAAGGATATTGCGGACAAAGCGCTTGCTAAAATGGAAATTGACGAACTGGGGCTTGACTTTATCGACCGTAAGATTTTGGAAAGCATAATCTACAAGTTTGACGGCGGCCCTGTTGGGCTTGACACACTTTCTGCCACAATAAGCGAAGATGCAGGAACTATTGAAGATGTGTATGAGCCATATCTTTTGCAACTGGGCTTTGTTGCACGCACTCCGCGTGGGCGTGTGGCACTTGAAAATGCCTATAAGCATCTTGGAATTGAATACACACAAAAGTGAGATTATCATGCAAAGAGAACTTTTAAAATCGACATATTTTTATGACCTTCCGCAAGAACTTATTGCACAATCGCCATTAGAGCCGCGTGACCATTCAAGGCTTTTGTGCTTTAATAGAAAAAGCGGAAAGGTTTTTCATAAGCATTTTTATGATATTCTCGACTTCTTAAAAAGTGGGGATGTGCTTGTGATAAACAACACAAAAGTGCTTCCTGCAAGGCTTTATGGCTTTAAGGAAACAACTGGCGCTAAGATTGAAGTGCTTTTGCAAAAACGCATCAATCTCACTGAATGGGAAGTTTTGATTAAGCCGGCAAAACGCGTTGATGTTGGCACAAAAATCGTCTTTAATCAAAATATAGAATGTGTTGTTGTAGAGAAGGGCGAATATGGCGGCTGCAAAGTTGATTTTTCTTATGACAAGAAAAAGACTTTTGAAGAGCATTTGATGGAGATTGGCACAATGCCACTCCCACCATATATAAAGGAAAAACTCAAAAATCAAAATCGCTATCAAACTGTGTATGCCAAAGTTGAAGGTTCAAGTGCGGCGCCAACGGCAGGGCTTCATTTCACACAAGAACTACTTGAAAAAATAAAAGCGAAGGGTGTGGAGATTTGCGAAGTTTTGCTTCATGTGGGGCTTGGAACTTTCAGGCCGGTGAAGGAAGACAACATCTTAAATCACGAAATGCACAGCGAATATTTTGAGATTTCAAAGGCGGTGGCTGATAAGATAAACACTGCAAAAAGCGAAGGCAGGCGAATTATTGCAGTTGGCACAACAACCGTTCGTGTTTTGGAAAGTGGAGTTGACGAAGATGGAAAACTTATTCCGCAAAAACGAGAAACAAAGATTTTCATCTATCCGCCATACAAATTTAAAATGGTGGATGCACTTATCACAAACTTCCACCTTCCTGAAAGCACACTTATCATGCTTGTTTCTGCCTTTGTGGGCGACATCGACAAAACACTTGAACTTTATAAAACGGCAGTGAGTGAAAAATATCGCTTTTTTAGTTTTGGAGACGCTATGTTTATTGAATAATTGTTGTTTTCGACATTCTTAGACATTATTAGACGATATTAGATGTAAAATCATGTCATTTTTTGTTGCATTTTGCTGGTTGATATGGTAAAATGCTTAAAGATTTTTTGAACTTGGAGGTAAAATTATGTTTAAAATTGAAAAAAAATCAAGAAACCTTTTGGAGATTACAATTTCTCTCAATCAAGATGAATGGAATGCTTGCTTGGAAAAGGTCTATGAAAAGCAAAAGGACAAATTTAATGTAATGGGCTTTAGAAAGGGTCATGCACCAAGAAAGGTTATCGAACAAACTTATGGAGAAGGCATTTTCTTTGATGATGCTATTGACGAAGCAATTGGACAAAACATGAGTGTTGTTCTTGACCAAAATCCAAACTGCGAACCTGTTTCTCAGCCAGAAATGCACCTGGAGAGCATTTCAAAAGATGGAATTACACTTAAAATTTCATATGAGATTATTCCAGATTTTGAAGTTGGAAAACATGAAGGGCTTGAAATTTATGTTCATGACTTTGATGTTACTGATGGCGAAGTTGATGCTGACATTGAATATGCCCTTGAAGAACACGCACAGTTTGTTGAAGTTGACAGACCTGCACAAAACGGCGATGTGCTTTTGATTGATTTTATGGGCTTTATGGATGGCGTTCAGTTTGAAGGGGGAACTGCGGAAAATTATTCACTTCAAATTGGAAAACATCAGTTTGTTGACAACTTTGAAGAACAACTTATTGGCGCAAAAGCAGGAGATAAGGTTGAAGTTGTTGTAAACTTCCCTGAAGCATACTTTAAAAAGGATATGGCTGGAAAGAAAGCTTCTTTTGATGTGACTGTTAAAAAGGTTAGAGAAAAGCATCTTCCAACACTTGATGACAAATTTGTTGCTGATACGACAGAATTTGAAACACTTGAAGAGTATAGAAAAGCCACAAAAGAGCATATTGAAACTATGAAATACAACGACCAGGAAATTGAATATGAACTTGAACTTATGACTGCAATTATCAAAAATTCAAATATTGAAGTTCCAAAGGACTACGAGCAATTTGTGGAGCAAGATGCAGTTGAACAAATTGATAAGATGGCTTCTTCTTACAGAGTTGACAAAGAATTTATCGCAAAAATGAATGGCTTCCAAACTCTGCCAGAATTCACTGAATACATGAAGAAAAGGGCTGTTAGGGGAATTCGCTCAAAGTGCATTATAAACAAACTTATAAAAGAATATCAAGTTAAAGTTCCAGAAGATGAGTTTAAGAAAAAAACAGAATACTTATATAAAGAAAACGATATAAGAGAAATCGAAAACAAACTTTTGCGTGAAGAAGTTATGAAAATCTTAAAGGCAAAAAACAAGAAAGTTCCTGTAAGTGATGAAGAGTTTGATAAGAAAAAGGAGATGTAAACTATGTTAATTCCTATGGTGGTTGACCAAACAGGCGCAAATGAAAGGTCTTATGACATTTATTCAAGGCTTTTGGAAGACAGAATTGTGTTTTTGACAGGCGAAATCAACGATGCATCGGCAAATGTTGTCATTGCACAACTTATCTATCTTGAAGGAAAAAATCCAGATAAGGACATTTATCTTTATATCAACAGTCCTGGTGGGTCGGTGAGCGCTGGCATTGCCATCTACGACACAATGAACTATATTAAATGCGATGTTTCAACAATCTGCATTGGGCTTGCTGCGTCTATGGGGGCATTTTTGCTTTCAAGCGGAACGAAGGGAAAACGCTTTGCACTTCCAAACAGTGAAATTATGATTCACCAGCCACTTGGCGGCGCACAAGGTCAGGCAAGTGACATTGCAATTCAGGCTGAGCATATGAAAAAGACAAAAGAGATGCTCAACAGAATTTTAAGTGAAAACACTGGAAAAAGTTTAAAGGACATTGAAAAAGACACCGACCGCGACAACTACATGACGGCAAAAGAAGCAAAGGAATATGGTCTTATTGACAATATCTTTGTGACAAGAAAAAATAAAAAGAACAAGGAGTAAAAATGAGAGACATCGACATTTGCACTTGCACATTTTGTGGAAAACAGCAAAGGGAAGTAAAGAAACTTATTGCAAGCCCAAACGGCGATGCATTTATTTGTGATGACTGCGTGCGAATTTGTGCCGATATTATAAAGGAAGAAAGCACAAAAGTTAAGGTGTTTAAAGACTTGGTTTTGCCATCGCCAAAAGACATTAAAAAAAGCTTGGACAACTATGTAATTGGACAAGAACAGGCGAAAAAAGTGCTTTCTGTGGCAGTGTTTAATCACTACAAGCGCATCAACTACAACGAACACAACAAAACAAAAAAGAAAGACCAAATCTCACTGGAACTTGAAAAAAGCAATGTTCTTATGATTGGGCCAACAGGCTCTGGGAAAACGCTTTTAGTCAGGACCTTGGCAAAGATTTTGGATGTGCCTTTTGCGTGCGCAGATGCCACAACACTCACAGAAGCAGGCTATGTTGGAGAAGATGTTGAGAATGTGCTTTTGAAACTTATTCAAAATTCAGACTATGACATAGCAAGGGCGCAACGCGGAATTATCTACATTGACGAAATCGACAAAATTGCAAGAAAGAGCGAAAACAGGTCACTTACAAGAGATGTTGGTGGCGAAGGGGTTCAGCAGGCGCTTTTGAAGATTATTGAAAGCACTATTGCAAGTGTTCCACCACAAGGCGGAAGAAAACATCCACATCAAGAGATGCTTCAAATTGACACAACAAACATTTTGTTTATTTGTGGTGGGGCTTTTGTGGGTTTGGATGATATTATAAACAAACGTCTTTCAACTGCATCACTTGGCTTTAACGCAAATATCAAAAACACGGCGGAAAAGGCGAAGATAGATTATTCAAAGGATGTTCAGCCAGATGACTTAATCAAATTTGGGCTTATTCCAGAATTTGTTGGGCGACTTCCAATAATCACTGGACTTGATGACCTTGACGACAAGGCACTCAGCAGAATTTTGATTGAACCTAAAAACTCACTTATTAAGCAATATCAACAGATGTTTAAGATTGATGGTTTTGATATTGAATTTAACGAAGATGCCATATCATATATCTCTAAAAAAGCCATTGAACTTAAAACAGGGGCGCGTGGAATAAGAACTATTATGGAAACAAAGATGCTAGAACTTATGTTTGACCTTCCAGACCCAAAAATCTATGGAAAAATCATTATCACGCGTGACTTCATTGAAAATGGGGCGGCTCCAATTTTGATAAAGCGAGAAGACGCACAAACACAAAATATTGCGTAGTATGCATTGCATAATACACCACATATTCTGTTGTCGTTTTTTCGACAAAATATAAAACAAAAATATATATAAATTTGTTTGACAAATCTTTTAAAAAAGGGTAAACTAGATTTCGTAAGTTTGGTTTGCCTTTTATTTTTCGTCATATTGGCAATAAAAACTTTAATTAAAAGGGGTATTATGGTGGAAATGTTATTAGATGTTTCCCCTGCTATCGTGTCGGTGATTTCTGTTGTGCTTTTTATTGTTGGGCTTGCACTTGGATTTGTAATTGGCTTTGTTATCTATAAAGTTTACAGCAGTAAAAAACTTCAAAAAAATAAATCAAATGCTTTGAAAATTATCGAAGACGCGTATGCAGAGGCGAAAGCGATTAAAAAAGAAGCGGTTATTGAAAGTAAAGAACAAACTCAAAAACTTAAAGATTCTGTTGAACAAGAAGTCAAAGAACGCCGTTTGGAAGTTGTTAAACTTGAAGAGCGCTTAAATCAAAGAGAAGAATACATTGAAAAGAAAGAACAGGCTGTTGACAAAAAGACAGAACAGCTCGATGAAGAAAAGGCTAAGTTACAAGACGAAAAATTGAAAATTGATGCCTTGAAAGAAGAAGAAGAGAAGATTAAATCTCAAATCTTGGATGAACTTGAAAAAGTTGCAAAACTTTCAAAACAAGAAGCAAAAGATATGCTTATCTCTTCAATGAGAAATGATGCGCAAAAAGAAGCCGCAGTCATTGTTAAACAAATTGAAGATGAAGCAAAGGAAAATGGAGAAAAGAAAGCGCGCGAAATTATTGGACAGGCGCTTCAACGCTGTGCAACTGACACAACAAGTGAAATGACGGTGTCGGTGGTTTCTCTTCCTAATGACGAAATGAAAGGAAGAATTATTGGGCGTGAAGGCAGAAATATTCGTGCGATTGAAGCGGTTACTGGGGTTGAACTTATTGTTGACGACACACCTGAAACAATCACTGTTTCGGGCTTTGACCCAATTCGCAGAGAAGTTGCAAGGCTTTCTCTTGAAAAGCTGATTGCAGACGGAAGAATTCATCCAACTCGCATTGAAGAAATTGTTGAAAAAATGCAGAAAGAAGTTGACAAGATGATAAAGCAGGCTGGCGAAGATGCTTGCAACGAAGCAGGAATTTTCAACTTAAATCCAGAACTTGTAAAGGTTTTGGGAAGGCTTAAATACAGAACAAGTTATGGGCAAAATGTTTTGAAACACTCTATTGAATGTTCTATTATTGCAGGGCTTTTGGCAAGTGAAATTGGCGCTAATGTGAAGATTGCAAAACGCGGCGGACTTTTACATGATATTGGCAAGGCTCTTGACCACGAAATAGAAGGAACTCATGTTCAAATTGGCGTTGATTTAGCAAAGAAATATGGCGAAAGCGAAGCGGTTGTTCACTGCATTGAAGCACACCACTTTAATGTTGAATTTAAGTCAATCGAAGCGGTTATTGTGCAGGTTGCGGATGCTATTTCAAGTTCTAGACCTGGTGCAAGACGCGACAGTTTTGAAAACTATATCAAACGTCTGCAACAACTTGAAGAAATTGCAAACGGCTTTGAAGGAGTTGACAAATCTTTTGCTGTTCAAGCCGGCAGAGAAGTTAGAATTATTGTTAAGCCAGAACAAATATCTGATGCACAAGCAATGTTTATGGCAAAGGAAATTGCTGCTAAGATTGAAAATGAAATGCAGTATCCTGGACAAATTAAAGTTAATGTCATTCGTGAAAGCAGATACACAGAAACTGCAAAATAATTTTGTTATGTTTTGACGAACTTCCGTCAACAAACATATAAATTAAAAGGAGTTATTTTATGGCAGAAGAAAAGAAAACTGAAAAGCCCAAAAAACAGCCAAGAACTTGGTCTTCAACAAAGATTCTGGATTGTCTTTCTTACTTTGCAATCATCTTTATTGCACTTGCACTTATTTTGAAACTTATCTTCAAAACAAACAGCCCTGAAGTTGCAAACGCATTCCAGGCTGTTGGCGAATGTTTGGCTTATATCATAATCATTTGGCTTGGGCTTTATTGGACACTTCGCAAACGTGCAGGCGGCTGGAACAAGCGCAACATCTGGTGGCTTGTGGGCTGGCTTGTTGCAACAATCGTGATTGTGATTATCTATATCTTCGCATATTAAAAGGAATTGTTTGTGAATAAACTTCCATACTTCATAACTGGCGGTGCCGTCATTTTGGCGGCACTATTTGCCATCTTAAACAGATTTTGGACAGGCTTTGTTTATTTTGTTTTGGCAAGCCTGCTTGTTTTATCTCTGTTTTGGGGAGTGTGGCTTATTTACAAATATTTCACAGATTTTAAAGAAGAACTTAAAGACAGATTTGTCCTTTACAAAGCAAACAAAGTTAACACCACAAATACAACAACTGACATGATTACTGCAAATGAAGCGGCATATGAAAAACAGTTTAACAAAAGTGTTTTAAAGGACAAAATTATCAAGTGGTTTATCATTTTATTTTGTTTTTCCGTTGCGGCTATGTTCTTGATTGGAATGATTTTATATTAAACAAGTCAAATTTGACTTGTTTTTTTATAAATCGTTTTGAAATCTTGAAGAAATTTGTTATACTTAGTATAATTGCAAAAGGAGAGAAAATGTTATCTAAGGTTTTAAGTTATGGTTTACTTGGGATAGATGGCTTTAAGGTTGATATTGAAACGGACATTGTTGGCGGCCTTCCAAAGTTTGATGTGGTTGGGCTTGGCGATACATCTGTTAAGGAAGCAAAGGAAAGGGTGAAGTCTGCGATTGCAAATTCCGGCTTTGAATATCCAGTGAAGCACATCACAATAAATCTTGCACCTGCGGATGTGAAAAAAGAAGGCCCACTTTTTGATTTGGGCATTGCGGTTGGGGTTCTTGCAGCAACAAAACAAATCACAAAATCTACATATAAAGACTATGTCTTTTTAGGGGAACTTTCGCTTGATGGCAGTGTGAAAATGGTTAAAGGGGTTTTGCCAATTTTAATCAGTGCATCCACGGAAGGACACAAGAAGTTTGTCATTCCAAATGCAAACAAGGAAGAAGCCAAATTTATTGACGGATTGGAAATTTACACAGTTGAAAACCTACGCGAAACGGTTGAGTTTTTAAACTTTGAGAAAGTTTTAGAGCCGCTTAAAACAACCACTTTCGAAGAAGTTGCAAAGGCGAATGTAAACAAACTTGATTTTGAAAATGTAAAGGGGCAAAAGGCAGCAAAACGTGCGCTTGAAATCGCCGCTGCTGGCGGACACAATGTGCTTATGATTGGCCCACCAGGAAGTGGAAAGAGTATGCTTGCAAAGTGCTTTTCAGGAATACTTCCTAATCTCACTTTTGAAGAAGCGCTTGAAGTGACAAAAATTCATTCTGTTGCTGGAGAACTTGACCTTAAAAAAGGCATTATCACGCAAAGGCCGTTTAGAACTCCGCATCACACCGCAACGGCAATCAGCCTTACTGGTGGTGGGCTTCACAGCAAGCCTGGGGAGATAAGTTTGGCGCATAATGGAGTGCTTTACTTGGACGAATTTCCAGAATATTCTCGCCATCTTATTGAAACACTGCGTCAGCCGCTTGAAGATGGCTTTATCACGGTTGCAAGGGCTTTGCAGACCGTCACTTATCCATCCAATTTCACACTTATTGCAAGCATGAACCCATGTCCTTGCGGAAATTATGGTTCAAAGGACAGAGAGTGTAAGTGTTCGCCAGTTCAAATTCACAAATATTTATCAAAGATTTCTGGGCCAATTATGGACAGAATTGATATTCAAGTGGAGTGCGACAATGTCACTTATAAACAACTTAACAATGACGAAAAAGAAGAAAGTTCAAGTGAGATAAAAAAGCGTGTTGACAAGGCACGCGAAATTCAACTTGAACGCTTTAAAGGCACAACAAATTATTGCAATGCCAAAATGAGCGTGCCAGTTATGAAGAAGTTTTGCAAACTTTCGCCGGAGTGCCAAACACTTATGGAAAGTGCATTCAACAATCTTAAACTTTCCGCGCGCGCTCATGACCGAATTTTGAAAGTTGCAAGAACAATTGCCGACCTGGAAGGAAGCGAAGATATAAAGCCTCAACACATTGCCGAAGCAATATCTTACAGGGGACTTGACAGAAAATATTGGTCTATTTAAGGAGTTTAATTTGGTTAGTGAATTAGAAAAATTTTTAGTTTTGATGTCAATGCACGAAATTTCATATAAGAAGCAGGAAGAACTTTTGGACACAGTAAAACCGCTTTCGCTTGACAAAGTTTTTGAAAATCCAAATGGCATTTTATCGACCGAAGAAGTTATAAAAATCGCCGCTGACTTTGACGAAACAACATTTGTTGCAAGCATTGAAAACATGAAAAACAGCGGCATTGAAATCTTGACTATTGAAAGCGAAGATTATCCAGAAAGTTTGATAAATCTTCCAGAGCGACCGCTTATTTTATATGCCAAAGGGGACTTGTCACTGCTGAAAAAGGATTGCTTTTCAATAGTCGGCACTCGAATGCCATCTTCTTATGGAAAGATTGTCACAGAGCGCTTTGCAAAGGAACTTGCCGAAAGCGGATTTGTGATTGTCAGTGGCCTTTGTTATGGAGTTGACCAGATTTCACACAGAATGGCGCTTGATGCTGGTGGAAAGACGATTGCCGTTGTTGCAAGTGGCTTCAATAAAATCTACCCACAAACTAATTTTGTTTTGGCGCAGGAAATTGTCGAAAAGGGCTTGCTTTTAAGTGAATATCCGCCATCTTTTTCTGCAAAGAAATACACTTTCCCACGGCGCAACCGAATTATTGCAGGGCTTGGCAAGGGTGTTCTTATCACAGAAGCGGCTTTTAAAAGTGGCACAACTCACACAAAGGAATTTGCCCTTGAATATGGAAGGGATGTCTTTGCAGTTCCTGGGAATATAACAAGTGAAAAGAGTCAACTTACAAATCATATAATAAAAACTGCGCAAGGCGAATGTGTGCTTGAACCGAAGGATATTTTAGAGTTTTATGGCATGGAAGCAAAGGCTAAGAAAACAAAAGTTGAAACCCTGTCCTTTGATGAAAAGGCAATTGTGGATTTGCTTGAAGGGGAGCCGCGTGATTTTGACTATTTGGCAAAAAAAAGCAATATTCCTGTGAATATTTTAAACAGTTGTTTGACAACTTTGGAAATTCGTGGTTTAATAAGAAAGTTGCCAGCGCAAATGTATGCACTAATTTAAAAGGAGTTTTAATTTGAAACTTGTAGTAATCGAAGCCCCAGCAAAAAGGGACACATTAAAAAAATATCTTGGAAATGGTTATGAAGTGTTTGCGACAAAAGGGCATATTCGTGATTTGCCAGCAAAGTCGTTTTCAATTGACCTTAACAACAACTATGAACCACACTATGAAATCAATCCAGATAAAAAGCAACTTATTGCAGACCTTAAAAAGAAGGCAGGTGGGGCTGACGAAGTTTTAATCGCAACCGACCCTGATAGAGAAGGGGAAGCAATTTCATGGCACGTTGCATATGTTTTGGGACTTGACCCAAACAAGAAATGCCGAATTGAGTTTAACGAAATTTCAAAAAAGGCGGTTTTGAAGGCGCTTGAACAGCCGCGTGCAATCGACCTTAATCTTGTCAATGCACAGCAAGCAAGACGCGTTTTGGACAGAATTGTGGGCTATAAACTTTCGCCTATTCTTTCAAGGAAAATCTCTCCAAAACTCAGCGCAGGAAGGGTGCAGTCTGTTGCACTTAAACTTGTTGTTGACAGAGAAGTTGAAATTGAAAACTTTAAGCCAGAAGAATATTGGGTTGTTTCGGCAATGCACGAAAAAAGCAACATAAAGTTTAAATCGACACTTACAAATTATAAGAACAAAAAGATTAAACTTTCTTCAAAGGAAGATGTTGACAAAGCCCTTGGCGAAATTAAAGATAAGGATTTTGTTGTTGAAAACATCAAACGCACAAAGACAAAATCTCATGCACCAGCGCCATTTACAACATCCACAATGCAACAAGACGCACTCAATAAACTTGGCATGAGCCTTAAAAAAACAACAATGTGCGCACAAGAACTTTATGAAGGCGTTGAAGTTAAGGGCGAAGGCAAAATCGCACTTATCACTTATATTAGAACAGACTCAACGCGTGTTTCAGTTGATGCACAGAATGCGTGCTTAGATTTTATCGCACAAAAATATGGCAAAGACTATGTCCCAGAAAAGCCAAATATCTATGCAAGCAAACAAAATGCACAAGATGCGCACGAAGCGATAAGACCTATTTCTTTGCAAGTGACACCAGAAATGGTTAAAGACAGTTTGACAAAAGACAATTACAGACTTTACAAACTCATCTATGAACGCTTTGTTGCAAGCCAAATGAAAGAAGCAGAATATTCAAATGTGAATGTTTCGATAAATGCAGGCGACTACAATTTCAAATCGGTTGGAAAGACCTTGGAATTTGCTGGATTTACGGCCGTTTACAAGGAATACACCGATGAAGATAAGGAAGAAAAAGACGGCTCGAAACTTCCTAAATTGGAAGAGAAAGAAGTTTTGAATGTGGCTGAAATTAAACAAGAACAAAAATTCACAAAGCCACCACTTCGCTTTACAGAAGCAAGCCTTGTAAAAGCCATGGAAGAGAAGGGAATTGGAAGACCTGCAACTTATGCCGCCACAATCACACTTTTGACGGCAAGAAACTATTGTTCAAAAGACGGAAAATATCTTGTTCCAACCGAACTTGGAAGGAAGATAACCGTTTATCTAGAAAAGTTTTTCAGCGGAGTTATCAATGTGAAATTCACCGCTCACATGGAAAACCGACTTGACGATATTGCAGAAAATAAAGACGATTGGCACAGTGTTGTTGACAGTTTCTGGAACGGCTTTAAGGGGCTTTTGCAGAATGCTGATTCAAGCGGAGTTTCGCTTAAAGCAGAGCCTGTTGAAACAGATGTTATCTGTGATAAATGTGGGCATAAAATGCTTTTAAGAGAAGGCCGTTTTGGAAAATTTTTGGGTTGTTCAAACTTCCCAAAATGCAAGAATGTTATGCCTTATGAACAGGATGCGAAAAAGCCTGTTGGAGTTTGTCCAAACTGCGGAAAGAAAGTTTTTGCGGTTAAGAGTAAGCGCGGAAAAACTTTCTATGCGTGCGAAGACAGAACCGGCTGCAACTTTATGAGTTGGGATATTCCAACAGGAAAAGTTTGCCCTAAATGTGGCAAATATATGATAAGAAAAGGCAAGATTGAAAAATGTTCTGCTTGCGACTACAAGGTGGATGCGAATGTTTGAAAGTCTGTCGAATAGAAAAACAATTAAAATAATTGGATGTGGACTTGCAGGGGCTGAAGTTGCCTTTATTTTGGCTAACAACGGCTTTAATGTTCACATTTTCGACAACGGACAAAATTTGCCAAGCAAGTCTTTTGACTATTATGACGAATATCAAACTTTTTTGACGGAAAATATGCTTGATGAACTTGACTTGTTAAACAGCCCACTTCTTGCGCTTGCAAAAAAATATGGATATGAAAACTTTGGATTTTTGTATAGTTATGATTTTATGAAAAAGGTGAGAAGTGAACTTGAAAATCATCCGCACATACATATTTTTGATGCAGAGATTGACGAGATAAATGAAACTGAGCCGACCATTATTGCAACAGGTCACAACACAAGCATGGGGCTTGTGAAGGCAGTTGAAAAATTGATTGGCCAACTTCATATGTGTTTTTATCAGCCGCAACTTGTTGCGATTGATGAAGCAAGCCTTGATAAAAACAAGATAAATTTTATAAATCAACGCGACTGTTTTGTAAATCTCACAGAAAGGGAATATAACCAAGTTGTAAGCAAAATCTTGGAATTTGATAAAAACTACGATAAAATTGACGGAGAAAAACAAATCACAATTGAAAACATGGCGCAGATGAGTGACCTTGCACTTAGAAATTCATTTTTCAGGCCACACTTTGCACAGGACAAGCCTTATGCAAGTTTAAAAATGTCATACATGATTGGACAAAAAGTCTTTTTATTGGATGACTTTGTGTCCGCACTATCAAACGAAGAACAAGCGGAAATTTTAAATTGCATCGATGCATTAAAGGGCTGTAAAATTTTGCGTTTTTCTTCAGTAAGACGCACGACTTATCTTCTTGCACCATCTTGTTTAAACCAAAATATGCAGTTAAAAGCCAATCCAAACATATTTGTTTGTGGTGGATTTGCAGGAACGGCAGGAAGTTTTGAAACACTTTTGATGGCAAATTATTGCGCTTACAACGTGATTTGTCACTTTTTCAGGCGCTATGGGGTGGAATTTTTGGCTGAAAAAACCTGTATTTCAAAAATTTTGCAAAATTTACTTGAAAAAAGTGTTGTAAAGTTTAGGTTAATCACTTTGAAATATGATATAATTAAACTAGAAGATTTAGAAGTATTAAAAAAAGAAGTCGAAAATCAAAGAGAATTATCTAAATCACAAATCGAAAAATTTAAGGAGAAATTTTATGGAAACTATTTTTAGAGGCACAACAATTTGCGCTGTTAAACGTGACGGAAAAATTGCTGTTGCTGGGGATGGACAGGTTACAATGCAAAATTCCATCATCTTTAAAAACAACGCAAAAAAGGTTAGAAGAATTTACAACAACAGTGTTGTTGTTGGCTTTGCAGGAAGCGTTGCAGACGCATTTTCTTTGAGCGAAAGATTTGAAGGTATGCTCAATAAATTTGCAGGGAACCTTATGAGAAGTGCTGTTGAACTTGCACAAACTTGGCGTGAAGACAAGGCGGCAAGACAACTTGAAGCAATGATGATTGTTGCTGACAAAAATCAAGTTTTGATTCTTGACGGCGCCGGAAATGTGATAGAGCCACAAGACGGAATTTGTGCTATTGGCTCTGGCGGAAACTATGCGCTTGCTGCGGCAAGGGCTTTGCAACAAAACACAGAATTTTCCGCAAGTGAAATTGCATTTAAGGCACTTAAAATTGCAAGCGAAATTTGCGTTTTCACAAACGATAACATCATTGTGGAAGAACTTTAAAGGGGGATATTATGAATTACACACCAAAACAGATTGTAACTGAACTTGACAAATATATTATTGGTCAAACAAAGGCTAAGAAGGCGGTTGCAGTTGCACTTAGAAACAGATACAGAAGAAGCCGTCTTTCTCCTGAAATGAGAAGCGAAATCACTCCAAAAAACATTGTTATGAGTGGACCAACTGGGGTTGGTAAAACGGAAATTGCAAGAAGGCTTGCAAAACTTGTTGGCGCGCCGTTTGTAAAGGTTGAAGCCACAAAATACACCGAAGTTGGCTATGTAGGGCGCGATGTTGAAAGCATGGTTCGTGACCTTGTTGAAGTTGCCGTTAGAATGGTTAAGGACAACAAAAAACACGAAGTTGAAGCCAAGGTTATGCCACTTGTTGAAAACAGGCTTGTTGATGCACTTTTCCAAAACAGACGCGTGACAACGGTTGAAGTTAATCGTGATATGTTGTTTGAAGAACTTCATTCTGGAAAATGCGAAGATGAGATTGTGGAAGTTGTTGTTTTAGACACTCCAAAGCCAATCATGGCACTTGGCGGAAACGAAATATCACTTGGTTCTATGTTTGATGGGCTTAATCCACCAAAACACAAAAAGAAAAAGATGACTGTAAAACACGCAAGAGATGTGCTTTTACAAGAAGAAAGTGAAAAGATAATCGACATGGACAATGTCAATGAAGAAGCGATTGCTTTGGCGGAAGAACAGGGCATAATCTTCATTGATGAAATCGACAAAATCATTGGCAAAAGCCAAGCCACAAACAGCGCAGATGTTTCCAGAGAAGGCGTGCAAAGAGATATTTTGCCAATCGTTGAAGGAAGCACAGTTCCAACAAAATATGGCAATGTGAAAACTGACTTTATTTTGTTTATTGCGGCAGGGGCTTTTCATGTATCTAAAATGGAAGATATGATTCCAGAACTTCAAGGGCGTTTTCCAATAAGGGTTGAACTTGAAAGTTTGACAAAAGATGATTTCAAAAAGATTTTAACAACTCCAAAAAATGCGGTGACAGTTCAATATTCAAATCTTTTGAAAGTTGACAACATAAATCTTGTATTTAAAGAAGACGCTTTAGATGAAATTGCCGAAATGGCAGCAAGAGAAAATGAAACGAGCGAAGATTTGGGAGCAAGAAGACTTCACACAATTATGGAAGCACTTTTGGAAGATGTTTCATTCAATGCCACTGGCGAACATCCAATGCTTGATATATTGATTGACAAAAACTATGTTTTAAGTGTGTTTAAAGATAGACAATCTAAATACGACCTTAAAAAATATGTTTTATAATACATTTTGTGGTGTTATGTCACAAAATTATTGCATAACACCACAATATATTGATTAAAGGAAGAATATGTGGACAGATAGAACAAAGATTTTAATAGGCGAAAATGGGCTTGATTTGCTTGAAAAAGCAAATGTTGCAGTGATTGGTGTTGGCGGAGTTGGCGGTTATGTTGTCACAATGCTTGCTCGATGTGGAGTTGGCAATCTCACAATAGTTGATTTTGATACTGTCGATGAAACAAATATAAATCGTCAAATTGTTGCAAACTCTAAAACTGTAGGACAAGTTAAAGTTGAAGTTTTAAAAGAAATGCTTTTAAATATCAATCCAAAAATCAAAATTGATGCCGTGCAAAAACGCATTTCAAAGGACAATCTATGTGACATTATTTCTTCTAAATTCGACTATGTTGTCGATTGCATTGATTCTGTCACAGACAAGGTGGAACTCATTTGTTTTTGTAAACAAAACGGCATAAACATTGTGTCCGCAATGGGTGCTGGAAATCGAATAGAAATTCCAAACTTTCAAGTTGTTGATATTTATAAAACTTGCAATGACGGACTTGCCAAAGTGATGCGGAAAAAACTTAGAGAACGTGCTGTTGAATCTTTGGATGTTGTGACATCAACTCAACTTCCAATTAAACATTCACAAAGCGAAGTTGGAAGCATTGCTTATCAGCCGGCTATGTGCGGCATGGTTGTGTCAGCTTTTGTTGTAAATAAACTTTTAAAAGGAGTTTAATATGGAAATTATCACAGAAAAAAACTTTAAAGAAAAAACTGCAAAGGGCGTTATTTTAGTCGATTTCTTTGCAAATTGGTGTGGGCCTTGCAGAATGATGACTCCAATTTTGGAAGAACTTGCCACAAAAATCCCAGGGGCTTCGTTTTACAAAGTTGACGTTGACGAAGACGAAAAACTTGCTCGCAGTTTCGGTATTTTAAGCATTCCAACCATGATTTTGTTTGTTGACGGCAAACAGGTTGAAAAACATATTGGACTTATATCGAAAACCGACCTTAAAGATATGATAGAAAAACATATCTAATTTTCTTTTTATCTATTGACAACACATTTTTTTGGTGTTAAAATATAAGTGAATTTTTATTAAAAGGAAAGGATTATGGAAAGAAAAATTTACTTAGACAACGCATCCACAACTTATGTTTCAAACGAAGTTTTAAACGAGATGATTCCTTGCTTTAACACAATCTACGGAAACGCAGGAAGTCTTCACAGTTTTGGCCGCGATGCAGTTGCAATCATCGACCGCGCAAGAGACAGAGTTAAAGATGCCATAAATGCCAGCAAGGCAAATGAAATCTACTTCACAAGTGGCGGAACGGAAGCAGATAACTGGGCAATTTTAGGGGTTGCTCGTGCAAACGTAAACAAGGGCAAACATATTATTACAAGCAAAATCGAACATCATGCCGTGCTTCATGCTTGCCAGCAACTTGAAAAAGAAGGCTTTGAAGTGACATATTTGCCAGTTGATGAAAATGGGCTTGTAAGTTTGCCAGACCTTCTTCATGCAATAAGAAAAGACACAACTTTGATTTCAATCATGACTGTCAACAACGAAGTTGGCACAATTCAAAACATCAAAGCAATTGCAAAAATAGCACATGACTATGGCATTTATTTCCACACAGATGCAGTTCAAGCAATTGGTCATGTAAAAATGGATGTTCAGGATATGGAAATTGATTTGATGTCAATGTCATCTCACAAAATCCATGGGCCAAAAGGTGTTGGGGCTCTTTACATCAAAAATGGCGTAAGAATTGACAATATCACATATGGCGGACAAGACCAAGAACGCGGAAAGCGTGCAGGAACAGAGAATGTTCCAGGAATTGCCGGCTTTGGAAAGGCAATCGAAATTGCTGTTAGAAATCAACTTGTAAACAACAGAAAACTCAAAAATATTCGTGATTATTTCCTTGAAAAACTTAAAGAAAAAGTGGAATTTTTCCAGATAAACGGCCATCCACATCAAAAAAGCAATGCCATCTTAAACATTTCTTTCTACGGAATTGAAGGAGAATCTGTTATGATGCTTCTTGACCTTGCAGGAATTTGTGTTTCAACAGCATCGGCTTGCACATCAAAATCACTTCTTCCATCACACGTTTTACAAGCAATGGGAGTTCCAGATGAAATTGCACAGGGCTCAATCCGTATTTCCTTTGGAACAAACATTTCAAAGTCAGACGTTGACTATGTTGTAGATGAAATTCAAAAAGTTGTTGCTAAACTTAGGGCAATATCACCAATTCAACCAGGGAGGTTAAACTAATGTATAGTAAAACAGTTATTGACAGATTTCAAAATCCACGTAATGCTGGCGGAATGCATGGCGCAAACGCAATTGGACAAGTGGGAAATGCTGCTTGTGGCGACATTATGAAGATGTATCTTAAAATCAATGATAATGGCGTCATCGAAAATGCAAAATTCAAAACTTTTGGATGCTGCGCAGCAATTGCTTCAACAGATATGGCTTGTGACCTTATAAAAGGAAAAACAATTGATGAAGCACTTAAAGTGACAAACAAAGATGTTTTGAAACTTTTAGGGGAACTTCCACCACATAAAATTCACTGCTCACTTATGGCAGAAGAAAGCATTCGTGCAGCAATCGAAGATTATTACAAACGCCGTGAAAAAGAAATCAAAAAAGGCTCAAAGAAAAATGCCTAAATTTTCTAAATAAAAAAGTCCTTAAAAATTAACAAGGACTTTTTTTTATGATTATATAGAAAAAAGATTTTAAAGAAAAGTAAAATTAAGAAGCAAGAAAATTTATCAAAAAATGAATAAATAATAAAAAAAGAGCATTTTATTGCATAATACCATATTTTGTAAGTATTATGCACCGCCCACCACTATATTTAGCCTATCTATTCGTAAAACCTGTCTTTTGCGAATAGATATAAACATGGAAATAACGGCGAAAAAATGTCACCCAAAATATAAATCTCTCTCAATTTTTTAATTTCAATAAACTTACCCCTATTTTATATTTGTTATTATGAATAAATTGACTTCTTTTTAACTATAAAGTATTATAAATATAAAGGAGAAAAAATATGATACAGAATTTTATACCAAAAGAATTAGAAAAATATGTTTATTTCAGTGGACCTGGTGAACTTGCACATACAAATGATATGCCTAAAAACTTAAATAAACTTTTTGAAGAAACTAAAACAAAGGCAAAAGAAATAGAAAAAAGTAGAAAGCAAACAATAGATAAATTTTAATAAAATTTTTTTGTTTTTTTTATTTGTATAACTTCCAGAAATCTTCTCTAAATTCTGGAAAATAATCCCCTAAGATTGCATTGCGTGTGTTTTCTGCAAGACGAATAAGAAATCTAAGATTGTGAATTGAAAGGAGTTCCGCTCCAAGCATTTCGCCTGCATTTATAAGATGTCTTATGTAAGCCCTTGTATAATGTTTGCACGCATAACAGTCGCAATCATCTTCTATTGGTGTAAAATCGTCTTTATATCGGCTGTTTTTAACGACCATTTTGCCATATTTTGTGAATGCAGTTCCGTTTCTGGCAATTCTTGTAGGCAAAACGCAGTCCATCATGTCAATTCCACGAGCAAATCCTTCAATCAAACAATCCGGACTTCCAACACCCATCAAATAACGTGGCATATCGTGTGGCATAATTGGATTTAAAAAGTCTAACATATCATACATAGTGCTTTTTTCTTCGCCGACAGAAAGTCCCCCAATAGCAATTCCGCACTTTGCGTGTTTTGAGCAATAATCCACGCATTTTACGCGTAAATCTTTATATAAATTGCCTTGTATAATAGGAAAAAGTATGTGATTTCCGCCTTGATGCGCCTTAACACATCTTTCCAGCCAGATTTTAGAGAGTTCAGCAGCCTTCTCCGCTTCAGCATAACTTGCACCAGCTTCTGTGCATTGGTCAAGTGCCATATGAATGTCGCTGTCCAACGAGCGCTGAATTTCCATACAAAGTTCCGGTGTCATCATAAACTTTTCACCGCTTAAATGCGAACGAAACTCCACCCCATCTGTGGAAACTTTGCGTAAATCCGCCAGAGAAAACACCTGAAAACCGCCGCTGTCAGTGAGAATAGGTTTTTCCCAATTCATAAATTTATGAAGTCCGCCAGCCTTTTCTACTATTTCATGGCCTGGTCTTAAAAAAAGATGATAGGTGTTTGAAAGAATGATTTGTGCGGACATATCACTTAAATCTTCTGGTCGAAGTCCCTTGACAGTCGCTTGTGTGCCGACAGGCATAAAAACAGGTGTTAAAATATCTCCGCGTGGAGTATGAAAAATCCCTGCTCTTGCACCAGTTTTAGGACATTCTTTTATGATTTCATAACTAAAATTTTCTTTCATTTGTCTTCCTTATGGCAATTCGATATGTTTAAAATTTTTTCTTGTTGAGCTTTTATATAAAATAAGATTGTTGCCAATCACTTGCACAACATCGGCATTAAGTTTTGATGAAAGTTCATCGGCAATCTCGCGAGAAGTTAAGTCAATGTTTTTCAACACCTTAATCTTCACAAGTTCGCGTGCTTCCAAAAGCAAGTTTACACTTGTCACAACATTTTCAGTTAAACCTTCTTTTCCAATCTGCATAACAGGGTCAAGTGCGTTGCCAAGTCCCCTTAAAAAAGCCCTTTGTTTTGTTGTTATCATTTTCACTCCTTTTACAATATATTGTGGTGTTATTCCATAGTTTAGGTTGCATAATACACAATACGTTGTTATTCTATATATTCAAAAGTTATATCTTTGATAGTCACACTGTCGCCTTCTTTAAGCCCCTTTTCTTTTAACATATCTATTATGCCCATTTCTTTTAAACGTGTTTGAAAATATGCAAAAGAAAGTTGGTCTGTAAGCACAACTCCGCGGATAAGGCTGTCTATTCTTCCACCAGAAACAACAAATCCGCCATCATCAGTGCGAGTAATTTTGATAGATGAATTGTCTTTCTTGTCAAAATCATCCTCTTCAACTGCAAGCGCTGGCTTCTTTGGAATTTTCTTTAAGTTTTCAAGAATTTTTTTCTTTAATTCTTCAATTCCAGTGCGTGAATAAGAAGAGATGCAGTAATATTCCTTTATTTTTGTTGCTTTCACAAAACTTTCGATTTTGCTTTTAAGTTCTTCTTCGCTTAATAAGTCGCATTTTGAAAAGACGATAATCTGTTTTGTTTTTGGAAGGTCAGCGCTGTATTTGGCAAGTTCTTGATTGATAATTTCATAGTCCTTTATTGCACTTCTCCCTTCGCTTTCACTTATATCAATAAGATGCACGATAAGTCGCACGCGTTCCACGTGTTTAAGAAAATAATGTCCAAGTCCAAGCCCTTCACTTGCGCCTTCAATCAGCCCTGGAATATCCGCTACAACAAATGTTTCTCCCAAAACTTCGCACACACCAAGATTTGGATAGATGGTTGTGAATGGATAATTTGCAATCTTTGGATTTGCGTTTGAAATAACAGACAAAAGTGTTGATTTGCCGACATTTGGAAATCCAACAAGCCCAACATCCGCGATGGTTTTAAGTTCTAAGATAATCTCTTTTAAACTTGTCACTTCGCCAGTCTGTGAGAATGATGGAGCTTGTTTGATGGATGATTTGTAATATGCGTTTCCATGTCCACCTGCTCCACCTTTTAGTGCAATAAATTCCTGTCCATTTTCGTTTAGGTCCGCAACAATTTTGTTTGTCTGTGGGTTTATCAAGACAGTTCCAGTTGGCACTAAAATCAATTCAGTTTTGCCATTATGCCCAGTTTGATTTTTTTGATGTCCGTCTTCTCCATCCCCTGCAACAAACTTCTTTTTATAGCGAAACGGAAGAAGTGTGTTCATCTCGTCAGTGGCTTTGAATATCACATCTCCACCCTTGCCGCCATCTCCACCATCTGGCCCACCATTTGCAGTGAGTTTCGTGCGCAAAAAAGAAGTGGAACCCTTTCCACCATTGCCAGCCTTAATAGAAATTTTGACTCTGTCTAAAAACATTTTTCTCCTTTTACACTCTCGAATGCGGACATTCTTTATTAAATAAACACTTTTCGCAATCTGGCTTTATTGCCTTGCAGATATATCTTCCAAAAAGCACCATTTGATAGTGAAGTTTTGACCACTTGTTTTTTGGAAAGAACATACATAGTTTCTGTTCGCACTTGTTTGGGTCGTCAGTTTTGACAATTCCAAGCCTGTTTGAAACACGAAGAACATGGGTGTCAACAGCAAAATTATCTCCACCAAAAGCAACTGCCATAACAACATTTGCTGTTTTTCTTCCAACCCCAGCAAGGGTGAGAAGTTGGTCAAAATCATTTGGCACTTTGCCATCAAAACGATTTACAATATCTTTGCTTGCTGAAATTATAGACTTTGCTTTGTTGTGATAAAAGCCACATGAATGGATTTTCTCTTCCAAAAGTCCCTGCGGCATATTTGCAAAATCTTCTGGCTTATTGAAGTTTTTAAATAACTCTTTTGTGACCAAGTTAACGCGTTTGTCAGTGCATTGTGCGGACAAAATAACTGCCACTAAAAGTTCAAACGGCGTTTTATGTTCAAGTTCACATTTTGGATTTTCAATCATCAAATCCAAAGAGTTCATAATTTGCAGTGCGTCCATATTTTTTCCTTATTTCATAAGTGGGAAAAGCACAACATCGCGAATATTTGCACAGTCAAAAGCAAACTGCAAAAATCTGTCAATTCCAAATCCAAGCCCAGAAATAGGTGGCATTCCATGTTCCATAGAAAGCAAGAAATCTTCGTCAACATCCATTGTTTCGTCATCCCCAGCAGCCTTCTCTTTAAGTTGGTCTTCAAGGGTTTTGCGTTGAATAATTGGGTCAACAAGTTCGCTGTAAGCATTGACAAGTTCTTGTCCACCAGCGACAATTTGGAAGACATCAACAATTCTCTCGTCTTTGTCGTTTCGTCTTGCAAGTGGCTTTAAAGATGCTGGATAGTTGTAAAGAATGGTTGGATTTACAATTCCAGCACGAATTTTGCGCTTGTAGATATAGTCGATAAGTGTGCGCACACTCTTGCATTCGTCAAGTTCTCCATAAGAGAAGAGTTTTTTGTCAACAACAATCTTTTTAAGTTCGTCTAAATCTTCAATATCAAGAAAATCACAGCCCAAAAGTTCTCTCATTTTTGCGACATAGTCAATTCGTGGCCATTCCGCAGAAAAATCAATCTCTTGCCCCTGATAATTGACAACAGTTGTTCCAAAACATTCCTTTAAAAGATTTGTAAGCATTTTTTTGAAAAATTCGATGTTATCTTCAAAATTCCAATAGGAAGCATACCACTCAACCTGAGTAAATTCTTGAAGATGCGCTGGGTCCATGCCTTCGTTTCTAAAATCCTTTCCAAGTTCAAAAACGCGGTCAATTCCTGCGGCAATGCACTGCTTTAATGCACATTCAAATGCAATTCTAAGATTGCACTGCAAATCCAAGGCATTGTGATGTGTGAAAAATGGCTTTGCACTTGCGCCGGAAACACTTGTCTGTAAAATAGGTGTTTCAACTTCGATAAAGCCGTTATCTTCCAAAAATCTTCTAATAAAAGATGTAACTTTGCTTCGAGTCAAGAAAATTTTGCGGCTCTCTTCGTTTGAAATAAGGTCAAGATAGCGCTGTCTGTATTTGATTTCTGTGTCCACAACCCCATGGAACTTCTCTGGAAGTGGACGAAGAGTTTTTGAAAGCAAGGTTATTTTTTCTGCCTTAACTGTGATTTCGCCAGTTTGAGTGGCATACACTTCACCTTCCACACCGATAAAATCGCCGATGTCAATCATTTTTTTATAAAAGTTGTAATCTTCTTCACTGAACTCGTTTCTTCCAACAGAAATTTGAATTTTGTCATAAATATCTCTTATTTGGCAAAATCCAAATTTTCCCATAATTCTGCGAAAAACAATACGCCCAGCGATTTTCACGCGCTGACCAAGTTTTTCCCTTGCTTCATGAATGGTGCAAGTTCTGTCGAACTTATCTTTATAAGGGATTTCCCCCATTTTCTTCAATTCATCAATTTTTTGACGTCTAACATCAATTTCGTTGCTCAATTCTTCCATAGCAGCCTCCGCATAATTTTATTTACTCTTTAATATAACATATAAAAGGGGTTCAAGTCAAACAAAAAAATTATTTTCTTTTTTTATTTGGAAATTATCAATCATATATGTTATGATATAAAAAGAAGATTGTATCTTCAAAGGAGTATTTATGATTAAAATTATCACAGACAGCACCGCTTACACACCACGCGAATACGCACAAGAACATGACATAACAATAATTCCACTTCACTATTTATACAGAAATCAAGAGTTTGTGGAAGGAATGCCTGGTGAATTTGAGCAGTTTTTCAAAGATTTCACAGAAACAAAACTTTTTCCAAAGACAAGCCAACCTTCTGTGGAACTTTTTCTTGACGAATATAACAAAGCCATCGACAAGGGCGATGAAGTTTTAGTTTTCACCATTTCAAGCACAGTTTCTGGTTGCAACAATGCCGCCAACCTTGCAAAAAATCAGTGCAAAGCCCCTGAAAAAGTGACTGTTTTTGACAGTATGGCGCTTGCACAGACCATCCTTGGCTATATCATGGAAGCAGTTGAAATGCGTGATGCTGGCAAAAGTGTAAGTGAGATTGTGGAGCGCCTTACAATGCTGAGAGAAAACAGCATAATCACCTTTGTTCCAGACACTTTGGAATACATCTACAAAGGCGGAAGAATTGGCAGAGTCACCGCAACCCTTGGCACGATTTTAAAGATTAAGCCTATTATCATCTTTAAAAAAGGCATTCTTTCAAATAAAAACAGTTTTGGGCTTCAAAAGGCAATTAAAGATATGATTGCATCCATCCCACAGAAACTGAAACGCCTTTTCATTTTGCACATTGCAAACACCAAATTGTATGAAACTTTCAAACAACAAGTTATGGATTTCATCAAAAAACGCCCTGATTTTGGGAAGTTTGACATATTTGAAGGCGAAGTTGGTCCAGTTGTGGCAACCCACGCAGGGCCTGCCGTTGGCTTAGCATGGACAGCCGAGGTGTGATATGAAAAAAACCGCACTCATAATTGGCGCTTCAAGTGACATTGGAAAAGAAATAACAAAAAAGCTGTCAAAAGACGGCTTTTCTTTGGCACTAACTTACAACACAAACAAAATAGATGAAAGCGAGTTTAGTGGCAGCAAGATTTACAAACTTGATACATTAAAGGATGATTTATCAAAGTTTTTTGAAAAGGTTGAAAAAGAAAATCAATATGTTGACACACTTGTTTTTTGCAGCGGAGTTGCACAAAAACGCGCCCTTATCTTTGATGTTCCAGACGAAGAAATAGACAAAATCATTCAAACAAACTTGATTGGCGCAATCAAATGTATCAAATACTTCACTAAAAACACATTAAACAAGCGCCCAGCAAACATTGTGCTTGTGGGTTCTTTTGTAGAGAAAAATGGATGTTCTTGTGAAAGTGTTTACACCGCATCTAAAAGCGGACTTAGTGGGCTTTGCCGCTCTCTTGCAACAGAACTTGGAAATCTTGATATGCGTATAAATATTGTTGCACCAGGGTTTATTGACACAAAAATGAACAACAATCTCACCCAAGAAGAGAAAGATGAGATTGCAAACATGACTCCACTTTCAAGGCTTGGAACGGCAAAAGATGTCGCCGATGCAGTGGCATTTCTTGTAAGTGACAAAGCATCTTACATAACCGGACAAACACTCTTTATAGATGGCGGACTTATTTTGGAATAATCAATATATGGTGTAGTATGCAATGCATAATACACCATATTTTTCATTATTCGCCTTTTCCAATCTCTTTTTTATAAAACATTTTCAAAAATGGAACACTCCATTTTGGTGCTTTTACACAAATGATTTTATACTTCTTTTCTTTTTCCATAGCATAGTCTATGAAAGGTTTTTCAAAAATGTTCCTAGCAAAGTTGCCCTGCTATTGCCCCATCACTGCACGCAGTGACAATCTGCCTGAGATTTTTCTTTCTAATGTCCCCCACGGCAAAAACTCCATAGCGAGATGTTCTCATATTTTCGTCTGTTATGATAAACCCTTGTTCGTCCTTTTTAATATCAAAGATGTCCGTCTTTGCTTTTCTGCCAAGTGAAATAAACACTCCATCACATTCAAGTGTTTTTATTTTGCCATTTTGCGTGTATTCCACACCATCAACTTTTTCATTTCCACGCACTTTCACAAGTTTAGTTTGAGAATAAATTTTTATCTTTTTGTTGGTGTTGGCTTTGGCAAAAAGTTGTAAATCCCCTTCATCTAAAACAGTCACTTCGCTGCAAACTTCCGCCAAAACATTCGCTGCTTTAAGCCCAGAGCCATCTTTACTTATCACACAAACAGGCTTGTTTTTAAAGAAGTTGGCATCACAAACTGCACAGTAACTCACACCCTTTCCCAAAAAGTCATTTTCATTCACCCCTGCTTCAATATAACTCATTCCGCACGCGATAATCACGCTTTTCGCCACATAGGTGTCCTTTTTGCCAACAAGTGTTTTGTCAGGTTCGCCAAGTTTTGTGCTTGTGATTTCGTCATAAATCACTTCCACTCCAAGCGCATCAATCTGTTTAGAAAAAAGTTGCGCCAATGTTATGCCGTCAATCTCTGCCTGTGATGGAAAGTTGTGTATTTTTTGAAGTTCCAAAACTTCTCCGCCAAGCGAAAATTTTTCAATTATTGCAACATTCTTGTTGCGGCGTTTGGCATAAACAGCGGCACTCATGCCACCAACACCACCGCCTATTATCACACAATCAAAAGTTTTCATGTTTTTATTATATCAATCTTGCTTAAAAAACGCAAACAAAAAAAGGGCAATTTTTGCCCCTTTTGTTTTTAGTTGTTGTCAGCCGCTTTAACTTTTGCAGCCTTGCCGGTGCGTGTTCTTACATAGTAAAGTTTTGCTCTCTTTGGTTTGCCTTTTCTTACAACTTCAATAGATGCAATCTTTGGTGAATGAAGTGGAAAAGTTTTTTCAACACCAACGCCATAAGAGATTTTTCTTACAGTGAAAGTTTCTCTAATTCCGCCATTCTTTCTTGCAATAACAACGCCTTCAAAAGCCTGAAGTCTTTCCTTGTCGCCTTCTTTAATCTTGACATTAACCCTAACGGTGTCGCCGATAGCGAATTCTGGAACGTTTTCCTTCATGCCTTCTCTTTCAAGTTGTTCAATGATGTTTGCCATGACTTATCTCCTTTTTTCAGATTTTCGACATGATGCTCATAAAGCCAAATTGCCCAGCGGAACACCCGAAGTCTTTGTAAGTATAACATATCTTCAATATAAAATACAAGTGTTTTGATAAAATTTTCAAAAAAAATTTTAAAACGCATTTTCGATGTGATTGATTTTCTCGCCCACAATCTCTACAACATCAAATCGGCAGTTTGCATTGTTTTGGTGCGTAAACATCAAATACATCTGCGCCGTGCCACGAATTTGATATTGTTTGTGTTCGTCAACTGCTTCGGCAGGCCTTCCAAATGCATAAGTTTCGCGGCTTTTAACTTCCACAAAAACAATGTAATCTTTGTCCTTTGCAATGATGTCAATCTCGCCTATTTGAGTTGTAAAATTTGTCTTTAAAATCTTGTAACCTTTGCCTTTAAGAAATTTCGCCGCAAGTATTTCGCCGCGTGTTCCTTTAATCTTATTTTCAACTTTTCTTAAATCTTTCTCCATCAGTCTAAGGTCATCCTTCCAAGCCTTCCTTTGCGGAAATCATCCACAACGGCATGGGCAGTGCGTTCTAAATCAACTTCGCCGCCACTTAAAACATACTTTCTTGCAAGAGCAATTTCTTCAAGTGTTTTCGCACCATTATATCGTTTTTCAAGTGCATTTGGATAGGTCTTTTCTATAAGTTTTAAAAGTTCGATTGCCAAATCAACAAAGTCCAAAATCTCATCTCGAACACTTCCCACAAAAGCAAGTTTTTTGGCAACATCCTGGTTTTCAATGTTTGGATAAAGTGTTCCCGGAGTGTCATAAATCTCAACCCCATCTCCAACAGAAAGCCACTGTCCGCGTTTTGTCACACCTGCCTTGTCGCCTGTGACCGTCTTTGCTTTTTTACAAAGATTGTTCACCAAAGTGCTTTTGCCACAATTTGGGATACCGACTACCATTGTGCGAATAGTTGCCTTTATGTTTTTTGCCTTATATTTTTCAATCTTCTTTGAAGCAAGTTTTTTTATCTTGTTTAATATAAGGTCGCTCTTTCCAGAAAGAGTGCTGTTAAATAAAACATAATCGCAATTTTCCCCCACAAACTGTGGCAAAAGCCCTTGAAGTTTGTTTGAGTCCGCCATGTCAATCTTGTTGAAAACATAAAGGACAGGCTTGTTTTCTGTCAACCTGTTAAGGCTGAGATTGATTGAAGAAAGTGGAATGCGTGCGTCAAGAATATAAGTGACAACATCAACCTTTTTAAGATTTTCACCTATATCTTTAAGCGCTTTATGCATATGTCCAGGAAACCAGTTTATCTTCGTTGAATTTTGTTGATTCACAATTAAGAGCCTTCCTTTTTTATATCTTCTTTTTATAAAATAGTATCACATCTTTTATTTGCTTTTTGCGTTTATCTTCAACTGGTTCATACTCAATTAAAGTTTTAATATATTCTCTAAATCCCAAATGAAAATAAATTTCTATATTTCTAACCGCTTCTGGACCTACTCCAAGAGACAACTCTTTATAACCCTTTTGCTTTAAATCATTCTCAATAAATTTATATAATTTACCAAAATATCCTTGCCCTTCATATTCTTTATTAGTTCTAAAAGCTGCCAAATAAGCCATTTTGTCATTTAATAAATTCGATGGGTCACTTATATCTCCAATAAATGCAGAATTTTTTACATAAGCAGTAGCTTCACATATTATTTCATTATCTAAAAAACCCAAATATGATATAGTGCTATTTTCATCAAAATGTTTAAGAGCATTTTCCTTAAACTCAACCCATTTTTTGCTTTTTGGATGAATTTTAATCAAGTAATCCCATCTTTTTAACAACTCTTCTCTGGTGGCCACTTTACAGATAAAATGTTCCATTTTCAACTCCTTGTCTTACTTTTATACAAGATATTGTGTAGTATGCATTGCATAATACACTTTATTTTGTGTTTAACAAATCTTTTCTCAGTGCTTTTGTGCGCTCTAGTCGCTTCTCTTTGCGCCACTTTTCAACTTCTGCATGATTGCCTGAAATAAGCACATCTGGCACCTTAAGCCCCATAAACTCCTGTGGCCTTGTGTATTGTGGCTCTTCCAAAAGTCCGTTTGAAAAACTTTCGCTTGTCAAACTGTCCTTTGAAATCACTCCATCAATAAAACGCGCAACTGTGTCAATAATAACCATTGCAGGAAGTTCTCCACCTGTCAGCACATAATCCCCTATGGAGATTTGCTGGATAGGGAAAAGTTCAAAAATGCGTTCATCCACACCTTCATAATGACCGCACACAAAAATCAAATGTTTACATTTAGATAATTTTTGTGCAACTGGCACGGAAAATTTTTGTCCAATTGGGGATGGGAATATAATCTTGCTGCCCCTTTTATACACCGATTTTATAGCATCATAAAGTGGCTGCACCATCATAAGCATCCCTGCGCTTCCGCCAAATGGATAGTCATCACATTTTTTATGCTTATCCTTTGAAAAATCGCGAATGTTTACTATGTTGAATTTCAAAATTTCGTCTTTTTCCGCACGGCCTAAAATGCTTGTTTTAAGTGGTGCAAAGGCTTCTGGGAAAAGTGTGAGAATATCTATTTTCATGATTCTTTCTCCAATTTAGCGCCGTCATATTCCTTGCGAATGACAGTAAACTGCTTGTCTTTCACTTTGAAAATGTCTTTTTTAAAAGGCACTTCATACAATCGCCCATCTTCCTTTATCACAATAATGTCATCAAAGCCATAATCCGTGACACCCATTATTTGCCCAACAAGTTCGCCATTTTCGTCATACAAAATTGTGCCAATCATATCTTCAATAAGATAGTTGTCAACTGCCAAACTTTCAAATTCTTCCTTTGTGATATACACAAGTTTGTTGCGATATTTTTCGGCTGTGTTTCTGTCTGGAATTTCTTCAAACATAACATAAGCATATCCAAGACGAAATGTAGCGCTCTTGAATTTACTCTCGCGTTTTTCAATAAAAAGTGGATGTTTTCCATTAAAAATCGCAGGGATGTCTATGGAAGGCATGATTTTAACTTCCCCTTTGATTCCCTGCGGTTTAATAATTCTGCCGACACAAACAAATTGCATTTTAGTCCTCAAATTTTACAAACACTTTTTTGTGTTCTTTTGCAGCAACACTGCGCATAATGTTTCTTAAACTTGAAGCCGTTTTGCCGTTTTTGCCGATAACTTTTCCAATATCGTTTTCTGCAACTGTCACACGAAAAACAATCTCGTTTTCGCTTTCTGTCTTTTCAACTTGCACGCTTTCAGCATCACTTACAAGCGCCTTTACAAGAAAAGTCAATAATTCGTCCATAATAAAACTCCTTATTCTTTGTCTGTTTTGATTACGCCGCTTTTAACCAAAATGCTTTTTGCTGTTTCAGTTGGAAGTGCGCCGTTTTTAAGCCACTTTTCTGCTTTTTCGTTGTCGATTTTGATTTCAGCAGGGTTTGTGAGTGGATTGTATGTTCCAAGAAGGTCGATATATTTTCCATCTCTTGGACTTTTGCTGTCAGCAACAACCACACGATAGAAAGGTGATTTTTTGTCTCCCATTCTTGTAAGTCTAATCTTAACTGCCATTTTAATTTTCTCCTTTTAATAAATTTTTTCGAAAGAGATTTCTTTCGTTATATAAAACAAAACATTAGTTTTGTAATATATCATTAAGTGCTTCGATTATTTCTTTTTCATTGTTGTCCAAGTCTTTAAAACTAGACAATTTTTTTAATATCATTTTAAGGGTTTTTTCAGTAAATTTTGTTTTACTTAAATGTCTGTTTTTTATTCCAAGCAAGTCTGCCAAATAAAATGCCTTTTCTTTCGATTTTGTATGCTTTAAAACTTTCAATATATGTTCTGTTTCACCGAACACTTCATAAAATTTTGCAAGTGGTTCATACATAAATTCGCCATCTTCATCAACTGGTTTTGCATACATTTTTTCAAAAGTTGCAACAACTTTTTTCTTGTTTTTTTCGTCAAGTTGCTTATTTATTTCAATGGCTTGTGTTTTTGCATTGCCTGTAAACCAATCTTGGTCTGTACTTTCAAAACAATCTTTTAAATCTTCGATAATTTGTTCTAAATTTTGTTTATCTTGCGTTTTCATTAAAACAACCCCCTAAGTCCGCGCTTATTTTTAAGCATTTTCATCATCTCTTTTGATTGTTCAAACTGCTTTAAAAGTGAGTTGACTTGTTGAATGGTTGTTCCGCTTCCGTCAGCAATTCTCTTGCGTCTGCTTGCCTTGATGATGTCTGGGTTAACTCGCTCTTCATGTGTCATGCTTTGAATGATGGCCTTGTTCACTTGAAGTTGTTTTTCGTCAATGTTGATGTTTTTCATTTTTCCAGAAAGCCCTGGAATCATTGAAAGAATGTCTTGCAAACTCCCCATCTTTTTCATATTTTCCATTTGAGTTAGATAGTCTTCAAAGGTAAATGAATTTTCGCGAAGTTTTGCTTCCATCTGCTTTGCTTCTTCTTCGCTTACGGCTTCTTGCGCCCTTTCAATAAGTGAAAGCACATCCCCCATGCCCAAAATTCGACTTGCAATACGGTCTGGGTAAAATGGTTCAAGGTCGCCTATCTTTTCGCCAACACCAGAAAATTTGATAGGTTTTCCAGTGATTGCTTTGATTGAAAGTGCCGCACCACCACGCGTGTCGCCGTCTAATTTTGTAAGCACTACACCGGTTATATCAAGGTCGTTATTGAAACTCTCCGCTATTGTCACTGCGTCTTGTCCAGTCATTGCATCCACAACAAGCAATATTTCGTCTGGCTTAACTTCCTTTTTAATGGATTTGAGTTCATCCATCAATTCTTGATTGATGTGAAGCCTTCCTGCCGTGTCGATTATCACAACATCAAAGCCCTGTTTCTTTGCGTGTGCAATCGCTTCTTTTGCGGTTTTTACTGGGTTTTGTGTGCCACGTTCAAACACTTCTGTATTTGCGGTTTTTCCAACAACTTGAAGTTGGTTGATTGCGGCAGGCCTGTAAATATCACACGCAACCAAAAGTGGCTTTTTCCCACTTTTTTTAAGGTGTGCAGCAAGTTTTGCGCACATGGTTGTCTTTCCTGCACCTTGAAGCCCACACATCATAATCACTGTTGGTGGATTTGATGAAATTGTAAGTTTTTGATTTGGAGATGAGATTAGATTTGTCAGTTCGTCTTTGACGATTTTGATGACCATTTGCCCTGGTGTAAGGCTTTTCATAACGTCTTCACCAACCGCCTTTTCACTGACATCGGCAACAAACTTTTTTGCCACCATGTAGTTTACATCGGCCTCTAGTAGCGCAATTCTCACTTCGCGCATTGCTTCTTTGATTTCAAGTTCTGTAAGTTTTCCGCGCTTAGTCAGTTTTGAGAAAATATGATTAAATTTTTCTGCTAATGATGAAAAAAGTGCCATTATTCTTCCTTTAAAATTTCTTCGACTTTTAACTTTAATTTTTCATTGTCACCTGCCAAGGATTGAAGTTCATGAAGTTTTTTTCTAAGTTCCAAAAGCCCCAACACATCTTCAAACTCTTTAAGTTTTTGGCAAGATTTATCAATCGCATCCAACACCGCTTGTCGCGAAATGTTGCGTTCTTTTGCAATCTCCGCAAGGGTCATGTTGTAGGCAAAATATTGTTTTGCAATTTCCTGCCTGTCAACTGAAAGCAGTTTGCCATATATGTCAAACAGATTTCCATAATATATGAAATTGTCAAGTTCAATCTTTGCCATACACAGCCTTTTGTCAAGTTTTTTAACTTTACATTGTGATTATAACACATCAAAATCAAAATTGCAACTATTTTTCAAATAAATTTGAAATAATTGTGTTTGAAATTTGATAGAACATTGGGTTCAATTTCACTAAGCCTTCCTTTTCAGTTAAAATGCCCTGTTTAATGTAGTCTTTGTAATATGGATTTTCCTTTAAATCAACCTTTAGCTCCTTTAAGTTCACTCCCAAATTGCATCTAAGCCCCAACATAATTTTTTCTTCGTCTTCTTCTTTTACAGTGAGTTTTTCACTTGTTGTAATGCCCATTTTATAGTCATCCAATGTTGCTGCATTTTCCGTTCTAACTCCATCAATAAACGAATGTGCCGAAATGCCAAAGCCAAGATATTCGCCGCGTTTCCAGTAATTTGTGTTGTGTTTGCTTTCATACTCTGGATAGGCAAAATTGCTTATCTCATATCTTTCCATGCCGGCATCTATAAGATAGTTTGAAAGTTTTTCAAATGCGCTAATCTGCTCTTCATCCGTAAGTGGCTTGTATTTTTTCTCTTCAATCATTTTAAAAAGTGGAGTGTTTTGATAAACTTCCAAAAAATAACATGAGATATGTTTTATCCCAAGGGTCAAAAGTTGTTTTGCATAACCTGTAAGTGCCTTTCCATCTTCCCCTTCAAGCCCCACAATCAGGTCACAAGAAATGTTGTCAAAATATTTGCGTGCAAGTTTTATTTTATCAAGTGCCGTTTGTTTGTCATGCAGCCGCCCAATCTTTTTTAAACTTTTGTTAGAAAGCGACTGAACCCCAATGCTAAGCCTGTTCACACGACAAGATTTATAGCATTTTAAAAGTTCTTCCGTGATGCTGTTTGGATTACACTCAACTGTAAATTCCGCATTGTCATAAACATCAAAGTTGTCGTAGATGCAATCATAAATTCTTTTAAATTGTGCTGGGAAAAGCGTGCTTGGAGTTCCGCCGCCAAAATAGATTGTTTTCACTATGCGTGGCAGTTTTCTTCGCTTTATCTCATCGCACAAAAGAGAAATGTATTTTTCCTTCACATCATCCTTTGCGCAAAAAGAATTGAATGCACAATAAGCGCATTTTTTTTCACAAAAAGGAATGTGTATGTAAAGAGAGATGTCTTTCATCACTCATCCTCGTCAAGTTTCAAAATACTCATAAAGGCAGACGAAGGGATTTCAACACTTCCAATCCTTCGCATTTTCTTTTTGCCTTCTTTTTGTTTTTCAAGCAACTTTCTTTTACGCGTGATGTCCCCACCATAGCATTTTGCAAGCACGTCTTTTCTCATTGCAGAGATTGTTTCGCGCGCAATAATTTTGTTGCCTATGCAAGCTTGAATAGGCACTTCAAACAACTGTCTTGGAATAAGTTTTTTCAGCCTTTCAGTCAGTTCTCTGCCGCGTGTGTATGCCTTGTCTTTATGCACGATAAGTGAAAGCGCATCACACTTTTCGCCGTTTAACAAAAGGTCAACTTTCACAAGGTCGGCTTCTTGAAAACCTGCGATTTCATAGTCAAAACTTGCATAGCCCTTTGTCCTGGATTTAAGGCTGTCGAAAAAGTCATAGATAATTTCGCCAAGTGGCAATGTGTATTTCAATTCCACGCGTTTTTTATCTAGATATTGCATATCTTTGTAAATGCCGCGTTTTTCCTGACACAAGTCCATAATTGCCCCAACATATTCTGGTGGAGTGAAAATGGAAGTGTTTACAATCGGCTCTTCAATTCGGCTTATTTCAACTGCTGGTGGAAGATTTGTAGGATTTGAGATTTCAAGCATCTGTCCATTCGTTTTAAACACATGATAAGACACACTTGGCGCAGTTGTGATAATGTCCAAATTAAACTCGCGTTCCAATCGTTCTGTGATTATTTCAAGGTGCAAAAGTCCCAAAAAGCCGCATCTAAATCCAAAGCCCAAAGCGGTTGAAACTTCTGGCGCAAACTGCAAACTTGCATCGTTTAATTTAAGTTTATCAAGCGCGTCTTTAAGTTCGTTGTATTTCGCTCTATCCACTGTGAAAATTCCACAAAAGACAACCGGCTGAACTTCTTTATATCCAGCAAGTGCGTGTGAAATTGGCGTTTCAGCGCTTGTCACAGTGTCGCCAACTTTGACATCCGCAATTGTTTTAATTGATGCTGCAATATATCCCACATCTCCGGCGGAAAGCGAATTAACAGTTTTCGTGTTTGGAACAAATATTCCAACTTCGGTCACTTCAAAAACCTTGCCAGTTTGCATCATCAAAACCTTATCGCCTTGTTTAACACAGCCGTCAAAAACACGAATAAGGCAAATTGCCCCTTTAAAATTGTCATAGTGGCTGTCAAAAATAAGCGCTTTAAGTGGCTTGTTTTCATCCCCAACTGGCGCTGGAATTTTTGTGATGATTGCCTTTAAAACTTGGTCAATGTTTATGCCGTCTTTCGCGGAAATACACGGACAATCACTTGCATCAAGCCCAATTACATCTTCAATTTCTTGTTTAACTTCTTCGGTTCGCGCAGATGGAAGGTCTATTTTGTTAATGCACGGAACAGTCACAAGATTGTTGTCAAGTGCAAGATAGGTGTTTGCAAGGGTTTGTGCTTCCACCCCTTGAGATGCATCCACCAACAAAATTGCCCCTTCGCACGCAGCAAGCGAACGCGAAACTTCATAAGTAAAGTCCACATGACCTGGTGTGTCAATCAAATTCAGTGTGTATTCCTTGCCTTCAAAGTCATAGATAAGTCGCGTTGGGGCAAGTTTGATTGTAATGCCCTTTTCGCGTTCAAGTTCCATACTGTCGAGAATTTGGTCTTGCATATCGCGTTTTGAAACAGTGCCTGTCATTTCAATAAGTCTGTCTGCAAGCGTGCTTTTGCCGTGGTCTATGTGTGCAATAATGCAAAAATTTCTTATAAGCGATAAATCTTTCATAAAGGTATTTTACAATAAAATATCTAAAAATTCCAAATAAAATATGCGTGTTTCATTTTGTTTTTTCAAAAATTTTTGCTATCATATAAAAGAGGTGTAAAAATGGCAAAATTATATTATAAGTTTGGAGCAATGGGCTCATCCAAAACTGCATCAGCGCTTATGTGCAGATTCAACTACATACAAAAAGGACAAAGTGTGCTTTTGTTGAAGCCAGCGCTTGACACGCGTTCTAAAAAGGGAGAAGTGACATCGCGCATCGGCCTTTCTGCCCCTTGCACAACGTTTGAGAAAGACGACAATCTTCTTTCAATCTATGAAAGCCAAAATCCAAAACAAGATGTTGTTATCGTTGATGAATGTCAATTCTGCACAAAGAAGCAAATTGACCAACTGCGTGATTTGGCGGAAGATGTGCCTGTTTTGTGTTATGGGCTGAAAACAAATTTCAAAACCGAACTTTTTGAAGGCAGCAAGCGACTTTTGGAAGTTGCCGACAGCATTTGTGAAATAAAAAGCATTTGTGAATGTGGCAAGAAAGCGATTTTAAACGGCAGATTTTCTAAAAATCATCTTGTTTTAAATGGCGAAGAAGTTAAAATTGGCGGAGATGAAAGTTATAAATCACTGTGTTATTCTTGCTATAAGAAAGAAAAAGAGAAGTCCATGTTGCTTGAAAAGGTTGATAAATATCTCACCTTGTTTAAAAACATCGAAAGTGCTGGTGTTTGGAACACTGACACATCCGCAGACAGCATTGTCCTTCAAAAGCCTGAAGTGTTGTATGTTGATGATGTAAAATCTTTTATCAGTGACTTTAAAGATTTTCCACCAAAAAGTTATGAAGCAACTCTTCAATCAATGAAAAAATACAAGCCAGAAAATAAAGACGATTGTCTTGCACTTATTTCCCTTGCGATTAAGGCTGAAAAAGAAAAACCAGGACTTGTAAAATCACTTGTTGAAAACAAAATAATTTTAAAGTGGCTTAAACAAATAAAGGCAGAATTATAATCTGCCTTCTTTTAACGAAAAAAAAGACCGTTTGGCCTTTTTTTATTTAACTTTTTCCATGTAAGAACCATCTCTTGTGTCAACGCGAATGATGTCGCCTGTGTTGACAAAAAGTGGAACTTGGATTGTGTAACCTGTGCTTAATGTTGCTGGTTTTTTAGATGCCTTTGAAGTGTCCCCTTGAATGCCAGGTTCGGTGTCTGTCACTTCAAGTTCAACAAATGTTGGTGGATAAACTGCAAAAGGGTTGCCCTTGTAGATATACATTGTTGTTGGCATATTTTCTGTGACAAAGTTTAATGCATCTTCAACGACATCTTTATTGAGTGGCATTTGTTCATAAGTTTCGTTGTCCATGAAATAGTAAAGTTGCCCATCGTTGTAAAGATAAAGCATTTCTTTCTTTTCAATAACTGCTTCTTGGAATTTGTCGGAAGGGTTGAAAGTATCTTCACGCACCTGTCCTGTCATAACGTTTTTGATTTTTGCTCTAACAAATGGAGAGCCTTTGCCAGGTTTAACGTGTAAAAAGTCGATAACGTTGTAAACGTTGCCGTCCATTTCAAAAGTTGTTCCTTTTCTAAAATCGCCTGCTGTAACCATAAAAATCTCCTCAAATAATTTATACCATGCTATTCTAACACAAAAATATGCTGAATGCAAGTGATTTTGCTAAATTTATCTATGTTGATTGTAAATTTGTTGCATAATAAGGGCATCTTCCGCCTGTGTGCCAGCACTTTCACAAAGAATATGACAATTCATGTTGTTCTCAACCAGATATTCGCAAAGTGGCTCAAATTCAGGCCCAAAGATTTGGTCGTCAAAAGTGAGATGTTTGATTTCGCCCTTTGCCCCATATTGAATTTTTGAAAAATGGATGTGGGCATTTTTTGTGCGCACTTCACCCAACTTTTCAAATGAATAATCAAAAATTCTTTTGTAGTCATCTTTAGTTTTCAAAGTGCCTTGTGTAAGCGCATTTATATGCCCAAAGTCAAATGTTGGCATAAGAAATTTAGAAAGTGTGCAAAGGTCGATGATTTCTTTATAAGTGCCAATTTGCATAACTTTTCCCATAGTTTCAGGGCAAAGATACATCTTCTGTCCAAGTTCACTTTCAAAGTCGCCGATACATTCTTTCATACGTTCAGTCAAAAGTTTAACTGCATTTTCGCGAGTTTCTTTTCCGCAAGATGCCGCATGAAAAACAAGCCTTTTTGCGTTGAAATAATTCATAAACTTGATGCCAGTTTTAATGTAGCCAATTGATTTTTCAAACATCACTGGGTCTGGATTTGAAAAGTTGATAAAATATGGAGCATGAATTGAAAGTTCAACCCCTTGCTTTTGAAACTCTTGTCCAAGTTTTTCCGCCATCGCACCTGTCATTCGATAGCCCTGTCCAAAACTGTATTCAAAAAGTTGAAGTCCCTTGTCCTTAACCCATTTTGCCGCATCGAGCGTGGATGAAAAGCCTTCGTCATAAAAAGACTGACTGTTTCCGCTTGGCCCAAATAAAACTTGTGACATAAATCCCCCTTAAAATAATCTTAATTTCAGTTTAAGCAAGCCGTTTTGGCTTTCGCCTACACCCAAAAATTCGCTTCCATAAACTTTAAAAAGTCCATCTTTCTTTACAGAAATAAGTTGTCCATTTAAAACTTTTTGTGTGTCAACTTCACTTAGATAAATCTTGTCATAGTCAAACAATGTGTCGCATGGAATAAGTGTGTAATGCCCATTTTTAACATCTTCAAGTGAAAAGGCATCTTTCAAATCAAATACACCACATCTTGTGCGTAGTATGCAATGCATACTACCATAGGTTGACATCAAATATGCCATATCTCTGCACACACTTCTTATATAAGTGCCGCTTGAACAAGAAATCTCAAACTCAAAAGTGTTCTTTTCAATCTCTCTTAAAACCTTGATTGAATATATTTCAATTTCCTTTGGATGAAGTTCAATCTGCTGTCCACTTCGCGCACTTTTATATGCAACCTGTCCATTCACTTTTTTAGCGCTGTAAAGTGGTGGCATTTGATTTTGTTTCCCCACAAGTTTTTGTGCCGCTTTTTTCACATCGTCAAGTGTGACATTTGTTTCTTTTTCCTTAATCACCCTGCCTGCAAGGTCAAGTGTGTCAGTTTCAAAGCCAAAAACAAAAGTTGTTATGTATGTTTTGTCCTTTTGAAGAAAGTAGTCAAAAAGTTTTGTGGCGCTGTTCACGGTCACTGGCAAAAGCCCTTCGCCTTCCAAATCAAGTGTGCCAAGGTGGCCGCATTTTTTCGCGCCAACTGCGTGTTTGACAATGTTCACAGCCGTGTTTGAAGAAATGCCTTTTGGTTTGTTTATTAAGATAATTCCACTTGTCATTTGATGCCCTTAACCCATTCTTTGATAAGTTTTTTCAATTTGCCCTTTGTTGTGTTAAGTTCAAATCCTGCCGCACAAATATGGCCGCCACCATTGTGTTGTTCAGCAAATTTTTGTGCATTGAAATTTTTAGAACGCAAACTTACTTTATAATAATTTTCTGCAAACTCATAGCACACCAAAGACAGTTCCACCCCTTCAATCTGTATGATTTCATTGATATATGGTTTCAAGTCTTCGTCAGTTACGCCAAGCTTTGCCTTGTCTTTGTTTGAAAAAATTACAAAGCCAACTTTTCCGCCGTTTAAAAGTGTCATCTTGTCAGTGAAAGTGTTTCTAAGTTTTATCTGTTTAACTGTTGCGCGCCTATACATCAAATCATAAATCTTTTGAACATCAGCACCCTTTTCAAACAAAAGTGATGCCACATCGAAGGTGTCTTTCCTTATGTTGGAGTGCAAAAATCTTCCTGTGTCACCTGTGATGCCTGCCCAAAGATAAGTTGCAATATCATTTGTGATTTCAACTTTATTCTCAACAAAAAAGTGTGTTAAAAGTTGACAGCACGCCGCCATGTTCACATCAACAAGTGAGTTTTCTGTTATATCTCCCCTTGCATCTGGCAAGTGGTGGTCAATGACAACTATTTTTTTCATTTCATTGATTTGCTCAAACTTCTTTTCAACCCTGTGCGGAGTTGACGCATCAACCACAATCGCAAGGTCAAACTTCTTTGGAGAAAAATTGTCTTTCACATCATCAAGTGGGAACATTTCATCCAAATAGCATTTTGGGCTTTTCACAGCAAAGATTTCCGCATTTATGCCAAGATTTCTGCACATATCTCTCACTGCAAACATCGAGCCATATGCGTCAGGGTCTGGATGTTGATGTGCGAAAATTGCAACTTTTTTTGCCGATTTTATTATATCAAAAATCTCTTTACTTGTCATCATCTTCCACCTCTGGTATATTCAAAGTTCTAAGAATCTCGTCAACGCGAATTGCGCTTAATGTGCTTTTGTCAACAACAAAATTTATCTTTGGAATTTGTGGCATATCAAGCATCTTTGAAAGTTCCCTTTTAATAAAACCTTCGCTTTTCTGCAAAACTTTTGTCACATTTGAAACATCTTCAATGTCCAAAACGCTGACTTTCGCCTTGCAATATTTAAAATCAGGAGTCACTGAAACTTCGGTTATGCTGACAATTTTGTTAAGCCTTGGGTCGTTCATTTTTGTTTGAATAATTTCAATAAGCGCCTTTTGGATTTCGCTGTTTGCTCTATCAATTCTGTTTGACATAGTTTCTCTCCTTTTAATTTGAAAAAGAGGTCAATCTCTTTTAACCTCTTCTTTTTTATAGCATTCAATCACATCGCCTTCTTGGAAGTCGATACTGTCTTTAAGTTTAATTCCGCATTCAAAGCCCTTTGCAACTTCGGCTTTTTCGTCTTTAACAATTCTCATGCTTTCAATCACGCTTTCTGCGATAATTTCTCCGCCGCGTTTAATCTTTGCAATGCCGTTTCTTATCATCTTGCCGTCAAGCACATAACTTCCTGCAACCTTTCCAGCAGATGAAAGTTTGAAAACAACGCGAATTTCAGCACTTCCAATATATTTTTCTTCATACTTGATTGTCATCATGCCTTTTGAAAGGCGTGTGATTTGGTCAACAAGCTCATAGATAATCTTAGACTCAATAATCTCAACGTGCAAAGACTCCGCCATAGATAAAGTTTTACTTGGTGATTTAATGTTGAAAGCAACGATAACTGCGCCTGTGGTCTGTGCCAATAAAACGTCACTTTCCGTGATTGCACCAGCGCCACTGTGAAGGCAAACAACCTTAACTTCGTCATTTCTAATTGCTTCAAGAGAAGCCTTGATTGCTTCAACTGAGCCTTGTGTGTCCGCTTTAAGAATGACATTAAGATTTTTAAGATTACCTTCATGAATTTTTGACATAAAGTCATCTGCACTCACTCCGGAAGTGTGTTTTGCGCGTTCTTGTTTGATTTTGTTTATTCTTTCATTGATAACTTGTTTTGAAAGATTTTCGTCAACAACATACACTGCATCGCCGGAGTTTGGCACATCATTAAAGCCCATAACAGCAACTGGTGTTGATGGTGGTGCTTTCTTAACCGCCTTTCCGTTTTCGTCAAACATCGCCTTAACTTTTCCATAGGTTATGCCGGACATAATTGAGTCGCCAATTTTAAGTGTGCCGTTTTGAACAAGCACTGTTGCAACAGCACCCCTTGTTTTGTCGAGTTCTGCTTCAATAACTGTTCCTGTTGCCATCTTGTTTGGATTTGCTTTAAGTTCTTCCATTTCAGCAACAAGAAGAATCATCTTTTTCAGTTCGTCAAGCCCCATTCCAGTCTTGCAAGAGATAGGAACACAGATTGCATTTCCGCCCCATTCTTCTGGAAGGACATCATTTTCAGCAAGTTGCTGTTTAACGCGTTCTGGATTTGCTTCTGGCTTGTCCATCTTATTTATTGCAACAATCATTGGAACTTTTGCCGCTTTGATGTGATTTATGGCTTCAACCGTCTGTGGCATGATGCCGTCATCAGCCGCAACAACCAAGATTGCAATATCTGTCACTTCCGCCCCACGAGCACGCATTGAAGTGAATGCTGCGTGTCCAGGAGTGTCGATAAAAGTGATTTTTTCGCCATCAAAAGAGATTTGATAAGCGCCGATTTTTTGTGTAATTCCGCCAGCTTCGCCAGAAACAACATTTGTCTTTCTAAATGCATCCAAAAGGGAAGTTTTGCCGTGGTCAACGTGCCCCATAACAGTGACGACAGGTGGCCTTTTAACAAGGTCTTTTTCGTCATCAGCTTCAGTTGACGCATCAATAAGTTTTTCTTCGTAAGTTTTGTCAAGTTTAAGTTCAAGTGTCACACCAAGTTCACTCGCAACAAGTTCGCAAGTGTCAAAATCAATCGTGCTGTTTATTGTTGCCATAATCCCTAAAAGCATAAGTTTTTTAACAATTTCCGCAACTGGCTTTCCAATTTTTTCGGAGAGTTCTTTCACAGTGATTTCACGAGATGTGATTGTTGCATTTGTGATTTTTGTTGCAACAACAGCCTTTTCTTCTTTCTTCTTTTTAATGAGTTTTCTAGAACCCATTGTCGTTTCTTCAACACCTTCTTCGTCCATGACAAGAATGTTGTTTTGTTTGTATTGACCAGCGCGTTTTACAGCACTAATTTTCTTGCTTTCATCGATGTTTCTGCGCTGTTTATTCTTGTTGCCAAATTGACGTTCTGGAGTTGCCAAAACAGAACTGCTTTCCTGTGGTGCAAAGGACTTAAAGTTGTTTGCCCTTGTCGAAACAAAAGAGTTGCTCTTTGGCTTTTGTCCTTGATTTTGCTGTCCAAATGGTCGGTTTTGGTTGTTGTTAAAACGTTGATTAAAGCCGCCATTATTGTTGTTTCTTGGTGGAAATTTTCCGTTTTGTTGTTTGGAAAATTTGTCATTATTATTCTTGTCGAATTTGCGGAAGTTATTGTTTGAAGTGCCGCCTTGTGAGAAGATTTTTTCTTCTTTTTTCTCAACCTTTTGTGGCTCTTCTTTTTGTGCCTGCTGCTGCTTTTCAAGTTCTTTTTGTTTCTGTTCTTGAAGCGCTATGCTTTGAAGTTTTGCCTTTTGGTCTGCAACACTTTTGGAGAATTTCTCAACATCCGCTCTTGCTTGTTTTATAGACAATAATAAATCTTGCAAAGAGCCATCCCTTTGTATGTTGTTTATTGTTTTTAATGAATTTAAAAGTTGTTGTGCCAAGTTATTCTCCTTTTAAAATTTTAATTATGCTTTCACTCAGGTTTTTATTTTTAATTCCCAAGACTTTGCAGTTTTCAATCTTTGATATTTCAGGCAGATTTTCGATTTCAATTATTGGAATTTCTTTGTTTTTTGCAAGAAAATTCATTTCTCTGTTCAAGCTTTTTCCTGCTGTTTTGTCTAAAAGCAATAGATACAATTTCCTGTCATAGCCTTTAAGTGTGTCTTGTCCAACAATCACATATCCTGCCTTTTTTGCTATTGAAATAATTCCGCTTAGATTATTCAATACACTCTCCTATTTTTTTGTAAACTTCATCACTTACATTGCATTTAAACGCGCGGTTCAAACTTTTCTGCTTGCAAAGTTTTTCATAACAAGCCCTGTCTTTGCAGACATATGCACCCCTGCCGTTTGCCTTCCCAGTGACATCCACAAAGATTTCGCCATCCTTGTTTTTGACAACTCTAAGAAGTTGCTTTTTGTCGCTCTGCCCACGGCAGACAATACACATTCTAATTTTTTCTTTTGGTTTATTCATCTTTCTTCTCTTCTAAATCATCAAGATTGTCAAAGTTTCCGTCAAGTTCTTCCAAGTCAGTAAGGTCAAAAGAGTTGTCATCAGCAAGTTCTGTAAGTTCATATTCAGCTTCTTCTGGCTTTGTTTCAGCTGCTGGACGAAGGAAACTTTCTGGCTTGACATCAATCTTCCAACCAGTGAGCCTTGCAGCAAGTCGAACATTTTGTCCACCCTTGCCGATTGCAAGAGAAAGTTTGTCGTCTGGAACAATAACCTGTGACATATTAAGACTGTCGTTGGTTTCAACAGAAAGCACTTTTGCTGGTGCAAGCGCCCTTGCAATATATTCAAGTGGGTCTTGTGAATATTCAATAAGGTCGATTTTTTCGCCATTGAGTTCTGCAACAATGGTGTTAATTCTCGTTCCACGATTTCCCACGCAAGCGCCGATTGCGTCAACGTTAGGTTTGTCAGTGAAAACAGCAACTTTTGCACGATTTCCTGGGTCACGAGCAATGTTTTTGATTTTAACATCGCCACTTGAAATCTCTGGAACTTCAAGTTCAAACAACTTTCTCACAAAGCCGATATTGCTTCTTGAAACTTGAATTTGTGTGCCTTTAAAAGACTCTTTGATTTTCTTCACGTAAACTTTCACACGGTCGCCAACTTGAAAGTTGTCGCCAGGGATTTGGTCATTTTTCATCATAAGCCCTTCTGTGTGAGAGTTTGGAATTTGAACATAAACATTGTCGCCGTCAATACGCTTTACAACAGTTGTCAAAAGTTCATCTTCTTTTTCGGAAATTTCGCTTAAAGCGTTTTGTCTTTCCATTTCACGAAGTTTTTGCATAACAACTTGCTTTGCAGTTTGTGCAGCAATTCTTCCAAAATCCTTTGTGGTTTCTTCAACGGCAATTATGTCGCCCACTTTATAGGATTTTTTCTGTTTTCTTGCTTCTTCCAAAGAGATTTCTTTGTCTAAATCTTCTGGCTCTGCAACGATTGTTTTATAGGAATAAATTCTTATGGTGTTGCGTTCTGGATACAACTTAACCATTGCACTTTTTGCTTCGCCATAGGTCTTTTTATAAGCCGAAGTGAGCGCTGTTTCAAGCGTTTGAATAAATGTTTCTTTGTCAATTTTCTTTTCTGCTTCAAGGTCATCAAGTGCCTTAAAAAAATCTTTATTTACCATGTTTTTCTCCTTAAAAATGAATAACTAATTTAATATTTGCAACTTTTTCTCTGTCAAACACAAGTGTTTCTTTTTCGGTTTTGATTTGCACCGTCTTTTCATCAAACTTGTCAAGCACACCAACAAAAACTTTTTTTCCGTCAAGTTTTGCAAAAAGTGTAAGTTCAACTTCTTGCCCAAGATTTCTCTTCAAGTCACGGTCGGTTTTTAGCGGTCTGTCAAGCCCTGGCGATGACACAACAAGTGTGTAAGGCTTGTCGTCAGTTGGATTGAGTTCGTCTAAGATTGGGTCTATCTTTTTTGTTACAATTTCACAATCGTCAATGCTTACACCCTTGTCACTGTCGATTGTAAAAACCAAACTCATTCCCCCATTTTCTTTTTCATAACTTACTTCCAAAAGTTCATAGCCCATTTCTTCGATAACTGGTTTGAGTTTTTCTTCGCAAATCTCTTTGATTTTAGCCATATATCCTCCAAAAAAGTCTCTCTTAAAGCAACGAGGAGGCAAAAATTTGCCTCCTCGTTACCAAGTTATCTTTATTATAAACTATATTTATAAAAAAAGCAAGAAAAAATACAGAAAAAATCAAAATTATTTTATTTCATTAAGTCTCAAAAGCACCTGCGCCGTTGCATAGGCATCGTTCCAAGCCCTGTGTGCGCCTTCAAGTTTAATTCCAAGATAGTTTGTAAGCGCCGACAGATTAAACTTTGTAAGTTTAAGTCTTGCTGTTCTGGCTTCACTTAAAGTGTCGATAAGTTCGTTGTCAAAGTCAAGCCCCATAATTTCGCCTTCACGGCGAATAAATTTAATATCAAAATTGATGATGTTGTGTCCGCTTATTATGCAGTCGTGTGTGAAATCATAGAAATCTTTAATAACATCTTGCACATCTGGTGCATTTTCAACCATGTCCTGTGAAATGCCAGTGAGATTTGTTATATCGCGCGAAATTTCAACTGTTGGCCTAACAAAACTTGCAAACTTTTCAATAATATTGCCGTTGTCGATTTTCACAGCACCAATTTCAATGATTTGGTCTTGTTCTGGGTCTAGTCCAGTTGTTTCAATATCAAACACAACAATCTTCTTTCCCAAAATTTTTTTGTTGTATCTGTTCTTTTCGCCAAACATGGTGTCCTGTTCAAGCGCTTCAAACTTTTCAATATTCACAACATGACCGTTGTGTTCTTTTTCTTGGATTTCTTCCGGCTGCTTCTCAAGTTTATTTGCAAGCGCAATCTTGTCCGCATACAAACAAAGTTTGTTCTGTTGATTTAAACGCACATCCCCATGCACAAGAACAAACATAAACTCTTCAAGTGACTCCATAACTTTTTCATAGCACTTTGCACAGAAATAAATACAGTCAATTTTGCCCTTATCATCTTGAATTGTAAAACTAAAATATGCCTTGCTTTGTCCGGCGCGCTTGCCTTTTTTAATGACAAAATCGCGTCTTTCAATGCGCCTTATAAAGCCAGCCACAACCACAGAGTTTTTTGGCGCAGTTATATAAGAAAGGTATTCTGGCTTTGTGATAATTCCCTTGCCGACAACTTCTTTCACAATCTCAACATTGTATCTTGAAATAGGCTTTGCCACCGTTTTCATTTGCACATTTTGAATGTCAACTTCGTCAACAAAGTCTTTGTTTTCAATCAAAGTGAATATAAAATCCACCAAAAAATTGTCCTTCAAATATTTTGTAAGTTCCGCCACAACCTTGTGTTCAATAAAAAAGTCGTGCATACGCGTTGAAAGTTCAACGTCAACTTGCACATCAATAGGTGTGATTGAAACTTTAAAGTTATTTTCGTTTAAATAAGTTGTCACAAGTTTGTATTTTTGTTCAAAGAAAGCAGAAATCGCCTTTAAAACAAGTTTCTCTTCCAAGAAAACACGCATAAATTTGACTTTAAGTTCCAACTTTTCAAGGTTCACATTTTCTTTTATAAATGCGATTATCTCGTGTTTTTCTTCCGCCGTTAGTTCTGGCACAGTTGATGGATATAAAAAAGTCACAACAAGTTCATTGCTGTCTTTTTTAACCACAACATTTTTAAGTTGCAAGTTTTGATATTTGTCGCCAAAGCGCGCGTTAAATTCTTCTTGAAAGTTCATGTAATCATTTTAAGAGAAATAACTTATTTTGTCAAGATTATTTAAGCAAATTCAACATATTTCCCTTTTAAGAAAGAACCTTGCTTTTTCTCTTTTTCTATTCTTTTTTCTTCCAGCATTTCAAGGCTTAGATTAAGCATATCTGCAAGTGCAATTACCCCCCCCGATACTTTTTGAAGATTTTCTTTGATGTTTTGTTTGTTTTGAAGTTCAATTACACATTGTGAAATTGTGTCTTTAATAATTTCTTTGTCTTTTTTGCAATCTATCTTTTGCAAATTTCGGTCAATCTTGTAAAAATCACAAAGGTCGCATAAAACCTGCAAAAAATCCACCAAATACTGCGTTCCAAGCAAGGCTTGAAGTTCACTTTCCGTGTAAGATTCAAGTTTTAATTCCTTTGGCTTTTTGTCATTTTTATAATATTCTTCCCTTGCCTTTTTATCAAAAATTACGTCAATTCTGTCAACTTTTTGCGCAAGTTTCAAGACAAGTTCACACTCCAATTCTTCCATGCTTGGATTGTAAACTTTTGCCTTATCCACGCAAGATAACGCGTTTTTCTCTCTCCAAAAATATTTATCCATATCTCATCTCACAAAACAAAATGTAGTATATCCACGATAATCACAAATGCAAACAGTATGCAAATGCCCACTGTGTGAATTATGTTTTCTACTTTTCTGTTGATAGGTTTGCCCCAAATCCACTCAAATGCCGTGAATAACACGTGTGAGCCATCAAGGGCTGGAAACGGCAAGGCATTAAAGACAGCCAAGTTTGCCGCAATAAGTGGAATAAAGATCAAAAGATAAGACATACTCTGTGATGCATAAGTTGCAATTGTTGAAATTGTAGTGACAGTACCACCCATCTCCGTGATAGGAATTTGGAAGGTGATAAGTTGCCATAAACTTTTAAGAACAACCCATGCAAAGCCAAAAGCCATTTCAAAACTTCGGCAAAAGCCTTCCCATGCATTAAACACATAAGCTTGTGTTACTGGCGGTTCGTCTTTATCACTTTCAAGCCCAGTGTAAACATTGATAAAATCTTTGTTTTCGCTGTCTTGCTCCACAACTGGATAGATTTTCACTTCCATTTCTTCGCCTTTTCCATCTCGGCGAATTGTAATGACAAAAGATTGGAAGGAATTCAAAGACTCAATTTTATCTATGCCAACAACATCGGTGTAATATTTTTGTGCGGCGCGCTTTTTGGCATTCACCATATTCACATAATTTCCGCCAAAAGCAAAGTCTATTTTTTGCCCATCAACATAAGTGATAACATCCCCAGACTTAAACACATTTTCTTCATAAGTGACATCTCTCACAACCTGTGGAACATCATATCCTATCGTGGAAAGAAGTATCCAAGAGAAAATTATTGCGACAATAAAATTTGCCGTCACCCCAGCCAAAAACACCAAAATTCGTTTCCATGGGGCTTGTGCGTTGAAGGAAGAAGTTTTTCCAGATGTGCCGTCATCATCTTCGCCATCAAAAGCGCAATATCCCCCAAGCGGAAAAATACGAAGAGAAAACTTTTCGCCTGTTTTTTTGTTTGTTTTAGAAAAGATAGGAAAGCCAAATCCAATGGAAAACTCATTGATTTTAAATTTAAGAATTTTCCCCACTATATAGTGTCCAAATTCATGCACTAAAACCATGAAAAGCAATATTACAATGGCAAGAAGAATATACAAAACAATCATAATCTGTCCTTAAACTAATGTCGGTCTTTTGTTTATAAAAGGCAAATCAAAAATACAACAAATATGAATGGCGCCATAAATATATGAGAGTCTGTTCGGTCAAGCGCACCACCATGCCCTGGCAAGAACTTTCCGCTGTCATGCACTCCTGCACGGCGTTTTATGATAGACTCGAAAAGGTCGCCACACTGCGCAACAACAGAGCCAACAAAAGCAATGATAAGATATGCCCAGATAGGGAAAGTTGAAAAGAAAGGTTGAAAATCATCAACGCAGTTGAAAATCAAATATACGCACGCACAGAAAAGCACGCACCACAAAACTCCGCCCACACTTCCTGAAATAGTTTTGTTTGGACTAATTTTAGGGCAAAGTTTTTTGCCACCGATTAAGTTGCCAGTGAGCATTGCAAAAGTGTCAGTGAGAATTGGAATTAAAAGTGCAGTCAAAAGCACAAACAGTGAAGCAAATTTCAAGTTTGTGCCAAGTTTTGTGAGTGGAAATTCTCCCAAGTGATTGAGAAAGTTGAAGAACAAGAACAAGAATGCTGGATAAAAGAAGCAAATCAAAGTGTTAAATGCCTTTTGAAGGGCAAACTTTTGATATTTTGTCTTGTAAATTCCACGAACCGACATCTCGTTTAACATAGATTTTTTTCGACATAAGTTGAAAAGAAATACACAAAGAAAAGCAAAAATCATAATTGCAAGGTCAATCAAAATCGTGTATAAAATCCAGAACAAATCGCCTGTCACAGAGATGTAGTGAATGCCGACAAGATTTCCAGCCAATAGTAATGTTGGAAATGCCGTTGCAACAACAAGATAATTGTATCTGCCGATTTTTGTGAGAAGTTTTGATATTTCATATCCGCCAAAGCAAGCGAGTATCACAAAGAAAGCATCGAAAAAGTAGTCACTTACAAACCATTTAAGCACAAACAAAAGTGCAAGTGAAAGCACAACCAAAATTGATGAGTAAACTCGTTTTTTCATATCAGCCACCCCCAAAGCGTCTATTGCGCTTTGAAAAATTTTTCAAAGCAAGTAAAAGTTGTTTTTTGTCGAAATCAGGCCAATATTTTTTTGTGAAGTAAAGTTCACTGTAAGCAAGTTGGAAAAGCATAAAATTTGAAATTCTGTATTCTCCACTTGTTCTAATCAAAAGGTCGATGTCAACAGGACTGTAAAGAAATTGCTTGAAGTTTTCTATATTATATTCTTTTCCACTTTCCGCTAAAAGTTTCGATGCGTGAAGAATGTCATCTCTTCCGCCATAGTTAAGTGCCAAGTTCACAACAAGCCCAGTGTTGTTTTTGGTTTCTTCATTGCCTTTCTAAGTATATCTTGCACCTTTTGCGGAAATCTAG
>CANRCQ010000002.1 GCA_947629145.1 uncultured Clostridia bacterium
GCAAAATCTCTTCATAATTTTGCAAATTGTTGACAATATCAAAAATTTGTGGGTGAAAATCCTTGTCATTTCTAACGCTTAAAACTCTTCCAATTTGCTGTGTATAAACTTCAGGTGAAATTGTTGGTCTAAACAAAAAGCAACCATCAACATCACTGATGTGAATGCCTTCATTAAACATATCAACCGCAAGCATAATTTTAAAACAGTCGGATTTGTCTTCTTCAAATGCTTTGATTGCCCGTTCAACGTCTTCTTTTTTGTCTTTATATGTTACTTGATAAATTTTGACATTTTTATTAACACCGCTAAGTAAACCTTTTTCAATCTCGTCTCTTAAAGATTGCAATTTTTCAGTATCTGTGCAAAAAGCAATAAATTTCCCATTTTTATTTTGGATTTTTCTCTCAAGTGTTTCTTTTAAGCCTTTTGCAAACTCAGGGTGTCTACGAAGTTCCTCAAGTTCTTTTTTATAAAGTTCCCGTGTCTTTTTGTCTTTTATTTCATCAATTTTGTCTTCAATGATTTTCGCAGTTTCTTCATAAGAACGCACAGCCATCACATATTCTGGATTTGGCAAAACACCTTCATGGATTGCTTCTGCGACATTCAGTCCACGAACAATGTTGTCTCCAAACAATTCATCGCCCATATCGCGTCTTTTATCAAGATAACGAATTGGAGTTGCAGTAAGCCCCAAAACTTTGGCATTTGGATTTGCACGTAAAACTCTTTGAGTGACTTTGCCACGACCTTCTGCACCCAATCTATGAAATTCGTCCAAAATTATGTAGTCAAAATCCAAAAGTTTCAGTTCTTCATCGGTCAAAAGTTTAAGTTGATCATATCTTGCAACAATAACATCGTCAAAAGGAACATTGAGTTCTTGGCACAACTTTTCACACAGTTCATTAAAACGGAAAACAATGCCTTGCCTTGGCTCTAAAACAACAGCACGCTTTCTTTTGTATTGCCCGTCTTTTGTGAAAAATCCTTCTTTTGACGCGTCTACATCTCTGTTTGGCTTAAAAACATTATCATACAAAAACTGAAAAGCAACAAAAGACTTCCCCGTTCCCGTTGCTTGCACAATGCCAACGCGATTTTCGCCAGCTTCATAAAGTTCTTCCATCTCCAAATAGGTTGGGATGTTGTGGCCTTTCAGAATTCCTAATTTTTTAAGTTCCTGAATAGTTTTCATAAGTATATTATAACATAAATTACCTAAATTTTCAATACTTTCAACATCTTTTACTTAATTTCAGTCATAAAATTATGCTATAATATTAAAGTGCCCCCACTCTTAAAACACCAGACGAATTGACATTTTAGTCCTTTTAATTTTCTCGATATGATAAATATTTCTTCCAAGACGTCGGAGATAAAGTATATTTTAGTTCCATTAATTTATTTGGTATGGTATAATCAAAACAACCGCTCTTCCAGCAGTTTCAAGCAATTTAGTTCCTTTATTGCGCTTGGTATGGTATAATACGATAAGGATTTATGCGTCGGTTATAGCGATTTTAGTCCCTTTATCTTTTGGTATGGTATAATTTTGCTGCTTCAAAAGCTGTATGTGTCCTAATTTTAGTTCCTTTATTTTGTTTGGTATGGTATAATGCACTTAAACTTAACCCCAAACAACTGGATATTTTAGTTCCTTTATTTTGTTTGGTATGGTATAATAAATACAAGTTTATGCAGCAAAAGTTCGAGATTTTAGTTCCTTTATTTTGTTTGGTATGGTATAATGTTGCAGATGATTTAACGGAAGAACAAATCATTTTAGTTCCTTTATTTTGTTTGGTATGGTATAATTGACCCTGAAAAAGAGTTAAACGATTTAATATTTTAGTTCCTTTATTTTGTTTGGTATGGTATAATTTTTCTGTCATTGTTTGCATTGCTTTCATCATTTTAGTTCCTTTATTTTGTTTGGTATGGTATAATTGGAATAACATACGCAAAAAAGTTAGCGGAATTTTAGTTCCTTTATTTTGTTTGGTATGGTATAATGACAAACTTATTGTTTAATAACATTGTATAATTTTAGTTCCTTTATTTTGTTTGGTATGGTATAATTTGTTATGGGTTATTAACTAACTTTAAGTCATTTTAGTTCCTTTATTTTGTTTGGTATGGTATAATAAAGAAACCGCAACAAAAGAAGGCGACCTTATTTTAGTTCCTTTATTTTGTTTGGTATGGTATAATGATGCATAACTCAATGCTGTTGCCATAGTTATTTTAGTTCCTTTATTTTGTTTGGTATGGTATAATAAATTTAACATCTCAATATACTGGTTTAAAATTTTAGTTCCTTTATTTTGTTTGGTATGGTATAATTTTCATCTTCATTGGCAAGTGCTTTCTGCTATTTTAGTTCCTTTATTTTGTTTGGTATGGTATAATAATTATAGCAAAAGAGATGGGGCATTCTACATTTTAGTTCCTTTATTTTGTTTGGTATGGTATAATTATTATGAATTGGAAGAACATAAATATAAAATTTTAGTTCCTTTATTTTGTTTGGTATGGTATAATTAGCTTATGCGTGGTTTGTTTGGGAAAAGGATTTTAGTTCCTTTATTTTGTTTGGTATGGTATAATATTCCAACAACAAACATAAATCCAGATTTTATTTTAGTTCCTTTATTTTGTTTGGTATGGTATAATTTCTTTGGTATGTAGTGCAGTTATTTGCAGATTTTAGTTCCTTTATTTTGTTTGGTATGGTATAATAGATTGCAAACTTGAAACGCTGCTTTCTAAATTTTAGTTCCTTTATTTTGTTTGGTATGGTATAATTTCAAATCGTCAGTTCTATCAATCTTTTTAATTTTAGTTCCTTTATTTTGTTTGGTATGGTATAATAATATTTGGGAAAAACATCACGAATTTTTGATTTTAGTTCCTTTATTTTGTTTGGTATGGTATAATATCAAAAAATACATTGACAACTCTTTTGAAATTTTAGTTCCTTTATTTTGTTTGGTATGGTATAATAGAGGGCTAAAACAAAAGACCTACATCGTTGAATTTATCGATGATGTAGGCTTTTTGTTTTTATAGAGTTTTTTAAAAAAAATAGAAAAATTTAACAAAAAATGATGATATTGAATGATTTTTTAGAAAAAAGATATTTGTCCTTCCAGGACTTTTTTATCCTTTTTCTTCACACCGCCCAAAAGAATATTCATGCCGGCATATTGTTTTTCGGTGATAATTAAACTCCTGACAGAGCCTTTAAAAGGCAGATGATTTTTGATACGTTCTTCATGTTGCTTAGCATTTTCGATTGTCGAACAAATTCTGCCATAAAGAGAGAATTGAATCATATAAAATCCATCATCTATCAAAAATTTTCTAAATTGAGTCGCCTGGCGTGATTCTTCCTTCGTTTTAACAGGCAAATCAAAAAACACAAGAATTCTCATAATATTACTCATATTCATGCATCTTTAATTCAATAAGTTGTGGAAATTTCAATTTATTTTGTTTTTCTTTCAAAGAATCAACAAAAGATTGAATAAAAATTTCAATAGCATATGCCAAAGTATATTTTCCATTTGCAATCACGCAATCACAATTTAAAAGGTTAAAGATTCTGGTTTTATAATAAGTATCAAAAGGCATTTCAGTGTTTTGATATACAAACAAATCCACGAAAGGGCGAAAAACTTCAATTAAATCATCCGCAAGATTAAAATTATTAAAAGTGTTGCAGTGTTTCAATCCTAAAAACGGCAAAAGTCCATGCGCAACAAGATTTCTTGCGATAATTCCCCTTAGAATTGAATAGCCGTAATTAAGAGCGTAATTTATGTCACAATCCAAATTTCTTGTAAAATTAGATTCAAAAAGCAGTTTAAAATATTTATTTGCAGCAACTGCTTCTATATTTGTGTTGTCGTTTGATTTAACCTTATCAATAAGTTCTTCAAGCATAGCCGCCTTGTTGCAAAGAATCAAACATTTATTTTGATTTTCAATTTTATGTTTGACAATATCTTGCCAAAGTTGTTTTTTTAATGGCACGGAAAGTTCCGTTTGAATTTTAAACATTTTTGTTTGGCTATAATGAGTGTTGAAAGGCAAAAAATACGCACATGGCAAATGGTGTTCATCGCAAATAAACACTGCCACATTGTTTTTTGCAAGCAGGCTTAGTGTGTAAAGTGAGATGTTTGTTTGCAAATTTTCAAAAACAATGGCATTTATATCTTCAACAGGAAAATCACTCTGTTTTAATTCATTTTTCAGCATCAATTGTCCATTTTTGATACTCACGTGCGAATTTGAACCAACAAAAATATTATAAAAAGCCATCAGCAGAACTCCTTACGATTTTCCCTATCTATTTTTCTCACATTTCCAAGGATATCAACTTCATATTTTTCAATTTGCATTTTTTGGATTCCCTTACCCCTGGTTTCGTATTTCCCATCCGCTGTTTCAAAAGCAATTGACACGGTTGCCCTATCTGCCGAAATATAATAAACAAACAAGTCATTCAACATAACTTTTTCTTTAACCGCCTTATTATCTCTTGGATAAAAGGCAATCGGCTCGTCAAGTTTAATATGAATCAAGTCATTTTTGAAAAGTGAGAATTTAAAATCATATGTATTATCTAAGACTGGCCAATTTTTATATGGCCCTACTTTTGCAATTCTGTCTGGCATATGTTTTTTATAAAAATCAGCAACATATACTGGAATAAAATAGTTTTTTCCATTCTTTTCATATATGTCAATTCTTATCATAGAATTATTTTCAGCCAAGCCACCATTCACTTCAATTGCATCGCCAAGATATTTTTGCAACTTAACTGTTTTAACTTCATTTCTGCTGTTTGGATTGCGCGCTGGTTTATAGAATGGTTCTGCAAATGCCTTCTTCGCGTAATCGTGCGGATATTTTTCCTTGTATTCACGCAATTTATTTCTAAGGGCTTCATATAAAGCGCGGTCATCTTTTCTAAATTTTTCTGGATAATTTTCAATTTCTCCATCTTTGTCCAATTTCAAATCTTGTATTTTTGTCTTTGTAACAGCAATCAATTTGTCATCCGTGGTCAATTTTTTGCTGCGAATTGTCTGTTTGTGTATTGCCCCAGTCACCTTGTGATTAACCATTCTGCTGACAAAAACTGGCTTCAAACTTTTCAGTTCATCTTCCGTATATCCATACTTGAAAAGTTCGTCTTTATGTTCCAAAACACATGGAGATATTCTTATTTCCAATTCCCTTTTAAAAGCATCAAATGGCATTTGATAATGATTTCCAAATTTTTCGCGAACTGCTTCTTCAGTGAAAATCTCTCCAGTTGATTTGTCCACAAACACATCTTCACTTCCTATCTTTTTAAGATTGTTGAAGTGCAAATATTGTGTCACTCTTTGAATGATTCCATTGTCCACACAAGAAACAATGCAGGCATCCACGGCATGATGTAAATCACTTTCAAATCTCTCTTTTTTAATTCCCCAAATCTTTCTCAGGAAAGATGTAATTGCCCCATTGACAGGTCTAACAGGCTTTTTTGACAGTTTACTTTCGGCAAAAATCAAATATTTCTCAAACAAATCTTTCATAAACTTTGCAATATATCGCGTATCATTAAGAGCGCGTGAATTAAGGTCTTTTTCTTGATTTTCACTCAATCCCTTCATCAAAAGTTTTTCAAGTTTTTTGTTTTTCTTTTTCCCAACAGGCAAATATGTTTGCAAAGCCCATGCTTCAAAATTTTTCCATCTTGTATCATCATTTCCAAAATATTCAAAAGGAATTCTGTTCCCTTTGCGTTGATTTTCACTTGCAAGCACCAAAACTTTGTTGTTAAAACTATCATCATAACAACGGCTGTATGGAATGATATGGTCGATTTGCGTGTTGTTGTTAAGAAAGACATTTTTCAAACTTCCAAACACACTAAGAAAACTCTTCTGGCTGTATGCACATTTGCCATTTTGTTGTTGATATAATTTGAATTTAATAATATCTTGTCCGGTCGGCAAAGTGAATCCCAATTCTTTAAGTTGACTTATTGCCCTTTCATTTTCGGCAAAATTATTATTTTGCTGCTTTTCAATTTCTTTTCTTGCAGAAAAATCCTTGTTCATCTCGCGTGCAAGTTCAACATATATTGCACATGGCGAGCCATATTTATCAATGATTGCATTGACAACCTTGATAGTTTGTGAAACAGAGCGCCTAACAACAGGAGATGTTATGTCTTTTAATTCTTCCAATTCGTTATATTTCAGTTTAATTTTTTTCTCTCCATTTTGAGAAGCCAGTCCTGCATTTTTGCACGCATCTGTATAAATAAAACCCTTTTCAAGTTCTGGATTAAGCATTTTTAAAGCCTTAATGCTTAAATTTCCAAATTTGTTTGCATCAAGTTCCAAAAGCGCTTGCATTTCTTCCTCCGTCAAACTTGTTTGTTTGCGCAAATATGCAAGTCTTCTTTCATCACTTTTGAAATAAGAAAGACAATAGGCAATATCATTCAGCAAATCTTCATGCTCTTTTGGATTGTCCTTGTTTTTCAAACACTTCATAATTGCATAGGAAAATTTCCTTTCAACAAAAATCCTGTCGTCATTATCACAGCCACTCTTGCCGCCAAACTTGACGTTTTCGTCAAGTTCTAGGATTTTTCTTACTTTTCCATATTTAACACTTTCAAAGTTCAAAAATGCATCAATAAGTTTTTCTCTTTGTTCCGCCGTCAACTTTTCGCCATTCAGTGTCATGTGATTTATATTGCAAAGGGCAGTGAAATATTCATAACTAAACGATGCCTTAGGGGCTCTTTTTTCTTCTTTAAAGAAAGTGCACTGCCCCACATTAAACGAAACATGATATGGACTTGGATAACTTGGGCCTTCGTCATATGACCTTTGATAGTCAATCACATGAAGAACATCTTTAACAAATTTATCATCGATTTTTGTGTTTCCATATTTTCTCTGTGCTTCAAGAAGGGTTTTTGCTTCACTTAAAACATCTTCTCTACTCAATGTTTTTTCATATTTTCCAGATTCATTTCGTGTGTGATACACCGAATATTCTATTGTCGCTCCATCACAATGTTTTTCACGCGTTTCGTGATATTTTTCATCTTTAAAATACATTTCCCCAACAGAGCGGAATTGTTTGATATTTTCACTATTCTCTTCAATAGCCTTTTTCATCTTGGAAGTTTCATTTTCTTTAAGTTCGGCCTTGCGATTGGACTTGAAGCCCCTGTGTTTGGCAATAGAATATATCACCCTTGCAAGCGAATTATCATCAATTTTTTCATCAAGTGCCTTCATTCTTTGAGCATAAATGTCACATGGAGAAAAATCAATTTCCTTTCCGCCCAAAAGTTGAGTTTGCAAAAGTGCCTTTATTTTATCTAAACGCTCTCTTTTGCGCCTTATATTACGCCTTATTCCACGCGCAACACGCCTTTCAACAGATGGAGATTCCCCTGTGTCAGGCTTCTCTGCTGGTTCAAACTTTCTCACTCCCAAATCGACAATTTGGCAAGGTTCGTCATTTTCATCATGCTTCATAACGCACCAACCAACCGATGCAATTCCTATGTCAAGTCCAATACGATATTTCATAAAAACCCCCTTCATCCTTTCAAAAAAGATAAGTCCGCATGGAAGACCAGCGGACTTAGAGCTTTGCGGGTCTCTAAAAGAGAATCCCCCTTGTTTTAGTAACTTTAATTTGTTTGGTATGGTATAAAGCTACATTATTATATAACATATAAAAATACAAAAAGTCAATCAAATTGCTAATTTTTCATCAAAGTTTTTTCTTATAAAAATTGGTGTCATCCCAATCAGGACAAAGTGGATTTACATAAGTTTTAAAACCATTGTTTTGCAGAACCTTGTTTGAGCCAACATTGTTTACATCGCACTGAGCAACAAGTTCGCTCATCCCCAAATCTTTTGCCCTTTCACAAATCAATTTTGCCAAAATTGTTGCATAGCCCTTGTGCCTTTGTGAAGGCCTTGTTTTATACCAAATATTTCCGGAGTGTCTTTTCAAAAAGTTGTTTAAGCGAAGTCTAAGCCCACCCATACACACAGGTTTTCCATCGACATACAAAACATATGTTTCATTTGGCAGCACGTTTCTTGACAAATTTAAAGAATATGCAATTTTCATTTTTGCATTTATTTCATCTTTGATTTGTTGTTTTGTTTTTCCATAAAATTCATTCGTCTGGTCAAATTCGTCTTTGTAAGGAATTTCTTGCAACATTTCATACAAATCGTCATTGACATCAATCATATAAGGCCTTAGTTCAAGTAAAAGATATTCCATATTTTCCCCTATTCATCTTTTTGTGAGCCGTCAGTTGTTTCGTCTGTATTAACTTCAATTTGTTCTTCGTTTTTCTTCTTTTTAAAGTGTTTAAACACCTTCTCTTTAAAGTCAACTTTATTTTCCGTGCCAGCAATAAGCCGTTTAATATTTCCCCTATGCAAGAAAATGATAAAGGCAAAATTTATCCACAAAATAACGACAATAGGAATCCACATCAACGCATGGTGCAAAACAAGCATTACTGTTGAATAAATGTTCATGACCAGTATAAACAAATTTGTGATAATAAATCCATACTGAATAAAGAAAAACAGCAAAAAACAGAATGCAAAAACAATCAACGACACCCACCAAAATTCAGGATGAAAAAGGAACATTCCAAAGGTGCAAGAAACCCCTTTGCCGCCCTTAAAACGATAGTAAATAGGAAAACAGTGTCCAATAATTCCGCTGAAAGCACTTAAAAAATATGCCAAATTTTCATAGCCAGGATTAAACTTTTGATAAATGAAAAAGTTTACAAGCGCCGGTGCGCCAACCTTGATTGCTTCAAATGCAAGGGTGAGAAGCGCAAGCCCAAAACCTTGTGTTCTCAGCATATTCATTGCGCCAGGGTTTTTGCTTCCAATTTGAGTTATGTCTTCATTTGAAACCTTTCTTGTAAAGATGCGCGCAAAGTTTATGCACCCAAGCAAATAGCCTATTAAAATTGTAAGTGCAAGATAAAAATAAATCATTCTTCCCCCTTATCTTTAAATACAAGTTCTATAGGTGTGCCAGAAAAATCCACTTTTTCACGCAGTTTATTTTCAAGATAGCGCTGATAGGAAAAGTTGATATTTTTTGGCTCTTTGCAGAAGAAAACAAATTTTGGTGGATTTGTGCTTGCTTGTGTTGAAAACAAGATTTTTGCTTTTTTGCCATTCTTTGAAGGTGGCTCAAAATTCAAAATTGCATCATGCACAATGTCATTTAAAATGCCAGTTGTCACGCGTTTTGAAGCATTTGCAAAAACTTCGTCAACGGTGGTCATAACTGCTGAAAGTCCCTTTCCAGTAAGCGCCGACACAAACAACACTTTAAAATAATCCATAAAGGAAAGTTTATCCTTTAAAGTTTTCAAATATTCTTCTTTTGAAGTAGTTTTTTCGTCCCATTTGTTAACTAAAATCACACTTGGCTTTTTTGCTTCATGCACATAGCCTGCAATTCGCACATCTTGTTCAGTTATCTCACTTTTTGCGTCAAAAACAATAAGCACCACATCGCTTCGTTCAATAGAGTCCATGCTTCGCAAAACACTGTAACCTTCAACAGACTGCTTCTCAACGGCGCGTTGTCGCCTAAGCCCAGCAGTGTCAATAAGTTGATAGTCTTTTTTGTTGCACTTAAAAGGAATTGCCACACTGTCACGCGTTGTGCCTTCAATGTCACTTACAACCACGCGTTTTTTGCCCAAAAGGCGGTTGATAAGTGAACTTTTGCCCACATTTGGTCTTCCAACAAGGCTGATTTTAATGCCTTCAAATTCTTCTTCAACACTGTCCTGTGGGAAATAAGAAATAACCTTGTCTAAAACATCTCCTATTCCCTTGCCTTGTGCGCAAGAAACAGGAAAAGGTTCGCCAAGCCCAAGTGAATAAAAATCATAAGTTGCGGAAATCTCAAAAGTGTCAAGTTTATTGACAACCAACACAACCGGAACTTTTTGTTTTCTCAAAAGTTTTGCAACATCTTCATCACTTTGCGTAATGCCAGTTTTCCCATCCACTAAAAAGATGATAACTGTTGCATTTTCAATGGCAAGCATAACCTGTTCTATGATTTCCTTTTGAAAAACATCTTCACTTTTAAGTTCCACGCCGCCAGTATCGACAATGGTAAAATCACGACCACTCCAATTTGCGTCAGCATAAAGCCTGTCGCGAGTGACACCAGCAACATCATCTACAATACTTATTCTTTTTCCGCAAATTTTGTTGAAAAAAGTGGATTTTCCAACATTTGCTCTGCCGACTATGGCAACGATAGGTTTTGTCATATAATAAGCATATCACATTTTTATTTTAATTGCAAATTATTAAGCAAAATTATCCGGCAAATCGTTTTCAAACAAAACAACATCCCCTGCGTTCAAAATGCTTTTTAAAAGTTTCGTCTGTTCTTCGCGCGTGGATGCAAAATACATCTCCATGCCTTCCGCCCCATGAGAAAGGGCAGCCCTGTTTGTTTTGTTCATAATCACAAAAACATCTGCATATTTTTTCACTTCTTTTGCAATTTTAAAGTTTATTTCATATTGCATATTCCCAAGTTCCACAATTCCAGGAGAAACAACAATTTTCTTTCCAGAAAAGTGCGACAAAACTTGTAGCGCACTTAAAAATCCATCAAAATTGCTGTTGTAAGAATCGTCAATCACATTTGCAAAACCTTTGATAAGTTCCATTCGATGTGGGGTTGATTTAAGCCTGCAAACTCCGCGCCTAATATTATCAAAACTTTCGCCCAAAAGGTTCGCCATGCAAACTGCAACCGCAATATTGTCAAAATTAGAAAGCAAAACTGATTTAAAATCCAAACTTTTTTCGCCGATAACAAGATTAAACTCACTTCCATCTTTATTATATGAAACATCTTTCACAAAGCAAAATCCACTTCCCCCTGCAAGATATTTTTCGCCGTTAAATCTTTCATACAGTTTTTTTGCTCCATCATTAAAGACAACAAAATTTTTTGTATTTTCGCAAAGTTCAAACTTTGTGTTTTCAATTGTTTGAATACTTTTAAAAGTTTCCAAGTGGCACGCACCTATTGGTGTGATTATTGCAAAATCAGGCTTAAACAATTTTGCAAGTTCTTCAATATCTCCCTTTTTTCTTGCGCCAAATTCCAAAATCAAAAACTCATCACTTTCTTTTAGATTTTCCAAAATGGTTTTGCAAACTCCCATAGGTGTGTTGAAACTGTTTGGACTGACACACACGCGAAATTGTTCACTTAAAATTTGATATAAAATATTTTTCGTGGAAGTTTTCCCAAAACTTCCGGTTATGGCAATGATTTTGCATCCAACTGTCGATAGTTTTTTCTGTGCTTTTTTAATATAATTTTTTTTGATAAGCCTTTCAATCGGCATCATTAAAAGGAAAGAGAGCAAAACAAAATAGTCGCTTATCAAAAACAAAATAAATGAAAATAAAATGCAAAGCCAAATCCTAAAAAATGCAAAAATCAATGAAAAACACAAAAATTTCACTAAAAAATCGCAAAAAAATAGCCTTTTTATGCGTTTTGTTGCTTTTAGCGGTGTTTTTGTCCCAAAGGCAAACTGGCATTTTGCCACCTTTTTTATGTAAGAAATTGGCTTGTAATTTTCAAGTTGAAACACTTTCAAAAAGCTCAAATCCAAAATCACAAAAAGGATACTGAACAGAAAAGAAAACAAAATAAACATAACTCACTCCAAAAAATTTTTAAGCAAATCTAAAAATTCAAGTCGCCTGTCAACATAGCAAAAATGCCCTGCATTTTTCAAAACAACAAGTTTGCTGTTTTTGATTTTTCTTTTAAACTTTCGTGCCATGTAAAGCGGTGTTGTCTTGTCATTTTCGCCAAAGATAACAAGTGTTTTTGATTTTATAAACGGCAAAAATTCGTCAAGATGTGTGTTCACAATATTATTGAATATCTTTCTCATATCACAGCCAAGTGCCAAGTAATCACAACTGCCATATTTTGATGTGTCAAGCCCAAGTTTTCTTTTTATTTTAAATGCCAAAATTTTAAAGTAAAAGAAAATTGACCTTCGCGGCTTTAATCCAGCACTGTCCACAAGCACAAGTTTTTCAACTTCGTCTTTGCATATTGCCGACAAAATGATGGCAACGCGTCCACCAAATGAATGCCCAATTAAATTGACTTTCTTAATTTTAAGGTCTGCAAAAAGTGAAATAAGCATGGATGCATATGTAAAAATTGTCCAATTTTTTATGTCTTTGCTCGATTTCCCAAAGGGCGGAAAATCAACAAAAAGTGCGCTTTGTTTAAGATAGTTATGGCAAAAAAGAAAACTTGTATGCTCACATCCCCAGCCGTGCAAAAAGACATTTACAACATTCGTTTTTCTGTCAAAAAATCTATAAAAAATGTTGGCATCTCGATATAACTTCAACATATTTTCATTTTATGATATAAAATGATTTTTGTGTAAAATGCTCGGCAAATCTCCTGCTCCAACAAACAGCAAAACACTGTCCTTTGAAAAATTTTCAATTAAAAAATCCCTTAAAGACGCAAAATTATCAAAATAATGTGCATTTTTATTGCATTTTTTGATAATTTCAGCAAAAGTTTTCGCACTCATGCCGTCACTTTCATTTTCACGCGCTGGATAAGTTTTGTAAAATAGTGGTGTTTGAACCTTTGAAAAAACTTCAAAAAATTCATTAAACAAAGTTTTTGTGCGCGAATATGTGTGCGGTTGAAATATTGTGACAATTTGCCTACCTTTAAAAATTTTATTTGCACTTTTGACAGCATTTTTTATCTCAGTGGGATGATGTGCATAGTCACAAATCACAGTTTCAAAATATTCACAGCCCACTCTTTCAAAACGTGTTTTCACACCTTGAAAATTTTCAAAAGCAAGTTTGATTATATTATCTGGAATTTCAAGTTTTTTTGCCACAAGATATGCGTAAATGCAATTTTTCACATTCACATCTTCGCATATGCGCATATTCACTTTCATAAGTTTTTTGCCTTTATTATAAAGTGTAAAAATAAGTCCGCCATTTTTATCGTGAGAGATATTCTTTGCACTTATTCCTTCAAAATCGTCAATCACAATTCTGGAATTTCGTTTAAATTTCTCAAAGGATTTTTTTTGATTTTCAAAAGTTTTAAAATAATCTAAATGCTCTTTCTCAACATTTGTCACAACACCTATATATGGCATTAAAAACAAAAAATTGTCACAATATTCGCACGCTTCTGTCACAAAAAAATCCTTGTCGCCCAAATAAAAATTCTTGCAGTTTTCACAGCGAAGTCCCCCAAGGTGAAGGGTTGGATTTTTCCCTGCAAACTGCAATATTTGGAAAATAAGTGCCGTGGTTGTGGTTTTCCCATGCGAGCCTGCCACAGCAATCACTCTGTCATACTCGCTTGCAATTCTTCCCAAAAATTCCCCACGTGAGAGGATTTTTTTATGATGTTTTTGTGCAAAACTCAAACTTTCATGTTTGCGCATGGCGGAAGAATAGACAATTTCATCCGCTTGCAATATCTTTTTTTCATCAAACTTCTTGTCAACGCAAATATTTTCCTTTTGCAAAACTTCGCTCATCTGCCCATCATCACAGCCGCCCACAAGACAACCTTCTTTTTTTGCCATAATCGCAAGTGCCGACATAGAAATCCCACAAATTCCCAAAAAATAAATCTTTTTCATGTGTATCACCTTTAAACTTATATGTTTTTTAAAAATTTTTTGATAAATTTGTTAAATTCTTTTGCAAATTTATTTCTCTATGTTATAATAATTATGACCGACAAGGTTAATCTAAAAAAAGGAAGGTATAGGAACTTGAACATTACGGACATTAGAGTAAGAATCGTTAACAACAACAACGACAAACTCAAAGCAGTCGCTTCAATCACAATCGATGACGAACTTGTAGTTCACGATATCAAAGTGATAAATGGCAAAGATGGTTATTTCCTTTCAATGCCAAGCAGAAAGACTGCCGAAGGCGAATTCAAAGACATTGTTCATCCAATCAAAACAGAAGTTCGCGAAATGTTGAAAGAAAAGATTCTTGCAGAATACGAGAAGGTTGCCGCAGAACAACCACAAGAATAAGTCAAAAAAACGGAAGATTTCTTCCGTTTTTCTTTTTTACATAAGTTTTGCACCGTCTGTGGTTTCAACAACTTTCAACACATTTTCTTCCTCGCCAGAAACTGCATTAAAATAGATGTAATATGTTGCGCCGTCACGAGTGCATTCTATTTCTTCGCACACAACTTCTCTGTTGTATTCAAGTGGTGCAAGCACCAAACTAGTGCCAACGATTTCAAAACTATTGTCAATTTTTGCCTTTAAACTTTCTGTGTCAACGGTCGGTTTTGCAAGGTTTCGCGCCGTGTGATTTGTGAAATAGTTGATTGCATCATAGCCAATAACTTGCCCATGTTGAAGGTCAACCTTAACTTTCACAAGGTCTGGATAAAGCACAATCCCATTTTCCACTGGGGCTATATTGAAATACGCTTCCCCATCCAGTTCTTGATGCCAAACAATTTTAGCATTTTCCACTCCGTTCTCTTTTGCAAAGTTTAAAGCAATCTCTTTTGCTTGTTCAAGTTCAATTGTCTTTTCATCAGCATCTGCATTTCCGCTCACTGTTAAAATATATCCGCCCACTTTTGTCGCTTGAACATACAAGTGTTGTCCGTCACTGTTTTGCATTTGGAAATTGTATGTAGAAAATTTTCCGTCAGTTTCATTGTCAAACTTTATATTTGAAACATTTTTAAACAACTTGTCAATTTTGTTATACACATCTTCCTTTGTCACAAGGCTTCCAGAAAGCCCTTTAATCTGTGAATTGACTACACTGTCCGCAAATGGTCCATCATAAATCATGGTTGGATAGTCCGTGCCAACCGTCTTCATCCCAGCAAAATCAAGTGAAAATTCATCGTAGTCCCCTTCCATACGCCTAGATGCTTCCATGATGCTGTAACCGTCAATCATTTTTGTTGACATTCTGTTTAAATATCTTTTCATTTCAGTCAAACTTTCGTGCATTTCGTTTAAAGTTTGAATATCTTCACTCGTCAAACTTCCGCCCTTTGCAATTTTATCTTGCAAAGTTTGTGTGTAACCGCTCATTTGATTGATAAATCTCACACTTTCAAGCACATTGTCGCTGTAAAGCGGAAGTGATGCAATGTTTGACTGCATATTTTTTGCGGACTGCGCAACTTCGGCAAGCATTTTCGCCTGATATGTATCACTTGTTGAAGCCAAAAGTTTGCTGACTTTCATATCGGCATTGTTGACTTCATCCACAAGTTCAAAATAATTTTTTTTATAGATGTTTTCAAGTTGAAGTGAATAGTTGTTTGCCTGACTTTGGGTGACCCCATATGCAATTCCAAGCCCCAAAGTGGTTGCTGACAAAATTCCTGTTGCAATGGAAAGCCCAATCACAGCGCTTTTGTAGTGATGAAGTTTGTTTTCGCGATTTTCTGTCTTATTTTCTTTCATATTTCACTCCTTAGACTGCAAACACATGGTTGCCAATAGTCACGGTTGTTTTTTTGCTGTAAATCCACTTGTTGGTTGCGGTTTTTGCATTGTAGTAGAAAAGTGCGCCATATGTAGGGTCCCAGCCATTGAGTGCATCACGTGCGGCATTGTATGCAGTTTGATTTGGCTCTAAATTTATCTGCCCATCACTTACTACTGAAAACGCTCCTGCCTGATATATAACACCTGCTACGCTGTTTGGAAATGACGAGCTTTTCACTCTATTTAATACAACTGATGCAACTGCCACTTGCCCTGTGTAACTTTCCCCACGCGCTTCGGCATAGACGCACTTTGCAAGAAGATAAAGGTCGTTGTTTGAAGTTGAGTTGTCGTCTTTTGAAAGAGTCATCCCAAGAGCAGCGGCAGTCTTTGGCCCAACAATTCCATCCACAGCAAGCCCATTTTTCTGTTGGAAATATCTAACTGCCTTTCGAGTAAGATTTCCATAGATGCCATCCACGGTGCCAGTGTAATAACCCCACCTTTTGAGTTTTGTTTGCACAGTTCGCGTCTGCGAAGAAGTCAGCGCCGCATATGCTGCTTCCGCTTCGGTCAGCGAGTTTGTAAAGGCATACACTCCGCCGCCAATTGTCAAAAAGGCAAACACAAAAGCAAATAAAATTGAAATACATTTTTTCTTCATAAGTTTCTCCTTGCATTTAGAATAACTCAAAATTATTCAATTTATACTTTAAAAACAAAGAATTCCGCAAACAACTGCCACAACTCCAATCAAAGACAAAATGTATTTCATAACCACTCCCTTGCTTTTATGGTTGACACATAAAAAAGAAAAAATCTCAAAAATCACGCGAAATTTGAGATTTTTTTGCAAAAAAACTGCATTTTGAAGGGTTTTTTCTTATTTTTTATAAAACATTACAATGTTTTCATCTTTTGTAAGTGGGAAAGAAAGTTCTGGATTTTGATACACAACATTCTCTTCTTTGACATTAAATCTTTTTGCAATGTCCCACGCAGTCTGCCCAGCATCCGCAAAGATAACTTCGATTGCACAGTCGCGCTCTGCAAGTTCGCCAACATTTTCCACACTTGAAATAACTGCCCCAACTTCGTCACAGAAAATCTGCGCACAAACTTTCAACTTTCCATCAAACAAAAACTCTCTGCCCTTTTTAACTGCAACATCCACATCCACCAAAGTTGCCATTGCCATAACGGCGCTCTCATCTGGCGCATCAACTTTGTCACTGACAACAAATGGGACTTCCACAACAACGCTTAAAAGCGAATTTGTTTCATCGTTTAAATACACAACATTCGTCTTTGTCACGCCTTCAACAAAAACTTCGCCGCCCTTCACATAGCTGTTTGTGACGGCAACATTGCTTCCACCAACAAACATAATTTTGTCAACACGCGGCTTGTCATCTTCCAAAGTGAGATTGCCATCAATCTTCTCTTCAAAGCATTCAACTGAAAATTGTTTTGTCATATCAAAAGAAGAAGTTGTCACTTGAAGTTCATGAGCCGTTGAATAAATGTCACTCACAACATCTTCGCCCTTTTCGATATAAGAAGTCACTTTGATTAAAAGCGGAGTTTGAATTTTTATATCAACCCCCTTTTCCTGAGTGTCAATCTCGCACTTAACTGCGTTTTTCTTAACAAAAACTTGGGCTTCACTGACTGCTTCACGCGTAACACCTTCAAGCTCTATCTCCTGTTTAAAACTTTCAGTTGTGTAAATCGTTTCAAACTTGTCGTTTTCGCCAAGATATAAAAGTTTTGTCACAACTTCACCGGCAACTGAAACAAAATTCACACCACTTTCTGCGCTTTTGATATATGCCTGACTGTCCGCAGAAATAATCTTTTTAATAGGTTCTTTAAGTGACACTGCACTTTCAACAATAAATGTGTCTTGCGCAGTTCCAACAAGCGTGTTCACTAAAACTTCGTCATGCTTAACACAAATATCTTCATCATCGCACTTGACTGTGCCGATTTCACGGCATAAAATCAAAACACCAGATTGTTGACAGAGAAGATTGAGTTTTATGTTCGCACTCGTCACACTCTCAACAGAATAATCTTCAACTTGCACTTCAATGCCAACTTTGTCGCCCACAGCAATGTTTTCATCTTCAAATTTTGATGCAAAAGGACAACTTGCGTTGATTGTGCCAACTTCCCCATCCACAGTCAAATAGATTATGCACAAATCAATGCTGCCAGAATAATTTACAACTCCGTTCAAAATTTCTGCATTTTCCGCCTGCGCACTGTGACAAACAGAGAGTATTTTTTCAATTTCAACTCCTGTGTCAACATTGCATTCCACATTAAAGTCCGCACTCTCCAAACGCTTTTTCTTCACTACACTAAATTTGTTTGTTTCAAAAGACATATTCCCCTCCAAATTTTTCAAAACACTATATTCTATTTGCCCAAAAGCGCACTTAGAACAAAAATATGAATAAATTTGTTTTTGATGGAAAAAATCCCATTGAGGTGAATATGAGAAAGATTATATATGGCTTAGATGATATTAAAGTGAAGATAATGAATCTTAAAGGACAGAATATTCAAATGCAAATCAACCGTGGGCGCCGCCGCATAGAACAAGTGCGTGCAACAATAAAAGATGTCTATCCAAGCGTGTTTACAATCAAAACGGAAGACGAAAAACTCCAAACATTTTCATATTTTGATGTTCTTTGCGGCAATATTGTCTTGGATGATGAATAAAAAAACGCTTTTTTGAAGCGTTTTTTTTATTTTAAACTTATTTTTTCTTAAAAATAGGTTGTTTTTTTGGATATTTGATTGCAGCCTGTGCAGCGGCAAGTCTTGCGATTGGCACTCTGTATGGAGAGCAAGAAACATAGTTGAGTCCAACTCTGTGGCAGAATTCAACAGATGATGGGTCACCACCATGTTCTCCGCAAATTCCAAGTTTGATGTCTGGACGAGTTGATTTTCCAAGTTCAGCGGCAATTCTTACAAGTTTGCCAACGCCGTTTTGGTCAAGACGAGCGAATGGGTCGCTTTCGAAAATCTTCTTTTCATAATAAGTGTCAAGGAACTTGCCAGCATCATCACGAGAGAAGCCATATGTCATTTGAGTCAAATCATTTGTTCCGAATGAGAAGAATTCAGCATATTTTGCGATTTGGTCAGCAGTGATTGCAGCACGTGGGATTTCAATCATTGTTCCAACTTTGTATTTCATGTCAACCTTATTTTCAGCAAGAACGCGGTCTGCGGTTGCTGTGACAATGTCTTTCACATACTTAAATTCAACACTGTCGCAAGTGAGTGGAATCATGATTTCAGGAACAACATCAATCTTGTCTTCTTTTTCAACTTCAATAGCGGCCTTGATGACTGCTTCTGTTTGCATCTCTGCAATTTCAGGATAAGTCACAGCCAAACGAAGTCCACGGTGACCCATCATTGGGTTGAATTCATGAAGTGAAGCAACTGTTGCTTTAAGTGCATCAAATGTAAGTCCCATTTCTTTTGCAAGAGCCTTGATATCAGCATCTTCATGTGGCAAAAATTCGTGAAGTGGTGGGTCCAAGAAACGAATTGTCACTGGACGCCCCTTCATTGCTTTGAATATGCCCTTAAAGTCTTTTTGTTGCATAGGAAGAAGTTTTTTGAGAGCCTTCTTTCTTTCTTCTGTTGTTGTAGAAACAATCATTTCTCTAACAGCAGGGATTCTGTCTGCTTCAAAGAACATATGTTCAGTTCTGCAAAGACCAACACCTTCTGCGCCAAAGTTGAAAGCAACTGCTGTGTCGCGTGGGTTGTCGGCATTTGTTCTTATCATAAGGTTGCGATATTTGTCAGCCCATTCCATGATTGTAGCAAATTCGCCAGAGATTTTTGCATCTTCTGTTGCAACTGCGCCATCATAGATTTTTCCTGTAGAGCCGTCAAAAGAGATAACATCCCCTTCTTTATATTTCTTTCCGCCAAGAGTGAAGGATTTTCCATCGTCAGCAAATTTCAAATCGCTGCAACCTGCAACGCAGCAAGTTCCCATTCCACGAGCAACAACTGCAGCATGAGATGTCATTCCCCCACGAGCAGTCAAAATGCCTTGGCTGGCAGCCATTCCTTCAATATCTTCTGGGCTTGTTTCCAAACGAACAAGCACAACCTTGTCTTTCTTTCCGCCCATTTCTTTTGCTTTTTCAGCAGTGAAGCAGATTTTTCCGCAAGCAGCCCCTGGAGAAGCAGGAAGTGCTTCGCCGATAACTGTGGCTTTCTTCAAAGCAGCGGCTTCAAAAGTTGGGTGCAAAAGTGCATCAAGTTGTTTAGGGTCAAGCATCAAAAGGGCTTGTTTTTCGTCAATCATGCCTTCATGAACAAGGTCAACAGCAATTTTCAAAGCAGCTTTTGCTGTTCTTTTGCCGTTTCTTGTTTGAAGCATATAAAGTTTGCCTTTTTCAATGGTAAATTCCATATCTTGCATATCTTTATAGTGATTTTCAAGTTTCTTTGCGATTGCAGCAAACTGTTCATAAACTTCTGGATTTTGCTTTTCAAGTTCGCTGATGTGTTTTGGAGTTCTAATTCCGGCAACAACATCTTCGCCCTGTGCGTTCATAAGATATTCACCATAAAGTGCGTTTTCACCAGTCGATGGGTTTCTTGTGAAGGCAACACCAGTTCCGCTGTCTTCGCCCATGTTTCCAAACACCATGGATTGAACGTTTACGGCAGTTCCCCAGTTGTATGGAATGTCATGCATTCTTCTGTAAACATTTGCTCTTTCGTTGTCCCAAGAACGGAAAACGGCTTTAACAGCTTCAATAAGTTGTTCTTTAGGTTCTTGTGGGAAGTCTTTCTTTTGAGATTCTTTATACAACTTTTTGAAGAGTTTAACGATTTCTTTCAAATCATCGGCGGTCAAATCCTTGTCAAACTGAACGCCTTTCTTTGCCTTAATATCATCCAAAATTCTTTCATATTTTGATTTATCTTGTTGCATAACAACATCGCTGAACATTTGGATGAAACGGCGATATGAGTCATAAGCAAATCTTTCGTTGTTAGTGAGTTTTGCAAGCCCAACAACAACTTCATCATTAAGACCAAGGTTTAAGATTGTGTCCATCATTCCAGGCATTGAAACGCGTGCGCCAGAACGAACAGAAACCAAAAGTGGATTTGTTGGGTCACCAAATTTTTTCCCTGTCATCTTTTCGATTTTTGCAAGTTTGTCTTCAATTTGCGCCAAAATTTGGTCGTTGATTTTTCGACCATCTTCATAATATTGTGTGCAGGCTTCTGTTGTGATTGTAAAACCCTGTGGAACAGGAAGCCCAATTTTTGTCATTTCAGCAAGGTTTGCACCCTTTCCCCCAAAGAGAGCCTTGTTCTTTCCATCAGCTTCTTTGAATAAGTAAACATATTTTTTCATTTTCTTCTCCTTTTTGTTTCTTACATATTATAACAAAAAACGCTTGCACTAGGCAAACGATTTTATATACTTTTTTTGATTTTTTTATACTATTTTGTTATTCCATCAATATAATCCAAAAGCTGCTCCTTGCCAAACAGAGTCTGTGAAGAGAATGGATAGATGATTTCTTTTCTCACATTAAGTGCCTTTGCAATTTGACTGCAAGCCTGCGAAACTTTTGATTTTGCAAGTTTGTCCACCTTTGTTGCAACTATTATATATGGAATTTGATAGGAATTTAAAAAATCAAGCATCATTTTGTCAAGTTCACTTGGCTCATGCCTGCAATCAACAAGCACAAAAACAGACCTTAAAGAATTTGACGAAAGGAGATATTTTTCCATAAGCCCAGCCCAGTTTGCAATGTGTTTTTGCCCTGTCTGCGCATAACCATAACCTGGCAAATCAACAATTCTAAAACTTTCATTTATCAAAAAATAGTTTATGTATTTTGTCAAGCCTGGCATTGAAGAAGTTTTTGCAAGATTTTTAACTGCACAAAGAGAGTTTATAAGAGATGACTTTCCAACATTGCTTCTTCCCACAAAAGCAATCTCTGGAACATCATCTTTTATAATGTTTTTCTCTTCCGCAACTGACAATAAAAATTTTGCACTTGTAATAAGTTTCATTTCTTCTCCTTATACTTTCTATCTCTAAAAAAGTTTGCCCAATATGGATTTTCTTTATCAAAAATTTCCTTTTGCTCAGGTGTCAATTTCCATGGATAATCCGCAAATAAATTGAATTTTGCTTTCTTTTCAAAACTGAACACCATCTCTTCCACTTGGTTTCAAGCCACCAAATAAAGTCACTTTCGTTTTTCTTTTTCCAAACTTCTTTTTTTAAAAATTTCATATCAACCATCCCCATAATAAAATATTTTTGGTCGGGGCGATGAGATTTGAACTCATGGCCTCATGGTCCCGAACCATGCGCGCTACCCCTGCGCTACGCCCCGCTTGTTATAATATATCACAAATCCCACTCATTTGCAAACAATAACCTGTTGTAAAAAATAAAAAAAATTCAACCCCACGCTGTGTCACCACAAGAAATTGCCTTTTGGGCTTGGTTGAATTTATCTATATTATATTCTAAAAAATTAAAAAGACAAGTTTTTTTAAAAAATCAAATAAAAAAGACTATCATTTGATAGCCTTTTTTGTTATTATTCCAAAAGTTCCTTTTACAAAGACATAATTTGTAAGGTCCTTATGTTGTTTGTTTTGGTGGGAGTTATAGGGCTCGAACCTATGACCCTCTGCTTGTAAGGCAGGTACTCTACCAACTGAGCTAAACTCCCATTGTTTTCTAAGTTTATCACACTTAGAAAGACAATGTCAAATAATTTTTAAAGAAATTTTAAATTTTTTTTATTTAAAGAGAACATCAATGCTTTCAAGATGGAATCCACTTTCAGCATCATTTTCAAGTGTGTAATCGCCGTTTCCATCAATTGACCTTTTTGCTGTTAAAATTGCTTCCATCAAATCATAGATTGTTGGATTTGCATCTAAATCAAGTGTAACACTAAATGAAAGTCCGCTGTCTGATTTAATCTTAACAAAAATTTGTTCAACAAATATTTCTGCAGTTTGTTCATCATCACTATAGAACTTTTTAAGTGTAACACCATCTCCAGTCAACATATCAAACAAATCATAAATTGAAACATTTTCTTCTCTAACGACTGATGTGTTTGCTGCTTCCCAGCCAGATGGTTTTTGTGGCCCGCCTAAATTTTTTCCTTCTGAGTTGTAAACTGTGCCTGTATAAGAACCATCATCGCCATCTTGACCATCTTCATATGCTTTGAAGTTGAGCGCGTCAACAGTAATCTTTGAATATTCGCTTTCAACATCAACAAAAATGTTTGCAGTTGCTGTTTCATGTTTGTGTTGTGCAACAAAAGCACTTACAAAAGCTTCCGCACCAGTATAAGTTTCGCTTTCGTCAACTTTGATTTCTTTTACTTTGAAGAATGAGTATTTGCCTTTAAGGTTGAACAAATCAGTAATTTTTTGATATTCATCAACTGTGAATGTAACATTAGCAGAAACTTCGTCTGTAACATTTTCGCCCTTAGTTACATTTGCTTTATACTCAATTTTTTCTTCATTGAGAGTGAAGTTTTTAGCTTCTGTAAGAGTAACTTCTCCAACTGTGTGTCCTTGGTCATCTGTCCAAGAATAAGAATATCCATCTTTTTCAGTGTCTACTCCAAAAATGTCGTCAAGGTCAATGCTGCTAAGGTCAACTGTTTGAGAGTTTCCATCTTGGTCTTCAACATAAGCCTTGTATGTTTGTTGAGATTCTCCCTTTTTAAGAGTTAAATCAAAGCTTTTTCTTTCATCAAGTGGATTTTCAAGAGTGAAAGGGCCTTCTGCATCAAATGTAGCATATTTATATCTTTTTGCTGATTCATCACCATTTACAAGCCATCCTCTGTAGCATTTGCCTTCTTCCATTGTGGCATCTGTTTTAGATTTAGGGTCAGCAAGTTTTTCGCCATATTTAACTTCTGTTTTTGGTTCAGTTGGAGCTTCTTCTCCTGAGTAAGAAATTGTGAATGTGTTGATTTGATAAACAGCAACGATGTTAGATGCAGTTGCCATATCAAAAGTAAGGTCATCGCCGCCAATAAGTTCTGTTACGCCAACCTTTTGTTTGTAAGTTTCAGCATCTCCCATAAACCAGCCCATAAATTCGTATGCTGCATGAGAGTAGTTTGCAGAAACAGTTGCAGTTTGTTTGTGACTTTTTACGATTTTGATAGATTCAGCGGTTTTGTCGCCATATTTAACAGCGGCATAGACATCTACATCGCCTGAATTTTCAACTTTTTCGTCATTCACAAACACTACGCCAACGTTGACAACGCTGTCGATTGAGTGATAAGCAGCAAGAACTGTGCCTGCCACCATCAAAGGCAATACAACAACCATAGCGCAGATAACTAAGATTTTTGAGAATGTTCTGGACATAAAATACCTCCTATCGATGGCATTATTATATCACATCATTTTTTGTATTTCAATACCTAAATCAAAAATTTTTTACTTTTTTAATAAAATTTTTTTGAAGAACCGCCAATATCAGCCATCCATAATCATTTTATCGGCGATTAACGCAATGAGTTCGCCATTAGTAGGCTTCTCATTTCTATTATATATCTTCAAACCAAAAATATTGTTGATATTTTCAATTTTTCCACGGTTCCAAGCAACTTCAATGGCATGACGCATACCCCTTTCAACCTTGCTTGAACTTGTTTCAAAGCGCTCCGCAATGGTTGGATAAAGTTTTTTCGTGATAGAACCGATGATTTCAGGCTCTTCCACGGCAAGTTTAACCGCTTCGCGAAGAAACTGATAACCTTTTATATGCGCTGGAATGCCAATACTGATAAAAATATTTGAAATTTTTTCATCAAGTTGCTTGCTTTCGCCATTTCCACGGCCGTTGTTTATCACTTCCAATATGCGATTTTCAAGATTTTCCGCAGAAATAGGTTTAAGCATAAAATAACTTGCGCCAAGTTGAATAGCCTTTGTCACAAAACCACTATGCGAAAGATTTGACACAAAAAACACCTTTGGCATATTTGCGCCCTTTATTTTCTCCAACACCGCAAATCCATCTAAATTAGACAGCATTACTTCCGTGATAAGTATGTCTGGCTTTAATTTTTCAACATCTTCAACAACTTTCATTCCATCAAAACTTGCACCAACAAAATCAAATTGGTCGCTGTTTTGAAAATATTCAATCAAACTGTTGTCTTCTGTATTGTCCGCAATGTAAACTCTTGGCAATTTGTTTTCTTTTACTTTTTCCATTTTAATCTCCTTTTTTGTGCTTTGCAAAACAAGAATAAGATAACATATTGTTGCAAATTGTGGAAAAAGAAAAATATTACATTTTGTCATGTATAAGCCATTTTTGTCGAAACATGGCACAAAGCAAAAATCTTAGCGGAATTTTTTCGTTTAATGTCAGCAAAACGCCATTTCACACAAGGCGGAGTGCCACATCTTTTACAAAAGATGTCCATGCCTTTCGGCATGAAAAAAAGAACGCCCCCTGTTCGTTCTTTTTTTGCACTCCGCCCACTCTCGTCCACCCCCACTCTCGTCATGTTGAGCATAGCGAAACATCTCTTGAGATTCTTCGCCTTCGGCTCAGAATGACGAATTGGATTTTTACTCCTTCTGTCATCCTAAATGTTTGCCGTCATCTTGAGTGAAACAAAGGCTCTCAACGAAGCCCGCTTACTAATATAAATGCACCACAGTAGTAGCGACCAAGTCGCCAATGAAATGCGACTTGCGTTTGGTCGCTCTCAAAGCCCCACTTTCACATATAAAATCCATCTGGTTTTTGTAGTGAAAGGACTGAGTCCGCTCTCAAAAACCAGATGGTGCCTTGGCCGCCAGCAAAATGTCCAGCGGAATTTTGCCAATATAAATGCACCACAGTAGTCGCGCAAAATCGCCAAGCGTTGCTGCGATTTTCGTTTGGCGCGAGAAAGAGAGCAAAATCAAATGTCAAAGCGCCGCTTTTTGCCATGTTAGTGGCAAAAACAAGCCAAAATGCAGATTTTGCCCTACTTAAATATTGCCTTCAAAATTATCCCAAACACAAAACTCACTGTTGCCAAAAACATAGAGCGCAACACCAAAAGCCCAAAATTTTTGCGATTTCTTTTTGTGTCTAAAACAAAGGTTTGTCCACTTTTTTTAAGATTTACGCAATAAAAATAGCCCTTTTTACTTTCCGAAACAACAAAATCGATGTAATTTTCATTTGAAAGCGAAGCCATAATTTCATCAATTTCTTCAATCGAAAGCACATATTTTTTGGAAAGCGCAAGTGTGATTTCTTGCGGCGAAATAAGATATGTCCGCCTTTGCTGACATTTGTTGCAAAGATAGTTCATCACAAGTTTTTCTTTTTTTGTCATAAATGCCTAAAAATAATTTTCCCAAAATAGACAACAAATATTCTTGAAGTATAAAGCCTGTGGGATTGTGAAAAAATAATGATATGATTGACTCAAAATCCAAACTTGTGCTAAAAATTTTGGCAAAAGAATGTTCTGGCGGAAGTTACAAAATTGTGGAAGTGGCAGACATAATCATGGCAATGCCAAAATATCTCCGTGCCGACAGCGAAAATGTTAAACACATCCTAACCTATCTTGAGCGCCAAGGAATGATTTCCATTAAATATGATGATGAAGATGTGTTTTGCATCGCCGTGCTTCCTTATGGATTTGAGATTTTAGAAGAAAATTCAATGAAAAAACAAGAAAAACAGGCTCAAAATATAAATTTTTTCAATATTTTTCTCTGTTTCTTCGCAGCACTGTTTGGAACTGTCTTGGGAATTGTTGTTTGTTACTTTTTGATTAAACTGTTTTGACAGGGCATATTGCCATCTTTGAAAAAGATGTCGTGCCAAGAACTTGGCACGAAAAAAAGCGACTTTAAAAGTCGCTTTTTTGCAATATGCCCACTCACCTTGTCGAACTGACAACAAGTGCTTCTTTCAGTTCGTCAATATCATAATAAGTTCTAATCAATTTGTCATCTCGTTGGCTGAAAACACCGTTCTCGCCCAGAATCAGCGAGTCCAACAAATGCACCCCACATTGATTGCAAAGGTTGTCAATTTTCTTAAAAGACTTTGCATCCGCATCTGATGGTTCCGCCTTCCCATAAGGATGGCAGTGCGCAATCACAAGCGAAGCCGGTTTTGCGGAAGACATAAAGTCGGTTATTTCCATAATAGGTGTTCCCACTTCCATCGAACTGTTTTTGTCGATTCTGCGTTTGTGAGTGATGATGTTCACAGGGCTAAGCGCCAACAACAAAAGGTTTTCGGTGTTTCTAAAACGAAGGTGGTCTTCCACAATATCCAAAAGTTCTGCACGGCTTGTTACAACAGTTTTTCTGCTCATTCGCGAAGTGGTGTAGTAGAAGAAAAGTTCACTAAACATAGAAATCATTTTTGCGGAGCGCTCATTGATGCCCTTAACACGCATAAGGTCACGCTCAGACGCGTCCATAACATTAGTGAAGGTTTCAAACTCGTCCAAAAGCCTGTGAGCAAGCGGATTCATATCACCGCGTGGGAAGATGTAGGTTAAAAAGAATTCCATAACTTGATACTTGCTTAAATTGTCAATTCCAACATTTTTAGCCATTTCCACAAGCCTAGCGCGATGCCCCTCGTGGATGCATTTTTCCTTTTTAACCTTTTTCTCTTCCATAATTTTCTCCTTTTAATTTTATTTAACTTTCTGTTGTTTGACTTGATATTTCGCTTCCTTGGAAAGCCCCGCCACCGTTGATAACTTCTCCCGAGCACCAAACATTGACCTTCCCCATTGTAGCACCATATTCATACCAGTAATTATCTAAAATCCATCTTAGAAAAACCAATAATCTAGATATATCAATAGATGCAGAAACATATATTGTTTCAGATACTCGCTGTCGATTGTCCCCAATATCGTCCCCTTTTCCGCCATAAATTTTGCTGTAATTTGAATCATTGCCAATAGCTCCATCAATCCATGCATTATATCTTTCATTCATTTCATCGTTAGATGGAGAATGGAAATAATACCAAGCACCAGATTCTGTATTAAAGTCTGAAGCAGTAAACATTCTGTTTGGATTCAAACCTAATCTATATATATCATTCACAACCAGTTTCCTGTCGCCACAATCTCCAGGATAAGCTTCATGATGCGTTTCGTTTATATCTTCACGCGCAAATCCTTTCTGTCCACCATTTCCAGAAAAATAGACATATCCATTTTGATTTCCAACTATTTTAGTTTGTCCTTGGTCGTCGATATACTTAATATAAAATCTTCCAAGTCCACCGACACCACCATTCCCGCCACATTGAGTACTTGCAATATTAGGTTTAAAAGATGTATCTTCTGTGCCGTTAAGTAAACCATTTTGCCCTTTTTTATGTGTCATTCCGCCGGCGCCTCCGCCTAATGCTACATTCGAATTGAACCAACCGTTTACACCATTTCCACCATAACCGCTCATTCCACCAGCGCCAACACGCGCAAGGGTGATATTATTAGTATTGATTTTGATAGAACCACCAGCACCACCTGGAGCGCCATCTATGCCACTACCACCTACAATATTATTGTTATCATATGTAATGTATCCAGAACCATCACTTCCATTCTTTGCCTTCATTGCACTTCCTGCAACAATAATTCCGCCAGCATTTGGACAACTCTTCTCTTCCAAAGTAACATTTACAGATTCCCCTTCACCAGCATCCAAACCAGTCATTGCAACATAGGATTTTATATTACCTATGTATATATCTTTATTGTCATTTTGTTCCACTTCTACATTACAACTACTTACTGTAATATCATATGTTGCATTAACATTTCGCATATTCCCGTAAAGTTTTACATTGTTAACCGATGCACTAATTTCTGGCATTAGTAATGATGTATTATCATTTACATTTTCCAAAGACCTTTGTCCCACAAAGTTAATATCTTTGATTATGCTTTCATTGACATTAAACAATGTTGTCTCTTGAAATTTTAAAATATAGCTATTTCCAACAAGTGTTTTATCATTTTTTGTTAATCCCATAGATACATAAATATCTGCATCAAGTAGCACAATTTCAAATTTATTCTCTGGTTCCGGTTTCTCTTCCGCCAACATTATGTCTGGTTCATTGTCTTCACTGTTTCCGCCTGTTGATTGTATAGCTACATTTAACGGTTCAGTTGATTCTTCAATATCAAAATAATAAGTAAATTCAGTTGAATTATATGGATATTCATTTTTTGCGACAAATTCATAATCGTCTTGTGTTGTTTGATAATTAAATTCTTTAGATTCTTTCCAATGTAAAGTCTCTCCAGCATGCACTGTTATTGGTTCCGAGTCTTGATAGCCAAAATAAACTTCACAATTTGGAGTATCTTGTTGTCTATATTGGTCTTCAACAGCACCACAAAACGTGTAATTTCCTATATTATTAGGTGATTTTATCACAGAAATATAACCATCATAATATTTGTCACTATCTGTTGATTCAGTTATGTTTCCAAAATCACTTACAATAAAATCAACTGTAATATCACTATTCCCATAAAAATATTTTGAGAAGTTTTTAACATCATCTATACTTTTTTCTTCACTAGAACTTGAAGTAATATTATCATCATTTACACTTAATGTTGTTTCCATCTCTGTAATTGTCCCCGCGGTGAATCCTTTTGCTTCTTGATTGTAATATGTATATTGAATCATCTTTGTAGATTGATTTTCTGTAGTTCCATACTCAACCCTTATAGCCCCACATTTAAAAATAGTATAAGTATAATAGATTCTTTTTGGCCCACTAGAGCTATTTTCAGTTGTTGTTTTGGTTGTAGAAATTGATTCACAAACTTCACCACATATAGGGCATGTCTTCTTTGTGTCACCTGCCTCACTCTCAATAATTGTGCCATCATATACTGTTTTAAAAACATTATATTGCGTGTTATTATCATCACCGTTTGCTTGTTTTAATGACAAAGTTGAACTTCTAAATGCAAATGGTGCTTGTGATGATGGATAATTTACGGTGTTAACAGTCAATGAAATTGATTGCCCATCAAACTCTTTCGCCTTTTCTCTATCTGCAATACTGAGTGTTTTTTGTTCAGGAATCACACTTCCTTGTTTTATAAAATTATCTCCAATTGTAAGAGTATAGCCCTTATATAAACAACTCTCATCAAATTTCAATGTAATATCCGTTACATCGTAGCTAAATTTTGCTTTGACAGTATAGAATTTTAAGCCATATTTTTCAAATTCTTCTTTTTCACCTTTAAAGTTTGCTAATTTTTCCTGAAATGTTTTATAGTCCAGTAAAGCTGCATTCCAATCTTTATCTCCAGACAATGAAACTCTTTCAACAATTTCTCCCAACTCTCCAAGTTTTATTGAATATTCTGTATCTACACTGTTTGGGACCTCATCTGGGGATCCTACCCCACCATACTCATTCGGTTTTATATTATCCGAACCACCTCTGATTCCATTAAATGCTTCAAAACTATTATCAAATGCTGTAAGATTTTCCGCACTTCCAGTTATCACAAGTTTATTGCCTTCAAAATTCATCTCCAAGCCATCGTCTTCTTTTTGTGTGAACACAGTCCAAGCCCCGTTTTCATATTTGAATGCATATTCATCATTTCCAAATGCCAACTTTCCATTTGCTTGTTCAGTAAGTGCAGATAAATCATATGAAAGTCCAACAAGAGTTTCATTTTCTTCGTCTTTCACTTTTTCCTTTGTCACATTAGAATTTAAAAATTCATTATCAAATTCTTCATACTTTTCTTCAAAGGTCAATGTTGGATAAGTTGGTGTTGGAGTGCTTAATTGAACACTCTCAGTGGTGCCAGAAACACTGTCTATTTGTAGAGTTTCAACTGACATATCAGATTTGATAATATTTATTACTGTAAATTGCAAAGTTAAATCCAAATCCTTTTCATCGCCCAAATTCAAATTTTGAATCACAAGGTAATCGCCATCCCAAGAATAGCTTCTGTCACCCATAAGTTCTGTGCCATCTTTCCTTTTTAATGATACTTGCTCAATACTGTCTTTATCAAAACCATTATTCGTAAGAGAAGCCATATAACCCGAAAGGTCTATGCGCAAATTATTTCCATCTTGTTTAACAGTGTTGTGTCTAAGGCTTATTGTCACAGGTTCTGTGTTATATTTGAATGAAACTTTGACTTCGCAATTGCTTCCTGGATTTTTATTAAAATAGATTGTTCCAGAAAGAGTATAAGTTGTTTCCCCATTTTCTCCGTTTTCAAATTTTAAGTTTTTAATAATTGAAACATCGTCTTTATGTCCAGTAACACTAACTATAAAATTCTCTTTTGAAACAGAATTCTTTAAAACATCTGAAACAGTAAATTTTACACTAAAATCAGCATATGCTGCAATATAAACTGCCTGCATATTTTGTGAATTTTCAACAATCGCAACAAGTTGTCCATTTATCGACATTGTTCTAATTTTTTTAGTGGTGCTTTCACCATATTTATCGATTTCCTGCATCAGCTCATTAATGTCACTTGCTGTATTATCTTCTTCACCGCCTTCTTCATTGCTCTCGACATTATTTTCTTTTTCATGAAAATTAAAATCAAAATTAACTTCAGGATTATATGTATCGCTAGTCGAATACTTAATTAAATTAATTTGATTTCTCACAATATTGTCATATTCATCAAACTCTGTGCATGCATAGAATGTTGTATCTGCAGAGAAATTATACTCTTTACTATTCACAGCAGCATTTTCATCTGCTGCAAAATCATTATTACTGCCACTGGAAAAGCTATTTTTTACTGTTCCTTTATAGATACTCTTAGACATTGTAAGTGTGCTAGTTGCACTAAAAAATGGAAAACGTGGTCTATTTATTGACATATTACCAACCTTAACTTTGTTATAAAATGCCTTAGTATTTGTGTCATTCAGTTTTCTTGTCATTTTATCTTCAAGATAAATACGAGCAGGAAAACCATAATTGTCATATCCATTGATTTTATAATTTGAAGTGCTATCTACTGTAAACGATGCAAGATATTCTCCATTTGGGTCATCCATCCAAGATTGTCGAGTAAATTCCATCTCTTGCACATCTCGAATACATCCAATATTCCCATCATTTTTGATATTGTCAATTGAAGATTGAGAGTTATTGATACTTCCGCCATTTGCATAACCAAGTCCAAAAGCATACACCATTCTGTCACTGCCACCTTTATTTACATCAGCATTATATATCATTGTCACTCTGTATTTTAAATTAGAAAGCTCATCACTTTTCTTAAAACCAGTTGATTCATCACTACCACCTTCATATGAAAATTCAACTACAAATTTTGTTTCATCAACCTGATTTATTGCTTGAACGGCGCCATCATTGATACAGCCTGTAAGATTTGGTGAGCCATAGCCGAAAATTCCGCCAGCAATCGCATAAGTATCCGTGCTGCCGTAGTTTCCTGCGCCAACAAGCCCTGTGTTGTAAGAACTGTTGATTATTGTGCCACTTGCATAGCCCACAATTCCACCAGCAAGATATTTGTTTGTAGATTTATCTCCATCCGTGTCTGTAAATCCGCTCAAAACAGCATTCGCATTGTAAGAGTTTTCAACTGTGCCACCATTTGCATAGCCAACAATTCCGCCAGCAATATTACCAAGTTCCTTAGTTGAATTTGAATTTTGAGTGCCAGCCGTTGTTATTTCAGCAAAATACAAGAATGTTGGAGGATTACTACTTGTTGTTGGGTCTATAATTCCCCCACTTGTATTTCCTGTGCTTACAATTTGTCCGCTGTTTGAAGAATAAGTGATTGTTCCATTTGTTTCTTTTAAATATGTATCGTTTTCCAATTTATTCAACACACCGACAATTCCGCCGACAATTCCGCCATTTGTTTTTGTGATGTTGACAAGTGACTGAATCTTGTCCGCACTGCCATTGAGTGTGGCAACCACGCCCCCAACAACATTCGCACCAGAAGTCACACTTCCAATCGCAACAATATTTGAAATGCTTCCATTCACGGTTGATGCCAATGTTGCAGCGCCAGATGTTGTGATGTCCGCCAATCTAAGATTTTTAATGTCACCTTTCACCTCGCCAAAGAGTGGAGTTGTCAATGGTTCAGCTGACGCAAAGTCCAAAGTGTGCCCATCGCCATCTAAAATAAATTTGTAATCAGTCTTTAAGATATTATCTCCATATGTGCCATTATAATTTGACATATCAAGGTTATATTTCAACAAGAATTTATAATCTTTGGTATAATTATCGCTAGTTCCAACCGTGCTTACCATCTGCTCAAATTTGCCAACATTTGGCACCCCAAGATACCATTCCCCATCATTGTTTGTTCCATAGTTTTCTGTCCCTGCACTATAAATTTCTGCATAACTTACTTGTGTATAAACGCCGTCTTTTTCTGTGTAAGTCGTCACATTTTTAAGGTAGCCAAAGCCGTGTGAAGCATAGCCATAGTTTACATATGGCGAGAAATACCATGGAGTTTGAGTTATATCTCCATTAGCAACTTCATCTCCATCATATTCAGGAGCAGCTTTTATGCTGTAACTTTGTGCTGATTTTTCTGCTTCGCTGTATGCCAAAGCCATTTCCTCAACTGGAGTGTAATCATCTTTTTTATCTTCTGTGCCATTATCTCCCACTTCTGCTGTGCCATTTAAGTATTGCCCAAATGTATTGAATGCGAATTTTTCTTCCCCTTCATTATTGATTGTATTTATAAAGTTTATTGAAGGAGTTCCTGACGACCCACTAAGCAAATCTGTCACTTTGATTTGAGAAATTGAATATACATCCCTTATGTCGTTTGAAGATAATGCTGAAGGTACTTTTGGCGAATACGCAAGTGTGAAAATATTTGTATTTACAAATGTTTCAAGCATTCCAGAAGAATAGGTGTTTTTGATTGTTGTGTTGTATTCTCCAACATTTGCCACACCACTCAAGTATCCATAATTAGGTGCAGCGCGATAAGAGATATCCGCATCCACAAAGCATTCATCAATCATGCCGTGTTTCATTGTGCCGACAATTCCACCAAGTTGCAATCTAGAATTTCCACCAACAGAAAGTTGTCCAGTCACACCAACGCCATAGATAAACGAATTGCCATTTGTCACGCCGATCACACCGCCATAAGATGGAGACAAATTTTCTCCGTCTATATCTGCGCTTTCAACCTGAAGATTTATAATCATTCCAGTGATTGCAGTGAAATTTGGAATAAGAGCAATAAATTCCACACCATCGGCATTTGTAACAGGATTATCTTCTTCACTTCGATTTGAGTCATAGAATGCCCCCATTGAGTCAATCAAAGCGCCCTTGTATTGATTCTTATATCTATCATCATCATATTTTTCCATATCGGAAATTCTCGTGTCACTGACAGTAACAGTATGTCCATTGCCGACAATAACCATGTTTGTGATGTTGTCCCCAAGGGAAGAGATAGGGTTTTCTTCTTTTCCCAAGTCACTATTTAAATAGAACCATGTTATGTTGTGATAAGTCCCCAAAATTGTGTCATTAAATATTTTATCAAATTCAACTTGATTTGCAGAAATATTTGTTGTAAATTTAGAATCAGCACTCAAAACAATTGGATTAAGTTTGTTGCCACCAAAACTACTAAAATCTTCAAGAATATTTTCATTTGTAGTCTCAGGTGGAGCATTGGAATCAGATGGTTTTATCGCTTTGTTTGTGTAGCCAGAATATGTATAGTTATTATCTTCTTGGGCTCCATAATAGCAATCTGTGTTTCCATCTTCAACTTGATAAGCCATCATAACACCAGAAGAATATTTGTTTCCTCCGTATGTGACTTTGCCACTCTTTCCGCCAACAATAGCATTAACCCCAATTACGTTTGTTGCTAATCTGTTATTAAAAGATGTCATGATTGTTGAACAATTTGAAATATGTACATTTGTTGCATAGCCAACAATTCCGCCAAAATAGTAAGTGGTAAATTTGTTATTAACAGAATAACCATCTTTATTAAACATACTATAATTTACAAACACATCGCCATAGGTGCGTGCATTTGTGATTTCGTCTTGTTCATCGCCACTTGGTGTTTTATGATCATATGCTCCAATAACACCACCAACTCTAACTGCACAACCATTTATAGTGTTTCCCCGACTTGAAACTTTATCCCAAACTTCAAGCGAACCACCAAAAGCAACATGATTGAAGAAGTTTTTTGAAGTTGTAAAGTTAAAGTTTGTTTTATTCATATATCCAACGGCGCCACCGAAGTTTATGCTTTTAACTGCCGCCAAAACCACACCAGTGTAGTTGACATATTCCGAGATGCTGTTATTTATACTGATTGTGTTTAAAGGTGCATTTTCATCTTGGCTGGCGTTTTCACCTTGGCTGAATTGTCCAACAATTCCGCCGATATTTGCAGTTGCACTTCCTAAAGTTGAACCTTGTTCATCTTCATAAACGGAAATATTTAAAGAGTTGGTTGCACTTATATTTGTTTCAATATTGCCTTGCGCTGAGCCAATATAACCGCCAATATCAACTACTGTGCCTTCTCTATCCTTTATTACTGTTGCAACATCGACAGTTCCACTGACTGCACATCCCCCTGCAATTGTCACATTTCCGCCATCAACATTTCCAATCATTCCGCCAATTTGTCCACCAGAAATGGTGAATGGACTTAAAACTTCTGAATGGTCAAAATAGAATTTATCAAATGTATCATACTCTGTGTCGTCAGTTTCACTTACCTTTGCCTTGTAAGTTGGAACACTTGCCGCTTCTCCAACTCCTTGAAGTTTTCCAAGCCCAAATCTTACACTAAAGTTTGTAATGCTCACATTTGCATTTGTGTATCCAATCAATCCGCCAATATTCACATTTCCGCTTATCGAGCCTGTTCCACCAAGATAAATTCCACTTGTGAAAACAGCATTTGAAGCGGCGCTTCCGGCGATTTCAAGGCTTCCTTGGATTACTTGCCCAAAAGCACCCCCAGCATAAAGTGTTTGAACATTAGAGTTGATAATCATTGAAAATCCCTTAGTTTCGCCAGTGGATTCTGTTTGATTATACATGACATTGTTAACATTGTTCATCTGCCCAACAAAGCCACCAATATAAAGAGAATTTCCTGCCGTCACTGTCATTTCAACACCTTTAATTTCATTAAGCCCAACATTGATTTCACTAAGGCTGTTTTGAGTCAGTGCTTCTCCGCTTCTTTCAATTACACCGGAAAGCAATCCCACGTTTGTGATTTTTGCGCTGCTTGATATACTGATTTTTACAACCTTCTTTTCTTCGTCATTTTGGTTGTTGTTCTCCAATTCTTTTTCAAGTTGGATTCCAGAAACGGAGATTGGTTCTTGTGCCATGATGTCCAAAGAAATCTTTCCTGCAATAAGCCCAATATTTGCTGTATCTGTGTTTGTGGAAGTCAAAGAAATAGTAGAATCTTCTCCCCTAACAACAATCTTTGTGTCAATGAAAGTGCAAGTGTCAACTGGCTTGTCAGTAATAAGTCCCACTGTGTCGCCACTTGTTGAAAGTGCAACACTTTTGTTGTAAATCAAAGAAACATTTCTAAAAATAGAGTTTATAAGTTTTTCTCCACTTCCTTCACTTTCGCCGCCTACAAGTGTGTAGTCAATTGCCCCTGTTGAACTTTCAGCATTTGGAGTGAAATAGAAGTTGATGCCGTTTACGGTCATTCCAGTGCCTGTGTCAGCGCCGCTTCTAATGCCAAACAGTGGCGCGTCTATAATAAGCCCTGGGTCAACAGTGCTTGGAACACCTGAAGAAGGTGCTTTTCCGCCAATAACAGTTCCATTCTCTGTCACAGATTCATTTAAACGGCAATCTTCAAGTCGTCTATCTTGATAGTAAGAAACAAGTGTTCCTGTGTATTGTTTAAATGCATTGTGAAGTCTGTTGTAAAGGTCTTGTGTTATCTGCATTCCATTTTGAGTGGCATTTAATCTTAAATCAATATCTGTGTATGAAGCTGAGAGTTCGTTTCTGCTGGTTTTGCCCCTAAGCACAATCTTGATATTGTGAGATGTTTCCATTGCACTTACAACTTCTTCTGTGTTGTAAACATCCCAAGTGATTTCGTTTGCCCTTTGTGACAATTCAATTCTAGGGAAAAGTTTGTTGTTTTCATGAACCCAGTATTGTTCCTGCCAGCCCCTTTCGATAAAGTAGCCCTTAAAGTAAGTTGATGGAGTTGACAAATCGCCCTGACCTTCACTTTGCATGATAGATTCGCCAATATGAACGGCATAAATCAAATAATCCTGTATTTTATCCCCTTCGCGAACATCAAAGCCAAAGCCAAATGGGTTGATGTAAACACTATTTTGCCCAATGACAACTTTGTTATATCCCCCAACTGTGATGTGTCCTGCATTGTTTGAAGCAGAATATGTTGCGTCATACACATTGTAATAAGCAGAGTTGTCTTTTATGATATACAAATTTGAATTAAGTCTGTTAGTTCTAGTAAATGAGTTATCTCTGTATTGATAAAGTGCGCCAATCAACATAAAGTGGTGGTCACTTGTTGCCCTTAAATTTTCGCTTGTTTCTGCATTTGCAAGAACATTGTCGCCAACAAGTCTGCTGTTTTCTGCCTTGTAATAGTTCATTGCCATAACATCTCTCATAACAAGAACTGGCATTGTGGAAGATGCGTTGCTAAGCGCCCCAACAATTCCTGCTGAATAAGCATCACTTCTGCCATTTTCCAAATGAACATCCCCAGAAGCATATACATCATTCAAAACTATATTTGCATTTGGTGTGCCTTCAATTGCATCAACCCTTGAAGTTGTGCCAGTGGATGAAAGCATTCCAATAATTCCGCCCACAGCAAGTGTTCTTGCAGAGCGAGCAACAACATTGAGTTTGCTGTATCCAATGTAAATATAGCCTGCCCCCATATAGCCCACAAGTCCACCAATGAACAATGGGTCGTCATATTTGGTGTCAACATCTTCAAATTCTCTGTCCGCATTTTCGTCATAAGAGAAAATGGAATCTTGTCCGCGTTCTACACTTGCGCCGTTCATATAATAACTGTTTTCGCCTTCTTCAATTGCATCTTGAATGTCTTGTGAATAACTTGCGTAAACTGCAAACAATCCGCCGTAGTTTTCCCCAATCAGTCCGCCTGCATAGAGATTTTTTGCAATAATATAGGATGGATGAATGCTTCTTGAAGCATCTGCATCCAAAGTTAAACTTGCGTCATATATCTTTGTTGAACGGCCTACATATCCAAACAGTCCGCCTGCAACTTCGCCATAGACATTAACAAATCCAGAAACATGGACATTTAAAATATCAAAATTGTCAACAAAAATTGTAGTTTCAAACTTAACATTTGTGTCATTTGTGTTTTTATACATATCTACATAGCCAACAACAGCCCCTGCATATGAAAGGTGTGTTGTTTGGTCGATGAGTGGTCGTCTTTCTTGAATAAGCCCTTTCAATCTGCTTGTATATTCGGTGTTTCTAGTTATCGTCTTTGATTCATAATCCGCAGAAACAACATAGATGTTTGAAATGCTTATATCTTGAAGTCGGCTTTCCCCAAACAACATTCCCACTAAGCCGCCGACAATGTTTTCGCCGTTCACTTTTATTCCGTCTGTGGTGTTTTCGCCTTCAACGGCAACTGAAATAATCTTTGTGTCCACAGCCGTTCCTGCCAAAATTCCAACGATAGATGCATCGGTGTTGACATATTCAACGCCAAGTTGAAGGTTGATAATTTTTGCGGTGTCAAGTTTTGCAAACAAGCCGTAATTTTCCGCTTGTTGAAGGCTTGACAGCCTAATTCCAGAAAGGGTAAATCCGTTTCCAATCAAACTCCCTTCAAAGGTTTTTGTGGAAGTTGTAAGATTGTATCTTCCTTCAACTTGTTCGCTTGATTGTGGATTTTGTTCGATTGTTTCGTCAAATTCAATGTCATTGACAAATCTGTAATTTCCCCAAATTGCTGTTGAAGAATAATATTGTGCATAAGAAGAGATTTCGTTTGATTGAGCCTTGCCCATTGCCAAAACAAAATCTTTTGCCGACCTTATAATGATTGGGTTTCTTTCACTTCCATAAGACAAATCTATTGGAAGAAGAGTTGAGTTATCTCTAAGGGCTGTGTTGTAAATAAACTGCTCTGTTTCATTTGCAACAAACATATATCTGTTTGAAACAGCGATTTTGTTTGCATTTACAAGTGTGATTCCATCGTCTGTCTTAACCCAAATGCCGTCACCAGAGTTTTCCCCAGAAGCAAAACTGAATCCATACATAAGGTTTTCTGGATTGTTAACTAAATCTGCAATAGGAGTTACGCCAGATGTGAAGTTTGCTTCGTTGGTAACTCCTTCATTTGTAAGGCTGTAATAATAACTGTAAGTTATGCTTCCATTATTGAGAGAAAGGTCACCGCTCACCCCTGCAAATGGGCGTTGTTGAGAGTCGATATTTTCGATTTCGCACGCAGTAAAGCAAAGTGTGACAATGCCATCTTCGTTGTTTCTGTAAACAAAACCTGCAACATATGAAGCCTTGTAGGTGCTGTTTTCAATCGCGATGTTTGCATAACTGTTTTTAACTTCGCCAGAGTTATCAAAAACAAAACCTGCAACATATCCGCCAAACACATTGATTTTTGTCAATCTGTGTGGAATGATAACACTGTTGTTTTCTTCATCACGGCCACCACCAGCGCCTTCAACATAACTTTCTTCAACATTTCCGTTGTTGTAAAGCACAAAGCCGGCTGTTTCGGTTGTGTTGGAGTTCATCATATTATATATGTCAACATTGTCTGCAAAAGATGCGCTTATGGTTGCATAGTTGTTTGCCACAAAACCTGCAACTCTCACCTGCCCTTTTATAATAAAGTTTTCAAGTGGCAAAGTGCTGAGATAGTCAGTTCCTGCAATGTTGATAACCTGTTGAACACTCTCTCCGCCAACACGCGAATTGACGATTGAAAGGTTGTTGTCAATGACAAAGCCTGCAACAACACTTTCGTCAATGTTCATGCCGTCAGTCAACTGAACTTCTGTGTCGTTGTTTCCGTTTGTGTAAATGACATTAAGCCCAGGATTGTCAACATTTACTGTTTGATAATCGCTCTTAAATGCCACAACTTCGCAGTTGTAGATAATTCCGTTGTTTGTGAGTGCAAAACCTGCAATATTTACTGTTGAATAGCCTGTGTTTCTTGCAATATTAGCCTTTATCTGTCCGCCTTGATATATGTTTACACGAACATTTTTCAAGGTTGTGTTTTCGGTAACTTCGTCAAAAAGTGCAAGTCTAAGACTTCTTGAATTTTCTGGCATTGCAAAACTGTTTAAGTGAATTGTGTAGCCATTTCCATCAAGGCTGTTGAACATTGTTGTTGAAAGTGGAGTGTAGTTTTCAAGCACAATGTCGTTCATTAAAATGTAATCTTCCGCCTTAGCATCCGCTCTGTTAGGGTCGGCATATCTTTCCAAATCCGCCTGTGATGTGATTGCAACAGGGTTTTCTTCGTCATACCAACTGTCAACCACAACAACAAAGAAGTATGGAATCCTTGCAATCAACTGCCCTTTGTGATAAACAATTGTTTCAAGGCGCATAAGTTGTTTGCCTGTGTTAATTCCAGTGAACACAAGGTTGGTTGTGCCAGGCTCTTCTTCAATCGAGAACAAGTCGTTTCTGTTGATTCCGCCAGTCACTGAGTTGTAAATGCTTTCTGTGTCATATTCATCCCTTGCATATGCAAGTTGTTGCTTCAGCGCAAGTGGTGAGTAAGAATTTGAATTTAAATCATATGTATAGTTTATGTAATATTGTGTTTTTTCATTTTCATAGTTATTATTATTTATAAACTTTCCTTTTTCAGTTTCTATATGCTTAACCGCATCCACTTCGTCTGGGTTGGACTGGTTGATATTATAGTTTTGTGGAATAAGTGGATAGTCAAAAGTGAGCCTTGTTGGTGCGCCCCTGTAAACATAGAACGCATCATAGGTGTTTTGATTATATTGAGTTGTGTTGTGAGAGCCGCTTACAGAAATTCCTTCGCTGTCGATAATGAAATCCAACAAGTTCATTGTAATTGAAGTGTATTTAATGTCAGGAACTCCGTTGATAAGTCTGCTTACTCCTGCGCGCACATAGAACACCCCTGTGTCCGCACTGCGGCCTTCTTCCATAACCTTTGCATTCACTTTTACATCAAGAATTGCGGTGTAAATGCGGAAATTGCCTTCTTCTGTTGGAGTGCCTTGAATAAGCGAAATTCCATAGCCGTTGTTTTGAAGGGAAATTGTTGCCGTTTGCTCTATTCCAACCGTCACTTTAATATTTGCGGTTGTCCCCTTTGCAATAAGATAGGATGATACACGTTGGTCGTTTATTGTGATTTGTGCATCTTGCATAAAGTCGATATTAAGTTTTTGAGTTGCCACATAAGGCTGTCTGCCTTCGCTGTAGAAAGTTGCTGTAAAGATGATTGTTGTGCTGTCTTGGAAGATGTTGGATGCGTAAACTCTAAAATAGTAATAGCCGTCTCCACTTCTGTCATCATCATCGATATTGACTCTCATTCCGTTGTCAAGAGTGGATGTCTTTGCGTTGTTTAAATACAATCCAAAGTTTGGATTTTCAACCAATCGCATGATTTGGATTGCTGCATTTGGTTGATTTGTGCCTTCTTGAATTGCATAAGTAAGTGTAAAGTGAGTTGCAAGTGCAAATTCTGGTGTCACATGAACAACCAAAATTGCATCACTTGATGGGATGATTGTGGTTGCCTTGTTGTCGCTCTGTGTGTAATACATTGTGTTGTTGACACTTCTTCTGGTTTGGATGTCGTAAATATCAATATCAACTGCATTTACATATTCAGGCACAAGTTTCATTTCCACGGTGTTCACGTACATAGTGTTGTCAATTTGGCTCAATGCGTTCACAGAAAGTGTGAAATTATATTCTTTCACAACTTTGTATCTCTCCGCATAAGGCACATAAACAGAAACAGAATATTTTGTTCCATCTTCGTTTAAGTTCCAAATAACCTGCAAATGAAGATTTGTGTCAATCTCAAATTCAACATTTCTTAATGTGCTTATATGGTCACTTTGGAAAGTTCTGTCCCCAATATTAAGTGTAAACACAAGGTTGTCGGTGTCACTGTCTGTTGTCATCAAAACATCAAAAGTTGCATAGTCCACTGGGCTGAAATTGAGTTTGTTTGCATTTGTAATCAAAAGTCTTCTTGCCCCATTGTAAACAGAAACTTTAAATTGTCTTGTCAATTTTTCACGGAGTGCATTGTTATACTTTTCAATTCCAACATCTTTGTCGCCTTCTTTTATTGTGGCATCAAGTCCTACAATGTTTTTAAGGTTTTTAATTTCAACATAGGTTGAAACACTTGTCAAATCACTATCACTAGCCTTATTGCCAGAAAGCACCAAAGATAACTCGCTTTTTGTGAAGGAAACGTATGTTTCGCCTGTTTTTTCATCAATGATATTATTTTCTGCAACATAATCAATTTGATAATAAGAATTGTCCGCAACTGAAGAATATTCATTGCCATTAAGCATAATTGAGTGGTCAAGTTGATGAACAAGTGTAAGCATCTTTTTATCGGTTGCAGAGTTGCTTGTTTGCAAAGTTACAACTTCATTGTCGTTTAACACATAGCCGTCAATGAGTGTTGTAAGTTTTGGAAGATTGTTGACAATCACAACATTGAATGTCTTTGTGTTTGTAAGGTCCATCTTAGAGTGAGCCACAATGTTTACAACTCGGCTTTCAGTGTTTGTAATTCTAAGGGAAGTTGAAGTTATGCTTAAATTTTGTGAAACAGAAGAGATAATCAAACTCTTTTGTTCTGCCTTTTCAATGTTAAACAAATCAGTAAGTTCCAAAGTGTTAAGCCTTACAAGTTCCATTCTTTCCGCAGAATCTGTGATTGTGGCAGTTGGCTGATAGTAGAACAAAACTGCATTTGTGTCGTCAACTTTCACAATCTTATCTGTATTTTCGTTGAATTTAACATCGTTAATGTTAAGTGCCGCACTTTGAACATTATTTTTAAGATAAATCATGCCAAAGTTTACATTGATGTCAATATCGTCAAGTTGCCAAATATTTCCGTCTAAAACTTGTCTATAAACGCCCTGCAAATTGCCTTCTTGATATGTTTGATTATTGGTTTCGTTTATTCCGTCAGTTAAAAATGTCATTGTCATCTTGGTGTTATCTTCTGCAAATCTAAGATAATAAGAGTTGATACACCTTACATTTCCATAGGAAACATTCTGCAAATTGCTCATAAAGCCAAAGCATTCTTCAATATTGTAAGAAATGTCACTGTTTCCAACAAACATATATACATTTGTTGCGCCGAGAATCAATGTATTGTAAAGCCCCTTTACATCTGTAAATGGATATGCGTAGATATAACTTCTGTAAATCCTGCTATCGGCCGATGTAACTTGTCCAACAAGTCCCCCAAAGTTGCAATCTCTGCCAAGTGTAAATGTGTTATAATCGTTTTCCCCAAAGGTGTAAAATTCCACACCGCAACTTTCAATTCGTCCTGAGTTTTTCCCAGCAATTCCACCAGCATATAAAGAGTTTGGTGCATTTATGTCCATGCCGTATGTATAAGAATTTATGATTGTCCCTTGGTTGTCCCCAACAATTCCGCCAACACAAACTTCTTCTTTCAAATTTGTCAAACTGCTTGAAGAATATTTGTTATTTTTGTAACTTACATCAATTCTTACATTTGAAATTGTGCCAAGGTTTGTGTTTGCAACAAAGCCTGCTGTGCTTTCTTCCGTTGTCACTTCCCCAGTAAATATAAGGTCAAAAATTTGTCCTTCAAGGCTGTCCACAAAGTTTTGACTTCCGCTTGTAAAGTTGAGTGTAACACTGTCATTATCTCCAAACACAGCCCCATTTTTTGCAATTCTGTCGAATGTTTGCCAGCCACTAAGGGTAAGGTTGTTCATAATGCGATATTTTAAAGCCTTGTCGATTTTTTTCAAATCATCTTCGCTGTAAATTCTCACTGCTGTTTCAATGTTTTCGCCGTCAGCAATGATGATTGGTATGCATAAAATCACATCACTGTAATAAATTCTTTCATTGTCATTGTTTAAGAAGAAGTTTGAATATTCGTCACTGCCATTGATAATTTGGTCATAATAATTTTCAAGTCTGTTAAGTGGAATATAACAAATGTTTTCTTCAAGTAAATTTCCATCATCGTCAAATTCATATTTATAAATCAACACTTGGTCAATGCCGTCAACGCGTTTAATCATGTCATTTGGCAAGATATACAAGTTTACAACTCCACCCTTGTTGTTGTCATCGCCTGTGATTGACAAATTAAAGTTTTGTCCGCCATCAATGTTTTCAGTTGCGGCAATTTTAAATCTTGAGCCATCGCCAGAGATTGTGGCAGGTCTAACACCTAAAGTTTTATCGTTTGCCCCATCAAGTCCATTTGGAGAAACAGCGGTTTTAATCACAAACTTTCTTGCACTTTCCTGTGGAGAAGTGAGATTAAGATAAACATCCCCTGTGCTTGTTCTGTTCACCCACTCAACCTTTTCAACACGGTTTACATTTCTAATTTCCAAAGAAATGTCAACCTTTCTCATAAAGCCGAAATCATCTTGATAAGTTATTGTCAAAAGGTCATGAACACTTGTTTGATGAGCCGTGGAAGTTGCCGTGATTGTGAATGAGAAAAATCTTCCACTAACAGGGGTTGAAATATTGCTTATCGTGTAATAGCGATTTTTCTTGACTGCATCAGGAGTGTCTTTTTCCCAATCTCCAAGTGAAGAAGTGAGTGTGAAATATGAGATGTCATTTGTGTAAGTTGGCGTTTTTCCATCCGTTCTAAAACTTATCGTCACATCAACAGAAGCACGTGCAATGTCCGCTTGGCTGAGTGTTTCTGTGGTGTAAAGAATTTTGTCTCTCACATTGCTTGAAAGGGTTTTAACTGCATAAAAACTTTCCAAAGCAAATATTCTCACTGCAACAACTTCTCTGTGGTCAATGCTAAATCCGTTGAATCTTGCAAAAACAAAGCCTTTAAAAGCATTGTTTGAAAGGGTGAGTCTGTTTGTTGTAATGCTGAAATAGTCGCTTAGTCCAGACCAAATTCCTTCCAAAGCCCCATATAATGTGGACAAATAATTCAAAGCACTTTTCCCTTCAAAAAGTTGGTCGCTTTCCCCAGCATATTTAAAGATATTTTCGCCAGTTTCTTCGCCAGCAATTTCCTTGACACTATCAAGTGTCACAAAGCCATATTCAACCGCTGTTGAAAGTGATTGAAAGGTTGTTTCAAGTGAAAGAACAGAGCCTGCTTCAATCATGATTTTAGCAAGTGAAACATTTGTTAAATTTTGATTTGGGTCAATTATAAGTGAACTTCCATCAAGCAAAAATCCTTGTTCCAAATTCTTTGAGTAATAAACATTTGAAGATAGTGGGTCTGCATTTAAAATTGAAACATCGTTAATTGGGATAAATGCTTCAACATCAAAATGTTTTGAACTTACTTGTGTGATATGTTCAAACCAAAAACTTGCCGTGCTGTCAAAGTTTGTGCCGCTAAGCCTAACAGTAAACGAAACGATAATAAAATCTTGGTCGTCTTCCCCTTCGGCAACGTGTTTTTCAACAACCGCTTCTGGATTATTCACAAAATAATCTTCTTCTGGGAAGATAAATCGTGGATTGTTGTCATGTTTAAAACTAAGCCCTGCCGCAGAAGTCAACCCCATGATTTTAACATTGTAACTTATTTGTGCATTTTGAATGGTTGATGCAACATATTGCGTTTCAAGGTCAGCCCCATCTTCATTGTAAACATCAAGAGATTGTTCAGCAGAAATTCTGTATAAATTCAAAGTGATTTGCGTCTTTTTGCTGTCGTCACTTTGTGGGACAAAATCAAAAACTACGCCTTCAAGTGAGCCTTTGATTTTGTCACTTGCAATCAATGTGATTGTGTCGCCACTTTGAAGGGGTGCTGATGTAAATTCATAATTAGAGTTTGTAAATTCAATATCTCTCCCACGCACCATAAATCTAACAAGCGAGCTTATTTGTCGCTCATCAGCGGAAAGTTGTGCAAAATAATTTCTCAGTTGACTTGATTGATTGATGTTGATTTTGATGTTAAACAAGTTGTTGTCAAGTTGCACGCCGTCATTTGGCAACAAAATTGTTCTTATTGTGTAGCCACTTGAATTGTATTGAGAGAAAATGTCAATCTCTTTGTTGTTCAAAGGGTTTTGTTGTGCATCCAACAATTCAATTCCATCAACAGCATATGATGTTTGAATAATTGGGCTTATTTGATTTGTGACAATGTCATAATCATAGTCCGCATAGCCAATGCTAAGTTGAAATAGATATTCGCCGCTTGTGTTGTTGTCATAATAATCTTGTGCGTTTATCTCAAAATGATAGGTCACTCTCCCAGTGTTCTCTTCGCGAGATGTAACATCAAAAGTGAAATAATCCAAATAATTGTCAATTCTTCTCAGCCCAGTTGTGGAATATTCATAGAAAATTGGCGAAAGTCTAATGTCATATTTTGTGTTGATAACAATTTCGCCACTTGCAACAGCATTAGTTGCGTCATTGCGTTTAAGTTCAAAGGTGGCTGTTTCCGTTTGAATTGCATTGTCAGCATAAAATGAAACAGTGTTGGAATTGTCGCTTATTTGCAAAGAGTTGATTGTGGAATTATCAAGAACATCAAATTCAACAGTGTTTGCAATATCCTTGTTTTCTGTGAAAGAAGCCTTTAAGTTGACTTTTTCCATTTGGGCATCCTGTGAAACCCACAACTTGTTGTTTTCAATCTTTGCAACAATACGGCTGTCTTCAATCATAACAGGTGTGCCATTTTCATCGGCTTGTCCATTTGTAAAAGTCCATTCAATGTCTTTGATATTTGCAGTAAGGGGTTTCAAATCAAAATAATCTTCGGCATTTAAAAGTTTTTCGTTTCCATCTCCTTTAACAATAAATCTGTTTGTTCGTCCTTGGGTGGAGTCATTTTGTGTAGTGTCAATTTTTTCAAGAACGGTGTTTACATTGACATAAATGACTTTAAACAAATTCACATTGTCAATTGCCCAAACTCTAACCCTAGCAGTTCCGCTTTTATCTCCGTAAATTGTAAAAGAATATGTATTGTCATTGCGGCGTCTTGTTGCTGAAAGGTGGATTGTGTTATCTCCGCCAGGTTCAACCATCTTTCCAATGCCAGCGGAAGAATTACCCACATAAACTGTCACTTCCTTGGACAACACGTTGTATTGGTTTTGACTGTTTGTGTAGATTGTCACATTTTCTGTGTCGATGGAAAGTGACACCTGCTTTTCACAGCAAGCCGTCAGCATCCCTCCTGTCAACATCATAAAAACACTAAAAATTCCTAATAAAAATTTTTTCATGTGTCCCCCTTTATAGCATTTGCAATAACGCGGTTTTTATATATAAATATTATAAATAAAACGCGCGCGAAAAGTCAAATCCATGCAAATATTTTTTAATAAAATTAAAAATATTTTAAATTCCAAAAAAATCAATAAAAAAATATTTTGAAAATAATTTTCCTTTCGTAGTTATGTGAAATATAGCAAAAAATCAAAAAATAATAGAAAAATTGGCAAAAAATCAAAAAAAATGCGAAAAAAACGCATTTTTTTGAATTTTTTATATATTTTTTGAATTTTTATTTTTCGTGAATGTAAACTTTTCTGTATTTATTTTTTGTAGATTGCCCACCCTTGATGTGTTTTTCTTCAAAATGCTGGTCCAAAATTTTTTGAACTTGTTCATACATTTTGCTGTCAATCTTCTTTAAATGCTTTTGTAAATCATTATGCACTGTGCTTTTGCTTAGATTGAAAACCTTTGCTGTGTTTCTTATTGTTTCGTGCGAAGTGGCAATATATCTTCCCACTTCAAGTGTGCGCTGTTTGATGTAACTTTTCATAAATCCTCCAAAAATAAGACTTAAACTTATCTATGAAGGATTTTGTCAAAGTATGACTAATTTTGTCGAAAAAAAAATAAAGCAACCTAAAATTGCTTTACTTTTTACATTGTTGAATAACGTTGCAAACTTGTCCAATAGTTTTAACATTGCTGATTTCTTCATCTGGAATTGTAATGCCATATTCGTCTTCAAGAGTCATAAGCATTTCAATTACATCCAAAGAGTCTGCGCCCAAATCTTCAATGATGCTTGACTCAATTTTTATCGTGTCTTTTGCAATTCCAAGTTGTTCTGCAACAACTTCTTGCACCTTTTCTAAAATAACATTGTCAATAGCCATCGTCAACCTCCATGGCTATATAATATCATAATTTTTTAAAAAAAGCAACTAAAAACACTATTTATTTTGAAGGTCAAGATAAATGTTTGGGTCAACCGCTTTTCCATCCTTATACAACATAAAGTGTAAATGTCCGCCTGTGAGTTTTTCATTTCCTGCGGCATTGGAAGCCTTGCCAATTTGTTGCCCTTTGTTGACCTTGCCATTTTCCTGAACATTCACATCATTTTCAAGAGATGAATAAACGCTTGTAAAGCCATTGCCGTGGTCAATCTCAACAACCTTCCCTTCAAGTCCATTGCTTCTAATAGATTTTACAACTCCATCATAGATTGAAAACACATTCATGTCGTTTGACTGCAAATCTATTGCAAGATGTATCTCCCATCTTTTAAGTGTTGGATTGTCTTGAAGCCTGTCGTCTGCATAGTCCTTCACAACAGTTGCGTTGTTCATAGGCAAAACAAACTGCCCCATAACATTTGACACCTGTTGCCCCTTTGGAACACTGAATGCAATTGTAAGTGCGATTGCAAGGCAGAATACACACACAACAGCCACTGCGCCAATTCTTTTGATAAGCCCTTTAAATTTTGAGTCTTGTTTGATTTCCATAGTTTACCTCCACGCAAAGATAATTGACAGTAATTTTTTGTTTTAAACATATTTTTTCACTTTTTTAACAAAAAAAGCACGCAAAAACTATGAAAATTAAAAAAATATGTAGATGTTTTTGTCATCTACATATAATAAAAATCACGCCTATATAAACATCAAATAAACAAACACCGCAAACAAAATCAAAGAAACTGCAAATCCACTCCAATTTATAATCGCAGTTTTGTCCGTCTTTTTTTCTTCCACAGGTTCTTCAACCTGCTGTTCAACTTCCTGTTGAACTTCCTGCTGGGGTTCTTCTTGGATTGGGGTTTCTTGTGTTAAAACTTGTTCAACATCTGTTTGTTCACTGGTTTGAGAAACATCTTGCTGCGGTTCTGGTGGCCTTACTGGTGGCCTTGGTGGCAAGTCTTCTCTTCTTAGTCCCTGTGGTGGTGGTGGCATAAAAGGTTTTTTATCTTCCATATCTGTTTCCTTTTATATCATTTTAAAGCAAACAAAACAAAAAGTCCAACGTTTAGCGTCATTTTTGCCAAATTTCTTCGCTTTTTGTCGCTTCCAGGGTTTCAACAACCACTGTCAAGATATATTTTTCGCCACTTTCAAGGTTGTTTTGTGGAATTATACAGTAATTTGAAAAGGTTATTTTGTTTCCAACAGACAGGGTTTCGTCATAGTAATAATAGCCATCTTCCGCCTTTTCAAAGTGGGAAGTCGTCACAAAATCAAAAGGGGTTTTCTCATTAAGTCCAAAAATTTCCGCCTTTACACGCACTTTTACATCTTTATTTAAAAGTCCGCCGTTTATTTGTATCACGTGTGGAATTGTTTCATTCGGCAAATAGCTGCCGTCAAAAGTGAAAGAAGCAACACTTGTTTCATTTTCTTTGACAGAAATGCTTACACTGTCGCCCACCACCAAGTCACTTGGGCTGGAAAGATAGGTCACCGATGAAAAATAACCTGTCACGCCCAAAATCACTGAAACGGCAAGCAAAACTGAAAGTGTAATCACGGCAAAAAGCCAACCCAAAGAAGCTTTTTTCATATAGATTAGTTTTTGTTTTAAAGGCATTTATTATACTTTTTCTGTAAGTTTTTTCTGTTTTTTGCGTCTTTTATCGCGTTCTTGACGGAAATTTTCAATCTGTGTGCGTTTAAAATCCAAACTTTCCTCTTGGAGTCCACGGCGCACTTTTATCCAGCGATATTTTCTGTTGCCATAGATTGTGTCATAACTTATAATGCCAATCCCCTGCAACAAATAGAAGTAATAAGAGCAAAATCTCCACATAAGAAGCGCCCAGAAAGTTGCCCCACCAAGATAAGTTTTAAACAAATATGTGAATGTGATTTCGTTCATTCCAGTTCCCCCTGGAAGTGGGATGAAACTTGAAGCAAGTTCAATCAGCGCTGAGAATATGAAAAATTCACTGAATTTAGAGCCATCAAAGCCCATAAACGCGCAATATATAAAGAATGGAATTGTGTAAAGGCAAACAAATCTTAAAATATTAAGCACAAGTTGATAGATTATGTCGAGTTTGGCTTTGCTATATTCCTTCATGATGTTTTGATAATCTTCAACAACACTGCGCACTTTTTCGTAGTATTTATCATAGTCTTTTAAAATTCGCATTTTGCACAAAAGTTTTATAAGCCACGCCACCAATTTCATGCCAAGTTTTTTGGACAGTGACAAGAAAAGAAGCACCACAACCATTGCAAAACACAAAATAAATCCTATAATACTTGTGGTTGAAATGAATGCGCCCATGCCGTTTGTTTGAGAGATTATAAGGCAAATAAATGTGACAATAAGCCACGAAATATTTTGGAACAAAAGTTTTGCAATAGGGATTGAAAGGGCTGTTGATGCTGGAACATCACGCGATGTAAGATATGTCACCATAAATGCCTGTCCGCCAGAAGCAAGCGGCGTGACGGCATCATAATAGCGCATAATTCCAAGTGATTTATAAGACAGGTGCCAGCGACTTCGCATAGTCTTTCGATAAATCATTCTATGCACAGAAACAACATCTATAAACATGATAACTGCAAGCATTGCAAGTGCCGCCAAAATGTAATTATAGTTTATTTTAAAAAGTCCAAGTGGTGTGAAATCATCTGTTGTATAGACGTTCCAAATCAAAATTGCAGCAACAAGAATTATGTTAAAAATAAAAAAGATTATGTTTTTTATTTTTTTCTTTTTACTGGAAGAGCCGGCAACTTCTCTGGTTGCTTCTTCCATTTTTTCTTCAACTCTTTTGCTTTCTTCTGCGGAAAGTTTTTCATTTTCAATTTGTTGAAGTTTTTGTTTCTTTTTGTTTTTGATTTTGTTTTTTAATCGCGAAAAAACACCCCCACTTTTTACATTTGGGGTTTCATCAACAACTTCTGGTTTTTCCTTGTCGATTTCTTCGCTCATAGTGAATATTCTAGCAAAAAAAACAACCTTTGTCAAACAAAGGCTGTTAGTTTTTAATAAAGGTCTTTATAATTATCTGGATAGAACACAATTCCTGTTCCTTCGCCTGTGACCATCTCTTTTTTCAACTTTTCCATGTGAAGCGCCTGGAACGAAGAACTGCTTGTTGAAGAAAGTTCTTCATAAAGTTTGTCAAAAAGGGTTTTGTCACTGAAAATGTTGAGTTTTGTTTGCATAAGAGTTTCAACATCTTTTTCTGTCAAACTGAAACTGCTTGTTACTGTTTTAAACACATTTTCCACATTTCCAGCAAAGAAGAACAAATAATATCCGTCATCTGCTTTTGCAAGCCTTGAAATATCTCCAATTTTTGCTTTTCCATCATTATATAATTCTTTGATTGCTTCTTTTACATCTTCAATATCAGTGAAGGTGCTGTTTGCCAAAACTTCACCATTTTTAAAGCCAAAAACAGTGTTGACTTCGGCATTTTTAAGTGTATCATCATCGTTGTAATAGTAAAGATATTTGATAAATTTTTGTGCTTTTTCATTGGCAATTTCTTCGTTTTGATGTTTCATATATTCAAGTTCTTCATCATTTTTTGCCGTTTTTTCATCAACATATTCGCCAGCAAGCTCGTCAATAATTTGTTCTCTAAGTTTTGTTGCGTTTGTTCTTTCAGTGAGTTTTGTAACAGTTTTTCCGTTTATAACTTCGGTTTGTTTTTCGCCAGTTTTTTCATCGCGATGTGAAGCATAAACTTGGTCATAAACTTGAAGTTTCATCTGCTGTTCATAGTCATCTATTGTGCCGGCTTCATAATCCGTTTTTAATTTGTTCGCTTTTTCAGTGAGTTCTGCCCCAAATTCCATTTTAATATAGGCAACATTGAAAAATTGTGCGCCGTCTTCCAAAACATAGTCCATATCAGCAATGTTTGAAAGCATATTGCTTTCGTAATTACTGCTGTTCATAATTTCATAAGTTGTGTAGTCCGCAACAACTTTGTCCGCATATGCGTTCATAAGTTCTTGAACAGAAAGTGTTGAAATTCCAGTTTCGCTGGTGTAGATGTCGTTGTATTTTTCTACATAATAGTTGTCTTTCAAAATGTTGTAAACTCTGTCCATTTCAAATTTAAAACATTCTTCATCATTTTTGAAAGTTTTATAAGAATAGTTTTCTTTGATAACTCTTATATATTCGTCAAAAGCCTTTCCCCAAAGCCTTTTGCTTTCATTGCTCTTGTCATCATAAAGGTCTGTAAGTTTTTCATACATAACTTCTTTGTCTGGTTGAATGCCGTTTTGAATTGTTTCATAATTGCGTTTGTAATCTGGTTTAAAACCTTCTCTAACGGATTTTTCTACATTTTCTTGATTGATTTCAATTACATATTTTCCGTCTTTTTCTTTTGCAATCGCCTGTGATGTGTATTTCTTGTAAACAAGGCTGTATTCTTGTTCTTCTTCTGGCGCTGGTGGAGCGGTGATTTTGTTCACTTCAAAATATGTGTCTTTAAGTTGGTCATAAAGCGCCGACCAAGTTGACTCCCAAAGATAGGTGTATTCATTTTCCAAAAGTTCATCTTCGCCCTTTGCTGCATAATATTCTTTCACGTGCTTGATTTTGATTTTGTTGTCAACGATTGTGTCCAAAGTTGTTTCAATGGCTTGTTGAACTGAATAGCCGTAATTTTGAACATAGTTAGAGCCATAACTTGAATATGCCAACAATAAATCTCTTTTCGTGATTTCTTCATAAGTTCCATCAACATAAGAGATGGATGCAACAACAGACTCATAGTATTTTTTCAAGTCTGTTTTAAATAAATTACAGCCAGTGAGAACTGACAAACACATAATACACATTAACAGTAGCGCAACGATTTTTTTCTTCATTTTTCTTCCTCGAAATAAATTTGTCATTCTATTTTAACACACTACGCACAAATTTTCAAGCAATTCAGGGCATTTTTTATAATTCTTTTTTCGCTTTAGTAAACATTTCCAAAAGTAAATCAAGTTTTTCAGCAACTTTTCCCTTTGCATTTACTTTTAAGATAGGTAAGTCTTCAAATTTTAAACAGGTATCATAAAAACCGCTAACTTTCGACAAATTTTTATCAATGATTTCTTCACTTTTATAGAAATAAACAAGACAATCGGTTGAATTTATCGTGATTTTTTTAACATTAAAGTCACTTGCAAGGTTTTTAAGAAGCGCAATTTTGCAAAGATTTTCCACTTCAATCGGCACTTGCCCATAACTTTCGCTAAGTTGCGTTTCAATGGCTTGAAGTTCGCTCATAGAATTTATTCGGCTTATGCGGCTGTAATAGATAATTCTTTCATCTTGCGAAGAGATGTAGTCTTCACTGATAAACGCATCAAGTGTAAGTTCAAGTTTAATTTCCTTTTCTTGCCCAAGTTTTTGCCCATTAAACTCTTTTGTCACTTCGTCTAAAAGCCTTACATACATATCATAGCCCACTTTTTGCATATGTCCGTGTTGTTCGCGCCCCAAAATATTTCCTGCCCCGCGAATTTCCAAATCGCGTATGGCAATTTTAAAGCCGCTTCCAAGTTCGCGAAATTCTTTGATTGCTTCCAAGCGTTTAAAGGCTTCTGGCGTGAGAATTTTGTTTCCGTTGTAGGTTAGATAGGCATATGCAAGTTTGTCCGCGCGCCCTATTCTTCCGCGAATTTGATACAACTGGCTAAGCCCCAACATATCACAATCGACCACAAAAAGTGTGTTGAGTGACGGCAAATCAATGCCGTTTTCAATGAGTGTTGTGGAGATAAACACATTGTATTCGTTGTTGTAAAGTCTGTCAATCACGCTTGCAAGTTCTTTTTCTTCCATCTGGCCGTGTGCAAGCCCAATTTTTGCCTTTGGAAGCAAACTTTCCACGTGCGAACGGAATTGATAAATTTGAGCAACTCTGTTGAATAAAACAAGCGCCTTTCCGCCCCTGGCAAGTTCACGAGAGATAACATCTTGCAAAAGTTCGTCACTGTAAGATGAAACATATGTTTGAATAGGCAGTCTGTCACGCGGCGGAGTTGCAATCACACTTATGTCCCTTATTCCAGAAAGCGACATATGAAGTGTGCGCGGAATAGGTGTTGCGGAGAGTGTCAAAACATCTATGTCCGTCTTCATCTTTTTTATCTTTTCTTTGTCCTTAACCCCAAAGCGCTGTTCTTCATCCAAAACTAAAAGCCCCAAATCTTTGAATTTGATGTTTTCATTCAAAATTTTGTGTGTGCCAACTAAAATATCAATCTTTCCTTCCGCAAGTCGCTTGTAGATTTCCGCCGTCTGTTTTGGTGTTTTGAAACGATTTAAAACTTCAATCCTAAGTCCAAAGTCCTTAAATCTTGCAAGACAAGAACGATAATGTTGCTGTGAAAGTATGGTTGTTGGGCATAGAAATGCGACTTGTTTTGAATTGTAACAAGCCTTAAAAATCGCACGAAAAGCCACTTCTGTCTTGCCAAAGCCCACATCTCCGCAAATCAGCCTGTCCATGATTTTTGTGCTTTGCATATCACGGTCGATGTCTTCAATCGCGGAGATTTGGTCTGGCGTAAGTTCATATTCAAATGCCTGTGAAAATTGGCGTTCAAGTTCTTCATCTCGCTCAAACACAAATCCTTTTTTGCTTTCACGTTCTTTATATATTTTTGCAAGTTCAACGGCAATCTCTTTTAAATCCGCCTTTACTTTTTCTTTAAGCCTTGTCCATTCGTTTGAGCCAAGTGCATTTAGTTTTGGGTCTTGTGCGCCGATGTATGCCGATAGTAAATTTGCTTGTTCGGTTGGAAGATACAACAGTGCGCCGTTTTTGTATTCCAAAACAAAATAGTCTTTTTCAAAGTGAGAAAGTTTCATTCTCACAATTTCCTTGCAGCGCCCTATTCCATAGAAAGCATGGACAACAAAATCCCCCACTTTTGGAAGATAGGAAAAAGCCTTTGCGGATGTGACCTGCATCTTTTTATTTTTATACAAATCATCAGTGCCAATGCCAATTATGTCCAAATCAAGAAAACTGAAAGAATAAGGAAAATAATCCCTGCAAAGATAGATGTATGT
>CANRCQ010000003.1 GCA_947629145.1 uncultured Clostridia bacterium
GTGCCAATGCCAATTATGTCCAAATCAAGAAAACTGAAAGAATAAGGAAAATAATCCCTGCAAAGATAGATGTATGTTTTGTCCAAAAGTTTGCCGTCAAAAATCTTGTAAGAGATGTTGTTTGTCATCAAAAATTCTTGCAAAATATCAAAAAATTCCCCTGCAAACAGAAACACATCTTTTCCACTTTTTTTATACATTGCAAGGTCGGCTTTCAAGGACATGAAATCGACAAGATAACTTTTTGCGCCAATTGTTTGATTTTCAAATTCGCTTTCACTTGTGTTTGAAAAAGTGATAAATTTTTTAAGGTTTATCTTAGAAAAATCAAAAAATAAATCATCCTTTGTCCAAGAGAGTTGTTCGCGCGCCTTTTCCAAAATTTTGCATTCATTTTCAATTTTTACAGGCTCATCTATCACGCAATTTTCACAGATGTCAAACACGGAATTTTTGCCAATTTTTAAAAAAATAGGGAAAAATTCAATTTTTTCACACATTTTCATGGTTTTCATAGTGGAAAAATCGAAATTTAATATCTTTTCAATCTCGTCATCAAAAAACTCAACACGCGTTGGATAGTCGCCGTCAATAAAAATATCAACAATATCTCCGCGCACGGCATATTGCCCTGGGGCGGTCACATAGTCCACCCTTTCAAAGCCATATTCTTGAAGATTTTGCGAAAGTTTTTCAATAGGAAATTCCTGTCCAACTTCAACAGAAAAACTTTGTTTTAAAAATTTTAAATCAAACTTTGTTGAAAGGGATGACGGCAAAAAAATTAAAACATCAAGTTGCCCCTTTAAAAAGTTTGAAATAGCGCTTGCAAAAGGCGAAAGATTGACATCAAATTCATCTTCGTTTTCGCGCCCACAAGAGATAATTTGAACTCTTTTATCACACTCTTCAAGCCCCTTTTTAAGTTTACTTGCCGTGACAAAATCGCCACAAACATACACAAGTTTGTCTAAACACGCACAAAAAAGCACTTTTTCGCCAATAAAAAAGCCGCCAAAATGTTTTTTTGGTGGGAGTGCATTTTTTATAAGTTCAACAAAGTTCGTGTTCAAATTCTTTTGGTCACCTCGTCAGCCGCTTTTTCTAAAATCGGCAAAAATTCTTTTTCATCAAATTTTGAAAGCACATAATCGGCAAGGTCCATGGAAATATCTCGCCCAATGCCAACCTTTATGCGTTCAAAATCCTGTCCAATGTAAGACACAATGCTTCTAAGCCCATTATGCGTGCCAGCCGAGCCATGTTGGCGGTATCTCACGTCCCCTTTTGGAAGGTCGATGTCGTCAACGACAACCAGAATTCGTGCATCCTTGTATTTTTCTTTCAATAAAACCACACTTTCTCCACTTAAATTCATGTAAGTTTGTGGTTTTACAAGCAAAACTTTTTCGCCATCTTTCACGCCTTCGCCAACAAGCGCCTTAAACTTTGCTTTATTGATTTTTATGCCAAGTTTTTCGGCAACAATATCAACAACGCAAAATCCAACATTGTGATAGGTTTTTTCATATTTTGCATCTGGATTTCCAAGCCCAACAACAATCGTCATATCACACCTGCTTATCAATAAATTTTGAAAATGGGCCAACAATCTTGCCTTTTTCAACTTTGCATTTATCAAGATAACTTGCTTGAATAAATGCTTCATCGCACACAACAGTGTCAACAATAAAATTGCCACTTTGCAAAATGACGTCTTTGCCAACATATGTTTTGCCACTTAAAACATTGTTTGGATAGATTATCACGCCTTCTTCAATTTCAACATCCGCATCAATAAAAATTGTGTTTTCGCCAAACAAAACAACTCCGTTTTGCTTGTGATAGTCCAAAATTCTTTTTCTCAAAACATCAAAAGCATGAGAAATTTTCTCTGCATTATCCACAATACAAAAATCTTTTTTATCAAATTCTTCAATGGTTGTAGATAAAAGCATTCTCGCATTTTTAAGATATTCGCCTTTAAAAACATAACCGCGCAAGAGTTTTAACACATTCATTCTGTGCTTTGAAAAATAGTCCATAATCTCCAAAAAAGTGGACTTTCTTAAAAGCGGAGTATCGCTGTAGAAAACTGCAACAAACTTAAACTCCCCAGCAAGTTCTTTTATTTTAGGCAAAAAGTCATCTTCATTTGGCTGTTCAATCACTTTTTGCGTGCAGCCCGAAGTTGCCATTTCAACCCATTCAACCATACTTTTGCCACACAGTTCAAAATCCGCCGAAAATTCGTTTTTTGCACGAATAATCACAACCAAAGTTTCGTTTTTGGTCCATTCAAAATTTTCAGTTTGAGTCAATTTATCTGGCTCAATCGGAGAGAGAAAATCAAAACTAATTTGATTTTCTTCAACTTTTACTTCAATATCTTCCATCGTTTCCATGCTTCTATTATATAACAAAAACTTTTATTTTCAAAATATTTTTGTTTAATTTATTTTTAAAAAAATAAAATATATGTTAAAATATTCTTGAATGAAAAAAATTGCACTTAAAACCTTTGTGTGCATGATGGCAATTATTGCGTTCATTTTTGGCGTAAATCTTGTGTCTTTGCCAAAAACAGCAAACGCGGCAAATTTCACTTCTGTCACTTCACAAAACAGTTACTTTTCAATGACAATGTCCGCAAGGGCTCGTCAAGGCACAAGTTCAGTCTTGCAAGAAGACACAAGAACGGTGACAACCTATGAAGGCGAAAGCATAACTTACAACTGCTTTAAATGGCGCGAACTTGAATATTTTAATTTTACATTCCGTTTTATTGGTAGGCCAACTGACAATATTGAAATTGCGGACTATTCTTTTGAAGTAACTTTCATTCAAACCGAAGATTTAAAAACTCCAATTGGCGGCGGAAAAGGGCCAGAAAGCGAAGTTTTGGCACAAAACACTATATATCAAAACAGATTTGAGACTTTTAATTTCTTTTACTACATCGACAGCAACAAAGGCCACAACTCAAACAACTCTCATGATGGACACGATTTTGGACTTTATAGATTTGATTTTAGATACACCTATTTAGACCAAGACACAATGGAAGAAATCGGCGAAAAACAGTGGTTCGCCATGGAAGACCCAATCTATGTTGCAATTTTGCCAGATGATATAAACACTGTTAATATAAATCGTGTTTCCCTTTCCACAATGGTAATTCCAGGAAGCGAACTTTTAAACGAATTTAGTTTTTCACTTTTGACAAACAACGATGCACTTGACTATATAAATCCAGTTTATCTTGAATGGGAAGTGACTGGCAAGGACACCTTGAATGCACAGTATTGCCGCGATGAAGATATGAAAAACAGCGACTTGGACACATATGCGCCTTATAAAGTGATTGTCCCTATATATAAAGAATATCATGGCAAAACATTTTTATTAGACACAAATGGTATTGAAGGCACGTGGACAGTTGCCTGTTATTTGATAAGGCCAACAGGAAAGATTTTGCTTGTTCAAGAAACAAATCTTTCCACAATAAAAGCCGCAAAGCCATCTTATATTTGGATTGTGTATATCGTGCTTGGAATACTTTTGCTGATAGCCCTGATTGCAGTTTTGATAATCATAATTAGAAACAGAACACAAGAAAAAGTTTGGTGACCCCAAACTTTTTTTGATGTCCTATGACACTTTACAACTTTTCATTATTCACTTTTATTAAAAATTTAGGCGTGAAATGTTGTGAAAAGTGAAGAGTAAATACGAAGCCCTTCCCTTTTTATCAAAATCATTATTCAAAAAAACAGTAAAACGGCTTAGAATGGATGCTGGGCAAGGCTCGAAAGTGTCACAAGGCAGGAGTTTAGTCATCTAAATGACTGTCTTGATGACGCTTTCAGTAAACGCAGCCCAGCGCCCGTTATAAGCCGTTTTATAATATATTGTGGAAATTTGCTCCCATAAAATGCTGAAAACTCTCCACATAACTTTTTATCAATTCAAGCGAAACAAAAAATTCCACTTCTTCATTTTGGTCTATATAAGTTTTAAGTTTTATTATTTCCACACCAAGCGGCTCGATGGACTTGTGATTGACAAGAAAACAAAGCGAACTTTCGTTTTTCTTCCAGGAGTCGTCTAAATTGTCCACGAGAAGGGCAACTTCTTCATTTAAAATGCCGTTGTTTTTCTCCGCCGCAGTTTCTATTTCATAGCAAAAATCGTTCACTTTTTCAAGGGAAGTTATCACAAGCCTATCTTCAATCACGCATATTCCCACCAAAAATGCAAAAATAAGCGCAACAGAAACAATCTTAAAAATAGTGTATTTTGTCATTCTTCCACCTGCCCCAAAGGTTTGATGTTCATAGTCATGTATTTTTCGTGGAATTTTTGAAGATAAACTGCCCCTGCCTTATCAACCGTCAAAAGCAAAATTTCCTTCACATTTTTCACCTTTGCCTTTTTTAAGATGTTTTGGATTTCGCTTTCGTCAATCCCTGCAACTTGCAAGTTTTCTTTGACAATCTTGCCTTCGTTTATAATGTTTATTGGGATTGTAGAAGGGCTGACTTTAAGTTTCAAGTCCCCTGCGGTGGCTGGTGCGAAATCGCTTTTAGGAAGCACACTCATCTTGCCGTTAGTTTCCATGATGGCATATTGCACTTGTTCAATCTTAAAATAGCCGCATCCACGAAGTGCTTCAAAAATATCATCAACTGAGATGTTCAAGTTTTTGATTGCCTTGTAATCAATGCCATCCGGATTTATTACAATAACCGGCTTTCCACTTAAAAATGCGGAGAATTTGCCGCTTATTTTTGAAAAGAATGTAAGCACAAAATGCAAAACAACAAGTGTCAAAAGTGGAATTATTCCATGAAGCACCGGCATGGATACATCCGCCATAGGGATTGTGGCAAGGTCTGCAATAATAAGCGTCAAAACAAGTTCAAAAGGTTGCATTTGCCCCAACTGCCTTTTGCCCATAAGTCTGTATAAAAACAGCACCACAAGATAGATGATAATTGCGCGAATTACGATTGTTAACATACAACTATGTTGCGAAAAAGTGTGTTTTTTATTACAAAAACAACAAAAAAACAGCCAAATTTGACTGTTTTTATTGCACAAAGCCAAGTGAAATTAAAAGCGCTCTGTTTATTTCTTTCATTTTTACTTCATCAATACAGGTTATTTTTTCTTTCAATCTGCGTTTGTCAAGTGTTCTTATTTGCTCCAAAAGCACAACTGAATTTTTGGGCAAGTTGTATTGCTGAGATGAAAGTTCGATGTGTGTGGGCAGTTTCGCTTTGGAAAGTTGGCTTGTTATGGCAGAAACAATCACTGTCGGCGAGAATTTGTTGCCCACATCGTTTTGAATGACAAGCACCGGCCTTGTGCCACCTTGTTCGCTTCCAACAACAGGGCTAAGGTCTGCAAAGTATATATCTCCTCTTTTAATTGATATTTCCATAAACTTCCCAATTCTTGTTTTTTAAATCCACAAGGTCGGCAAGTTCAAGAGCGGAAAGTTCTTGATAAACTTCGGCACTTTGTGGAGCGAAAGAAGAGTATTCTTCTCTCATTTTCAGTGTATGAACTCTCTGCAAATTTGTTGAAGCAAGCACAAAACTTTCAAGACTTTGCTGTCTTTCAATTTGTTGAACTTTCTTCATCATTTGGCGAAAATTCTTTTCTTCCATGAAATATCCCCTGTTTATCAAGATTTTAAACTACTTTGCGTAAGAAGTTAAAATTTTATTCATAAGTGTTCACAAAACAATCACAACTGCAACAACAACATCCTTTTGGTGCGAAAGAGAGATGTCAACCTTTTTGCCTTTCACAAATTTTTCCGCCTTTCCGTGAAATTTTAGATAAGGCTTTCCACTTTGTTTATGACAAAGTTCGATGTCCAAATAGGAAATCTCTTCTGGGGCAATATCCAAGGCTTTGAAGGTTGCTTCCTTAACTGCCCAAAGTGACGCCACTCTCATGTCAAAATCGCACTTAAATTTGTGTATGTAGTCTTTTTCAGTGTCAAGTGCAATTTTATCTAAAAGTTTGGTCGCATCTTTTATTTTAACCTGTTGTATATCAATCCCAATCATTGTTTTCTCCTTTGCAAACGCTGTTTGCCACCTTCACAGCCACACTATAATCATAACCCTTATAAACAAGATGTGCAAGGCATTTTTGCTTTAAATTTGTATCTTTTTGGCGATTTTTTACGAATTTTTCTGCAAGATGAGTTGCATTTTCAATTTCTTCGTCTTCATCCACATTTTCTAAAAGGCTGTCAACAATCTCTTGACTAATTCCCTTTTGCTTTAATTTCATTTCAACGGCACGCTTTCCCTTTGACTTTGAAATGCTTTCCACATAGTTTTTTGCAAATTTTTCATCATCAATAAAGCCGTATTCATGAAGTTTGTTGAGCGCACTTGCAATAATCTTTGCGTCAAAACCCTTTTTCTTTAAATAGTCCTTCACGCCCTTTTCACTTACAACATATTTTTCAAGATAGGTCGCCGCCATGTCAAAGGCAAGTTTTTCGTCATTTTCTTTCTTTATCTTTTGAAAATCATGCTCATCTAATGTGGCATTTGTTTTGATGTTTTCTTTGACTAAAATTTCATCCAAAAAAATCCCTGCCCATTTATCATCAACATACACATTATATCTGTTTGTCGAGCCAACTCTTTTTATCTTTGTAACTATCATTTCAAAACCTCACTTGTAACTTTTGAATAAGCCCTGACAAGTCCCCCAGCGCCAAGTTTTACGCCACCAAAATATCTCACAACAAAAACACAAACATTTTGTTTGTTTTGTTTTTGAATAACTGACAAAATAGGTCTGCCAGCCGTTCCACTTGGCTCACCGTCATCGACAGCCTTTTCTGCAAACGGACTTTTCAGCGAATATGCATAGCAAATATGTGTTGCTTTTTTATGAAGTGTTTTAAGAAAGGAAAGGGCATCATTTATCTCTTCCACATTCTCACAAGGCAAAAGATAGCCCACAAATTTGGACTTTTTTTCAATTATTTCAACTGACTTTGCAAAATCTTTCATAGAAAAATTATAGCATGAAAGACTTTTGTTTTGCAAATGAGTTTGAATATTTTCAGCAAAATTGCACATCATACTTTTGGGAGGGAAAAATGGAAAAATACAGACCTGGTGAACAAGCGCCTATGTCATGCAACTACAAGGCATATGACAGAGATGGCAATGACGGCGGAAAACTCTACCTTGAAAAAGGGCAAAGATTTCCTGCCACTCAGCACGAAGGCTCTTATTATGTGATGGACATGAAAAAAGAAAAAAATAAATAGTCCAAAGAAAAAGAGTGATAAATTCACTCTTTTTTCTTTTTTTTCTTATAAAAATCGTTAAATTCCACAGTTTTTCCGTTATACTTAAATCCCACAAGTGTATCTACTTCCACATTATGAATACTTTTAAAAATATGGTCTTCAACTTCTGGAATATCTTTTTTCAATTCTTTGATAAGTTTTTTAACCTTTCTACGCGCCGAAGCATTTTCGTCAATCTCGCACTTTTCAGTGAACTTGCATGCACAATTTAAAAAGGAAAGTTTGTGATATTTTGTCCAAGAGATAATGTCATCTTCATGCACACAATAAAGCGGCCTGATAAGTTCCATCCCTTCAAAATTTTTTGAGCGAAGTTTAGGCGGCATTGCTTGGATTTGCGCCCCATACAGCATTCCCATAAGGGTTGTTTCAATCACATCCGAAAAATGATGTGCAAGGGCAATTTTGTTGCAACCACGCTCTTTTGCTGCGTTGTAAAGGCATCCACGGCGCATTCTTGCACACATATAACATGGGCTTCCAGAAAAGTTTTCAACCGTTTCAAATATGTCGCTTTCAAAAATTTCAAGCGGAATTTCCAAAAGTTTGGCATTTTCTTCCAATTTTTGCCTGTTTTTTGCGTTGTAGCCTGGGTCCATGCTTAAATAAACCACTTCAAACTTTGTTTCGCTCACTTTTTTAAGCATTTGAAAAAGTTTCGCCAAAAGCATACTGTCCTTGCCCCCAGAAATGCAAACAGCAATCTTGTCGCCATCTTCCACAAGGTTGTATCTTTTCAGTGCAAGAATAAACCTTGCCCAGATTGTTTTCCTGAACTTTTTAAACAGACTGCGTTCCACTTCGCCACTGAAAGACAATTTTTTCATGGAAGCATTATACAATATTTAAAACAAATTTTCAATTATTTTACAAGAAGGTTTTTCAGTTTTTATGTGCTTTTGCAACTTTTGGCTTAAACTTTTCTTTAAACTTTATAAAATAAAAATCAAAATTTATCACATTAAACACCATGCATAAAAGGGCAAACATAACAACTCCCACACTGCAAGAGATTGCTATGTCAAAGAAAAGTGGCAAAATATATGACAAAAGCGAACTTAAAAAAGACACTGTTGCCACAACAGGAATTGACAGCAAACTCATCAAAATCAAATCTTTTTTTATAGCAAATTTTATTTTCAGTTTTCTTTTAAGCATAAGCATATTCAAAAGCAAACTTACAAGGCTTGAAAGCCCCATCCCCAAGATTAAAGCATTTATTCCAATAAATCGTGGCAAAATCAAAATACACAAAAACAGAAAAACTTCGCCGGCAAGATAATTGAAAAAAGATTTCACTTCAAGCCCAACAGAATTTGAAATTGCAGAGATGATGTTTCCAACGCCCATTGGAATCATAATCCATGCGGAATATTGCAAAAGAGTGCCAGAAAGCACATTGTTGTATAAAAACAATCCAAATTTGTCGCCTATTGCAATGAAGGTTGGCACAATCCAAAAAGAAACAAAAAGAGCAAACAACACAGATGACGACACGCGTTTTTGAATGTGGTCGCTGTCATTTTGCACCATTGCCATTGAGATGTCTGGCACAAGCGCCGTCGAAAGTGAGCCAATAAGGGCGGTTGGAAGATATAAAAATGGAATTGTCATGCCAAAAGCCACTCCATACAAACTCATTGCCTGAGAAGATGTAAAGCCTGCTGCGATAAGTTGTGCAGGCAAAATCAGTGCCACAAGCGGCTGAACAAAACTTCCAACAACTCTCACCCCAGTTATTGGGGCGGACTGACGAATAAGTTTTTTATACACCTTTGAAGGCTTGCTCAATTTTCCGCCATAGAAAAAATATAAAAGCACCACAAAAAACGCAGATAAAACGCAAGAAAGTGTAAAACTCCACGCAACCGACATGGCATATTGAATTGCGCTCATGCCAGAAGCCAAAATCAAAACGCAAATAACAATTTTGGACACTTCTTCAAAAAGTTCTGTGGCGCACAATCCAAAATAATTATCACTGCCCCACATTGCCCCACGGAAAACGCAGTAAATTGATGAAAAAATAAGTGACGGAAGAAGAATAATCAAAATATTGACGCAATTTGCATCTGTGAAAAGATTTGCAAAAAGGTTTCTAAAAACAAAAATGACAAGGCACAAAATTATGCTTACACTAAGCCCAACAATCAAACTTGTGGACACCAAACTGCCCATAGCTTTTTTGTTGGAGTGAACACGATAACTTGCCGTCATTCGCGAAATTATAAGTGTAAAGCCACTTGACACTATTGTCATTAAAACCATAAACACCGACATTGCCACTTGATAAAGCCCCAGGGCTTCCGCACCAATTTGTCTTGAAAGATAAATGCGAAAGAAAAATCCCAAAAAGCGTGTGAGAAAAGTGAAAAGTGTGATGATGACAACATTTTTAAAGATTGATTTCATACAAGATAATTTATAAGAATTTTTGGACAAATATGCAAGTAAAATATTTTAAGGAGTTTTTATGATTGAAAAAATAACCTTCCCCTATTATAAAGTAAAAAAAGATGAGAATTTAAAACTCATTTCGCAAAAGTTTAAAATTGACAGCACAAAGATTTTGCTTGACAATCAAATGTCGCCAAGGCAAATAAAAGAAGGTGTGTTTATTATATTAAAAAAAGAGTAATCACTCTTTTTTATCAATTTTTTCATCTTTTTTTGGTTTTTTAGGCGGTTTTTTTGTTTGTTTTTCAATTTTTTCTTCCGTTTTATTTTCTTGCGACTTCTCTTCAATTTGTTTTTCGTCAGTAATTTCTTTTTCTTCGCTCTTTTGCTTTTTGTGAGAAGAAAAACACTTTTTCATAAAGTTTTCAATCTGCGTTCTGTATTTATATGAAAGGAAAATCAAAACGGCAACCACAACAATAATCACTGCCCAAACGGCAAGCCCCCAACCGTGATAAGGGATGATTTCGCCGCTTCCTATATAGCAAGTCATGAAAATGCCGATAGGACGCGAAATCAAGTTTGTGACAACAAAGAAAGTCCAACTCATGTCAGTCAGCCCTGCCACCAAACACAACACGTCATCTGGAAAAACGGGCAAAACCATCATTACAAAAAAGGAATACTTGGCTTCTGTAAGGAAATTCGCCCACTTTTCACAAGTTTCTTTTCCCACCATAAATTCCACAAGTCTTCTGCCAAAAACTCTGCCCAAAAAGAAGGCAAACACACTTCCAAGCATTATGCCAGCAAGCGACAAAAGTGCCGTTTGAAGTGGACCATAAATCAGCACTCCTGCAAGCGTTGAAACGGTTGATGGAATAGGCAAAAATGTCACTTGCAAAAACTGAATTAAAACAAAAACAAATCTTCCCCAAAAACCAAGCGACAGAATAAGCGAGCGGATTTTGTCAACTGAATTTATGTATTCCCATGCGCCAGTCCAAACTAAAACAAAATAAGCAAGTAAAAGCACAGCCGTCAAAATAACAAGCACCAAAGTTGTTCTTAAAATCTTTTTTTTCAGCGTCAGTTCTTGCTTTTCTTTCATCTTATATTATATTTCTCCAAAGTTGAAATTATGGATTAAATTTGCTTGGATTTGTCTTTTCAAGTTTCGCCCTTATTGCGTCTTCGTTTTCTTTCGTCACTTTTTGTGGCTTTATTATCTTCACATCACTGACCGGAATGCTCATGCTTGGTGCTGGGTCTTCCACACCTTCCATAACAATCCCATCTTGCGGCTGATAAAAGTCATGCCTTATCTCTTTCTGCCCAACAAGTTGCCCATCTTGATAATATTCAACAAACCCCTTGCTTTCATAACCCTCTCTTGGATATTTTACACGAAAATATTCGCCTTTGTAAAGTATTTTGCTTGAATAATCGCCTTTTTCGTCAGCAACAACCCTGTCGCCGCTGTGTGGTAAGATTTTAACAAGTTCGCTTCTTGTTTTAATTTCTTCGCCATCGTTCAACTTCTTTCCATAGATTTCCACTCCCACCTTTTGACTGTCTGCAAAAGTTTTTATATAAAGCGGAAAATCAAAGTTGTTTTTAAACACCAAATCACTGTAACTGCCAGAAACCATTGCATCAAAAGAAAGTGGAACATAAGACGCAGGAAGTGAGTGATGATTGACTGACAAAACATCCACATCCGCCAAAATGAGTGCGTTGTAAAGTGTGGTTGAAGCCTGACAAACTCCGCCGCCAACTCCATCAACATACACTCCGCCCACAATGATATGTGCGGATTTATATCCATTTTCAACCGTGCGCGCGCCAGTTGTTTCGTTGAAAGAAACGCTCTGCCCAGGTTCTACAACAAGTCCATTAAACTTTTCAAGCGCCCTTTTAACATTGTTTTTTCTGTCCACCGAACTTGTCGCATAACTGGTTGAAAAAGTGCTTCTAAGCCCAACACTGTTTTTAAGTTCTTCCAAATCAATCTCGTTTTCAATCTCAATTATTGGAATTTCAATCTCCACTTTTTTGGAGTTTTTAAGTGCCATATCAATCTCTTGATAAAGTTTGTCGCGGTTGACAATAATTGCATTTTGCCCCTTATCGACAGAGAAAACTTCTTCTTCATTTGGCTGAAAAACCAAACTTGCACGCACACTTTCCTGTTCAACTTCCTTTATAATCTCGTCAAGTTTGCTGTCCATACTGCCCAAAACTTTTGTGTAAGACACAGTGAAATCCTTGCCATTTGTTTTTATTTCTTTTTCCTTTTTTAAATTTTGAAAAAAGTTGCCGTCTTTTCCATAGCGAGAAATCTCTTTAATGACAGGCTGAATTTTGTTTGTCACTTCAAAATCGTTTCCATAAAGTGTCCAAGTTTTGTCCTTGCTTTTAAGGTTTATTTCAAGTTCATTTTTCCCTTCAAGCATATCTGTCAGCACAACATTTTCCGCTTCCGCAATTGACATCCCAGAAACATCAATGCCGTTGATTTTTGTGTTTGTGTAAAATCTTCCCTTGCCAGTGAGTGTGTTTTCAAAGAAAAGTTGACAAGAAATCAAAAGCATAACTGCAAGTGCCGAAACTCCCAAACACCACAAAAAACCACCTTTTTTGCGTGATTTTTCTTTATTTTTGCTTATTTTTTTGTTGTTTTTTTCGTTTTTCATGTTTCTAGTATGTTTAATCAAAACAAAAATATTAAAAAACCAGCAAATTTGCTGGCTTAAAAATGTATTAAATTTTTCTTTATTTCATCCAAAAGAATTTGTTTTTCGTTTTTAATCTTGCCGTCAAAAACCTTGCTTAAAAGATTTTTCAAAATGCGCTGAAAACTTCTTTTATCAATCTCTGGAAAACTTGTTTGTATGTCAGTTTCATCAATCGCCAAATCATCAAGTTTGATTGTAAGATTGTGTTCTATGATATATTGATAGAAAAAGTTATATTTGCTTTGAGTGTGCTTTGATTTGCAACCCAAAAGCGGATAGATATATGCCCAGTTTTCAAAGTGCTGAAAAAAATATTCCTTGTTTTCAACGCCGTCAAGAGCACTGTAATATCCAGAAAGATAATCAAAAATATTTTTATATGCATTTCCAGTTATTCCAAACTGTTCTTTCAAAAGTTTTTCAACGAAAACTTCCAAACATTCTGGTTTTTCACTGTCGATGATGTCAATCAAAAGCCCCAAAAATCTGTCCTTGCATTTAAACACCATTTTATATTTCAAGTTTTTATTTGAAAGCGAAAAACTCTCCCAAATGCCAAGTTTATTTAAAAGTGAAAGAGCCTTTTTATAACTTGCATTTTTTAAGTTGTATCTTTTTTCGCAATTAAGAATTTTTTCTATTTCAAGATATTTTCTTGTGCCCTGAATGTCCTTTAAATTCTGCACATATTTTTTTGCAGAAGCAAAAGTTTGTTTGTCAATTTTAAAGCCAAGTTCGCCAGCAATTCTCACCATGCGAAGTATTCTTTCGCCGTCATTTTTAAGCACATCGGCATTTATTTGGCGAATTATTTTTGCAGAAGTGTCAACAATTCCATGGAACTGGTCAATACATTCGTCTTTGTTTATGTTGTAATAAATTGCGTTTATTGTGAAATCTCGCCTTTTTGCATCATCTTCCAAACTGTCTGTAAATTCAACCTTGCTTGGACAATGTGTGCCGTCATTTTCTGGATAAATTTCCTTTCTAAAAGCGGTGTATTCAAAACTTTCCTGCCCAATTGTAATGACAAGCGCCCCCAACCTTATGTTTTTAATTTTGACGGAAAATTCACTGCCTTGCAGGCGCGAAAGCACTTCTTGTGCATCCACAGAAGAGCAAATATCCACATCGCTGCCTTCCAGGTGCAAAATGCGATTTCTAACATAGCCGCCCACAACATACAAATTTTCAGGAAAAAACTTTGACAACTTTTTCAAATTGCCTGAAACTTCTATAAACATTCCGCCTCCGCATATATAAAAATATATAATAAACAATAGAAAAAGTCAAATATTATTTGACATTTTGGCAAAATTTTAATATCATTAAAGTTGTATATGAGAAAATTAAAAACATCCAAGAAAAAACAAATATTGCAAGATATTCCCATAGTCCGCTATCAAACGGATAAAGACCATGGGCTGTCCGAAGAGCAGGTGTCCGAACGTGTCGAACACAAACTTGTCAACGACACAAAAATCAAAACATCAAACTCTTATCTTTCAATCATTTGCAAAAATATATTCACCGTGTTCAACCTTATTTGGCTTGTGATTGCAATCGCCCTTATGTGCGTTGGTGCATGGGGAGATTTGCTGTTTTTGTTTGTCGTAATTGCAAACACGGCAATCTCGATTTTCCAAGAAATAAAAGCAAAAGTGACTGTTGAAAAACTCTCCATGGTCACAGCCCCAAAGATAAAGGTTGTGAGAATGGGCATCTCCCACGAAGTCAAAGGCGAAGACTTGCTTTTAGATGATGTTGTGCTTTTGGAAAACGGAAATCAAATTCCTGCCGACTGCATAATCATTGAAGGAAATGTGGAAGCGAATGAAAGTCTGCTTACAGGAGAAAGTAACCTTATTAAAAAGCAAGTTGGCGACACACTTTTGGCAGGCAGTTTCTTGGTTTCAGGAATGTGTTATGCAAGGGTCGATAAAATCGGCAAAAACAACTATATTCAAACAGTTGCAGAACGCACAAAGGATTTTAAGCCACAAACTTCCAACCTTTTTAAAGACCTAAACAGCCTTATTAAAGTTATCATTTTGATTTTAATTCCACTTGGAGTTTTGACATTTTGCAAAGAGTTTTATATGCTCGGTTCAAACATGGAAACTTCCATCACAAGCACAAGTGGCGCGCTCACAGGCATGATTCCAGCAGGGATGTATCTTTTGATTACAGTTGGACTTTCAGTTGGTGTTATCAAACTTGCAAGAAAGAAAACCCTTGTAAAAAACCTTTATTCAATCGAAATGCTTGCTCGTGCAAATGTGCTTTGCCTTGACAAAACAGGGACAATCACTGACGGCACTATGAAGGTTGTGGATGTTTTCCCACAAAATAACGTAGCGCTCAATCACATAAACACAATCATGAAACACGTTTTGGCAAATCAAAAAACTATGAATGCAACATCGGTTGCGCTTGTTGAACATTTTGGAAAAGACATAAACGAAAAAGCAAAAAATGTTGTGGAATTTTCTTCCCAACGCAAGTATTCAGCAACAACTTTAAACAACAATAAAACATATTATATAGGTGCGGTGGGCTTTATAAAATGCAGCATAACTGCCGCGCAAAAGAAAGAGATGAGCGCCCTTATGGAAAAGGGACTGAGAGTTATCGCCCTTGTGGAAGACTCAAATCCTTACAGCGAAAAAAGTGCTGGAAAAAAGGGAAAACTTTTGGCATTCTTCGCACTTGAAGACCACATAAGAAAGGATGCAGTTGAAACAATCGCATGGTTTAAACTCAACAATGTTGATGTTAAAATCATCTCTGGGGATGACGCACTCACCGTTTCCAAGATTGCAAAGCGCGTTGGAGTTGAAAACAGCGACAAATTCATCTCACTTGAAAACATGAGCCTTCAAGAAGTGGCACAAGTTGCAAACAAATTCACAGTCTTTGGAAGAGTGACCCCAGAACAGAAACACGTCATCATCAAAACACTCAAAACCCAAGGAAACACCGTTGCAATGACCGGCGATGGCGTGAATGACACACTTGCACTTAAAGAAGCAAACTGCTCAATCGCCATGGCTGACGGAAGCGAAGTTGCGCGCAACATCTCCCACCTTGTGCTTATGGAAAGCAACTTTTCCGCCCTTCCAAGCATAGTCAAAGAAGGCAGACAAATTGTAAACAATGTTCAAAATTCATCAGTTTTATATCTAATGAAAACACTTTTTACAATCATGCTTTGTGTGACAACTTTGATTTTTGGAATACACTATCCATTCTCGCCAAAACAACTGTTGCTTTTAGAGATGTTTGTAATCGGCCTTCCATCGTTTGTGCTAACTTTCCAGCCGAACAACGAACTTATCAAAGGAAATTTCATTCCGCAGGTTTTGAAAAAATCCATTCCGTGCGCGCTGCTGCTGTTTATCAACATTTTGATTGTTTTAATTTTAGACGACCACACATCCACACTCTCCCCAGCCGAACTTAAAAGCCTTTCAACCATGCTTTTCACATTCACTGGTTTTGTAAATCTTGTGTGGGTTTGCTGGCCACTCAACTGGCTTCGTATTGGGTGCGTAGCAATTTCGGCGGTGTTTATAATCTCCGCAATATGCGGCTTTTCAAGGTTCTTTGAAATAACAGAATTTACCTTCCCAGTCATGACCACCCTTGTCACAATGCTTTTGTGTTCAATAGTCATAGTCGTTGGAATTTACTCATTTAAACAGTGGTATATAAGAAAATACAGTGCGGAATTTGCTGGTGGCGAAAAGAATTTCTGGAAGATTGTGCGAAGCAAATTCAGGTTGAAACAAATTAAAAAACACACCAAAGAAGAACAGCCTTCCGCCCCAGAAATTGTGGTTGAAGAAAAACCTAAAAAGAAAAGAACTAAAAAACAGCAAACTGAAAATGAAACAAGCGAAAATACTGAAAAAGAACCACAAACAACTGAAAAAACAGAAGAGCCTGCAAAAACACCTGAAAAAAAGACAACCGCAAAATCCCGCGAAAAAGTAATGACAAAAAACACGAAAAATAAAAAAGAGTGAAATTCACTCTTTTTATTTTTGTTTTGGATGTTGTTCAGGATTATTTGGTGTGACATTAAAATCAAAATTGAAATCGTGGCCAATTTCTTTTACTGCGGTTAAATATTGCAAATATCTTTCAACATTTTCAGTCTGTTGAATTTTGCCTTCTTTAATTTGTTGTCTTATCAACTTTGGAGATACAAGAAATTCAATTTTTTCTATATATCCTTTTTCCGCTATATCTTTTTCCGTAATTTGCTTTTGAGTTTCTTTGTTTGGCAGTGTTGGAATAATGCTGCTGCCAATCACCATCAAATCTTCAAGAAGGCGGTCATAATCTTTCTGAGTTGGGTGAGAATTTCTGTTAAAATCTCTTTTTATTGTGTTTTGAAGATTGTTTTTTAAAATATCTTCAATTAAAATTGCTTGCAACTTTTGAATATTTTCCACGGCATTTTTTTGTTTAATTTTATTTGTATCTAATTCCTTTTGCAAAGATTCAATCTGTTTTTCAACCATTTCCTTGCCTTCTTTCACTGTTGTTTTTGCAAGTTGTTTTTTTGCATTTTCTATATTATCTAAAATTTTATGTTTTTCTTCTCTTATTTCAGGAATCTTTGAAAGCGTTTCAGCAACAACTTTCAGCGGCGAGTCATCTGCATAGATTTCCTTTTTTCCGGTGAAACCAAATTTTGCTTGCTGTGCATCCACAAGATAAGGGAGTGACAAATCCCCCTCAGATGCAATTCTCACCAAATTTGCAATGTTGTTTTCAAGAATATAGCCCGTTGAAGTTTGCCCACGCACGCCAAACCTTGCATCGCTTATTTCTGTAACGCGTTTGGAATAGCAGTTTTTTAAACCACTTATCTCAAGGGCAAGATTTTCAGTCATCCCTTCGTTTAGTGAAGTTGTTATTTTATCATTCTTATCAAATCCAACCATCATTCCGTTGTCCGAAATAGCATGCAAAATTTCATGAACAAGACATTCTTCTGTCATCATTTTTTTGAAATCATCTTCGCTTTCAAAATCGGTCAGCTTATATGTCGAAAGTGCATTTTCAATATTTGATTTAAGTTTGTTGTTGAAAATTTGAATATTGCGCTGCGATGGACTGTAATATGCCATTGCAGTTTGATTTGGATCGAAATTTTCTGAAAACTTAACTTCACGCACATTTCTTGCAATTCTTCTGTGAATAAGTTGTGAAATTGTGTATTCTTTCAGCCTTAAAGGAAACGCAAATTCATCTATAATTTCATTTGCAGGAATTTTTGTGTTTGGAAATTTTGCTTTATAAAAATCTTCTATTTTCAAAAGTGCAGACACAAACAAATCATCGGCAAATCCACTTGGAATTTTGCCAACAACCCCTTGAACGTCAGCAAGCAAATTCTTTTTTCTTTCTTGATAATTTTCAACTTGTTGATATTTTATTTTATCCATATCCCAGTCCTTTAATTTAAGTATATTTTAAAAGGATTGTTTTGTCAAGTCATAACAACAAAAAAAGAGTAAAACTACTCTTTTTTATTTTTCTTCTTCAAAAAGTTGCCCCAACTTTTCGTTAGCTTCAATCAACAGTCGTTTTAAGTTTGTAAAGCGAGTTGCGGTGTATTTATTTGAAACCATGCGTTTAAGATACTGCTTTTCGCCCACCAAAACAACCATTTTTTTCGCACGCGTAACAGCGGTGTAGATTAAATTTCTTGTCAAAATTATGCTTGGCCCAGCAATTGCAGGGATGATGATAACATCAAATTCGCTTCCCTGACTTTTGTGAATGGTGATTGCGTAAGAAAGAGAAAGGTCGCCAAGGTCTATGCGTGTGTATTTGCAAACTCTGCCGTCTTCAAACTCCACAATAATTTCTCCGGTCTGTTGGTCTATCGTTTGAATAAAGCCTATATCTCCGTTGAACACACCCTTGCCAGTTTCGACAGCAAAAAGCCCCTGTTTTCTCCATTCAAGGTCATAGTTGTTTGCCATTTGCATAACCTTGTCGCCTTCACGGAAAATGGTGCGGACAAATTCAAGTTCTCTCTTTTCTGGAGATGGCGGATTGATTGCCGCCTGTAAAACTTTGTTTAAGTTTTCAATGCCGCAAACTCCTGCTTTAAGTGGTGCAAGCACCTGAATTTGCTTAGGGTCCATTTTAAGATAGTTAGGAAGCCTTTTTGTTGCAAGTTCCAAAATTGTGTCTTTAATAAGTTCCAATTCATTTTTGCTTTCAAAGAAAAAGTCCAAACTCGTGTTGTCAATAAGCGGCATTTTGCCTTCATTGATAAGGTGCGCATTCGTGATAATCAAACTCTTTTCGTCTTGTCTAAATATTTTGGAGAGCATCGCATATTCAATTATTCCACTTCCCAAAATGTCAGCAAGCACATTCCCTGGGCCAACAGACGGCAACTGGTCTTTGTCGCCCACCAAAATAAGTTTGCAATCTCGTGGCATTGCCTTTAAAAGAGATGCCATAAGTGCCACATCCACCATGGAAACTTCATCCACAATAACACAGTCTGTTTTAAGCGGATTACTTTCGTTGTGAACAAAGAAACTTCTGTCGTCCTGCACGGCGTTCACTTCCAAAAGTCTGTGAATGGTCTTGGCTTCACAACCTGTGCTGTCACTCATGCGCTTTGCCGCACGCCCTGTTGGTGCAGAAAGCGAAACTTGTTTGCTTTGTGCCTGCAAAATTTCCAAAATACACTTTATAATTGTGGTTTTTCCAGTTCCTGGGCCACCAGTAATCACAAACACCCCATTATTTATTGCCCCAACAATCGCGCGCTTCTGTTCTTCATGAAAGGTTATGTGATTGCGCTGTTCAAAACTTTCAATCTCCTTGCTGACATCCCACTTTTCTTCCTTGTGACACACGGCAAGCCACATGAGTTTTTGCGCAATTATATTTTCAAAATAATAATATTTGCAAAGCATGACAATCTCAACTCCGTCAACAAAAGTTGAAACGGCAGTTTTGTCCATGCACAAACTTTCAAATGCATCTCGAAAGACATCTTCATTTTCATCAAGCGAAAGTTCCAAAGCAGTTGATGCTTCATCAAACAGCATCTTTTTAGGCAAATAAGTGTTGCCATTTTTCTCGCAAGAAGTCTTTAAAACATGAATAATGCCTGCCCTTACTCTAAAAGGCGAAGTCCTTGGTATGCCAACATTTTGCGCAATCTTATCGGCGGTCAAAAAGCCAATTCCATCAATATCTTCCACAAGTTTGTAAGGGTTGTTTTTGACAATTTCTGTGGTTTTCTCGTGATAAATATTGTAAATTTTAAGCGCCATGTTGGTTGAAATATTGAAATTTTGAAGATACATAATTGTATTTTGCACTTCGCGATGTTCTTTAAATGAAAAACCTATTTCAATCGCCTTCTTCTCACTTATGCCAGAAATTTGCGAAAGTTTCTGCGGAGAATACTCCAAAATATCCAATGTTTCTGTGCCAAATCTCTCTACAATTTTCTTTGCAGTAATCGGCCCAACTCCGCGAATAAGCCCACTTCCCAAATATTTCTCAATCCCAGCCAGACTTTTTGGCAAGGACATTTCATAGGATGAAAAAGCATATTGAACGCCGTATTTCGTCTTTTCAAACTTGCCATCTAGTGTGACCTGTGCGCCAATTTTCACATCGATAAATTTTCCAACGACTGTGACAACGCTGTCGTCCTTTTCAAGACGTGCAACCGTGTAGCCGTTTTCTTCATTGCGATAAACTATATCTTCAATCGTTCCTGTAAGTGCCATAGTTATATTTTAAAGTTTTTTGAAATTAAAATCAAGCAAAATGTGACTATGTATAAAATAACTTCACTCGCACAAACTATGTTTATGAAAAAAATGAAGAAAATTTTAGTGTTTGTCTGCCTTTCGTGTGCATTATTTTTGGCAGGCTGTAATGAAAAAGAACTTCCTTCTGCAACCATCGTTCGCGATGATGCAAGAACTGGCGGCAGCATAAGTTTTGTGTATGATAAACACACTCGAACCGTCACTATCGGCGGCAAAGATGAAATTATTCAATATTCAACAGACGAAATCTCACAAGGCACACGCGTTGGACTTAAAGTCACAGCGCCAGATGAGAACATAGATTTGTCATCGGCAAAACTTGAAATGAATGACCAAAACTACACAAATTTCATGGAGAAAATAAACGACACCCCACAACGCTTTTTTGTAATCTATCCAACTCTCAGCGAACAAGACAATAATGTTTCTTTCACAGTCACTTGGGCTGACAACACCAAACCCCAAACCTACAAAATCACAGTCGCCCCAGGCACAAAGTTTATGTCCCAAAACGGCGAAGTGGAATGATTATATTTTTTTATAGCAATAATTTTTTAGGAACACTTTGATTGCGTTTTCATCCTGTCCTTCATAATACATGATTAAAAGTTTTTTGTATTCTTCAACTTTTTCATCTGGAATGACAATAAGCCCTTTTGCGTTTGCAATCAACAAATGATTTGCAAAAACAACTGCCGTTCTTTTGTTTCCATCAATAAAAATTTGTTTTTTCATAACAAAAAGCAAAAGTTCAATCGCCTTGTCAACTATATCCATTTTTAAAGTTAAAATGTCCCCAAGTTGTTCTTGTATAACACTCTCAACAGGAAGTTCTGGCTTCCAAGATGTTCCACCAATGCTGACAGGCGTTGCACGAACTTTCCCAGCATTATAATAAAATCCTTCTTCAATGAATTTGTTTATTTGACATAAAAGTGCAAAATTGGTTGGGCTTGTTATGACATCTTTGTTTAAAATAAACTCCCACGCGTGCTTTAAGTTGACAACTTTCAAAACATCGTCAGCCGTCATATTGTTCACCTTTCCGCCTTCAACAATAGTTTCCGTGTTAGCATAAGTTGTTGCAATACCTTCCAAAATGGCTTGTTTGTAAATTGTGTCAGCCAAACTTTTTCTTGCAAAATCAATATTTAGCGCAACTTTATCATCTAAAACTTGTTCAACAAAGCCTGCTTGTTGCAGTTCTTTTTCAATTTTGCGCAAATTTTTTTTAATTTCTTTTGCTTGAATAGAATTATTCAATATTTGATTTTCCAAAGTTTGCGAATATTCTCCAACATATTTTGTCATAGGAAAACCATCTTCATAATAATGAATATAAAGATATTTATTTCCATTTTTTTCGCGAGTTTCACACGCCCCATAAACTAAGGAGTTTAATTTATTTTGCAACTCTTTTTTTTCATTAAGCAAATTCAAAATTTCAATCCTTTCCATATGTCCCCCAAAAAATGTGAATATTTTTTATTATTTTTGCTCAATTTTTATTCACACCAACATTATAGCATATAAAAATTAAAATGTGAATAATTTTATGCCAAAAATTCAAAAAAATATTCACACCAACAAAAATTTGACATAAATTTTTTAAAAATAGGTTGAATTTATCCTATAATTTATGATATAATATTATTATAGGAGAGAGTGATATGATTATTAACACAAAAAATCTTGTTTCTTTGTCAGAAGCAAATCAAAACTTTTCACAAGTTGCAAAAAAGGTTGAAAAAGACGGCTCTGTTGTTATCTTAAAAAACAACAAGCCTAAATTTGTCGTTTTGAATTATGATGAAGTTGACACCCTTGAACTTTCAGATGACGAAAAAATTGATATTGTTGCAAAAAGAGTTCTTGAAAAATATAAAAAGGCTTTTAAGGTGTTGGCAGAAGAAGATTCTTCACTGAGTTCAAAATGACGAAGTAGAATGGCAAAATGACGACTTCGAAGATATTTCTTGCGTCATCCTGAGTGTAACGAAGGATCTCGCTTCGAAGACCCCACTTTCGTCATGTTGAGCGTAGTGAAACATCTCATAAAAGAGATTCTTCGCCTTCGGCTCAGAATGACGGTAAGTAGGTTTTGCCGTACGTCATGTTGAACAAAGCGAAACATCTCAAAAACAAAGGAAATGATATGAAATCTAGTTATGTTTATATTTTAACAAATAAATCCAATACCACTCTTTATATCGGAGTGACAAATGATATTGTTCGAAGAGTGACTGAACATAAAAATGAAATGGTTGATGGTTTTACAAAAAAATATAAAATAAACAAATTAATACATTTAGAAGAATTTTCTAACATTTATGATGCAATTACAAGAGAAAAACAATTAAAAGGTTGGACAAGACAAAAGAAAATTGAGTTAATTAACGAAACAAATCCAGAATGGAAAGACTTGAGTTTTGATTTGTAAAGAGATTGTATCATTGTCATCCTGAGTGTAACGAAGGATCTCGCTTCGAAGACCCCACTTTCGCCATGTTGAACGCAGCAAAACATCTCTTGAGATTCTTCGCCTTCGGCTCAGAATGACAATAAGGAGTTTAGAATGACGGTTGGAATGTTTAGAATGACGATACCCTGCGTCATCCTGAGTGTAACGAAGGATCTCGCTTCGAAGACCCCACTTTCGTCATGTTGAGCATATCGAAACATCTCTTGAGATTCTTCGCCTTCGGCTCAGAATGACGGAGTGAACTATTCTCGTCATGTTGAGCAAAGCGAAACATCTCTTGAGATTCTTCGCCTTCGGCTCAGAATGACGGAGTGAACTATTCTCGTCATGTTGAGCAACGCGAAACATCTCTTGAGATTCTTCGCCTTCGGCTCAGAATGACGGAGTGGGTGCGTTTAGAATGACGAAGTAAAAAAAAGCACATTTTCATGTGCTTTTTTATTTTTATATGATTATTTTTAATGATTGCTTTTGTTTTAAATCAAACTTTTCTTAACAAATCAAAACTTTTGGATTGATTATCTGCCGATTAAGCAACGAACTGTGTTGACAACTGTTGAAATCGCACTTTGAGAACTCTGATCTGGTGAATTTTTGCTAGGGTCTATAAAGTTTCCACTATCATCAACAAATGCTCCAATAATCATTGGAAGGAACACATTGAACACCAAAATCAATGCAATAACGGCAACGATTGTCAAAATAATATTAATCAAACGTTTTTTGTTTTCTTCACGAGCATCTGAGCTGTCAGCTCTTGCCATTTTAATGCCAACATAAACAGCATAAAGACCACCAGCAGCGCCAACCAGTGCTAAAGCAACCCACATAATCGATGTTAAGACAGTCATCAGTGGTGTAAGCCATGTTGTAAATTGTGCACCTACTTTTCCAGTATCAAGCAAATCCTTCCAAGATGAAACAAGCACCAAAAGTAAACCTTTCATAAAATTTATCCTCCAATAATTCAAAATTATTGTTTTCAAAATTGGCAAGAAATATTCTTGCTTTTTTGATTACATAATTATCATAGCACAACAAAAAAAAATTTCCAAACGATTTAACAAAAAAAATAAAAAATTTTTAAAATAATTTTTTTAATATTTTTTTAGACATTTTTCTTGCCCTAAAAATCGAACAAAGAACAATTTATTTTAATTTAATTTTGTTTTAAGTTTTGTTCTTGCAACTGCCGCCACATAAACATTTTTGACTTTATTTTTCAAAAGACCACTGCAAAAACTAAGCGTTGCGCCAGTTGTCATAACATCATCAACAATCAAAACATTCATATTTTTGTTTAATTTCACTTTCTTCAATTTATAAAGTCCAACAATATTCTTTTGCCTTTCAGCAAAGTTTAAGAATTTTTGTGCCGTTTTCTCTTCCTTTGCCTTTTCAAAAACAGAGATAACAGGCACATCAAGAATTTTGCCAAGTTCAGTTGCCAAAAGTTGTGATTGATTGAAACTTCTTTGTTTCAATTTCTTTTTAGTAAGTGGAATAAATGTTATAAAATCAATCTTCAGCTCCTTCAATTTCTTTGCAATGCAAATTGCATAGCCTTTTGCCAAATAACGTTTGTTGTCATTTTTATAAGAGAGAATAGAATTTTTCACAACTCCATCATATACAAACGCACAATATGCCTTTTTAAATTTGGGATTGTGCTTTCTGCAACTGTCACAAACATTTGCTTCGTCATCAATCGGCGCATCACAAATAATGCACCTGTGTCCATCATTCACTTTGATTTTCTTTTCACATTCACTGCAATAGGGTTTGTCATAAAAATTTAAAATGTCATTTTCACAAAACAAACACTTGATGTCGTCTGGAAACACCATATAATCAAATTTCTTAAACATTTTTTTGAAAAACAATGAAAGTTTTGTTTCTTTTTTCGGCTTTTCGCAATTATCCATATTGAAATTTTAATAAAATTGACAAATTTTGTCAACCAAAGAAAAATATTTTTAAAAATGCTTGACTTTTAACAATGATTTATATTATACTTACATCGTGTCAAATTTGTGGCCCCGTGGTCAAGCGGTTAAGACACCGCCCTTTCACGGCGGTATCATGGGTTCGAATCCCGTCGGGGTCACCAGCTAAAAAATCCAAGTGAACCACTTGGATTTTTTACCCCAACGGCGATTGCTTCGCAATCGTGTGTGCATCCGCACACAATTCGAACCCAGATATCTGCGTCGCACTCACTCTTGCAAGCAAGTTCGTGCTCCTTGTCATCTAAAATAGATGTCATCGTCGCGTCTATGCAAATGCTTCGCGCTTGCCTCCCCGCTCCTCGTCATCACAGGTTCTCATCCCTACTGTTTTTCTTCGATTAAGCCATATATATTTATAAGTTATAGAACGATTAAGTGATATAAACTTTATCATAATTTCATCGTTGTATCGCCCCCAAAAAAACTTTCAAACATTCTCTCATTCGTCATGTTGAGCGAAGTCGAAACATCTCAAAAATTTCAAACTAATACAGTTATTCAAGTGGACATATAAAAAGGGAATTGTGTCCATCTACTTTTTCGTAATACACTTTATATCCTTTTTTATTTAAGTATTTTTCCAACAATTTCAAATCACAATCTTCAAATTCTTTTCTATTCATATTCGTTCCAAGAGCTAAAGTCTTTTTATCTTGCTCTTTACAAGCGATATATCCAGCAATTAGGTCGTCACCGATTTCCATTTCAATCATCATCCATCTCCTTTTAAGTAATTTTAAAAGAAAAATAGTAAAAAGTCAATAAAAGAAGAATATAAAAAAATTTATAAATTAAACAATAATTTGACAACTTAATCAAAATAATATAAACTAGTCAAAGGAGTTTATGTATGCTTCATGAAATGAAATTAAGAAAAATTTATTTTGAAAAAATAAAAAGTGGTGAAAAGATATATGAAATTCGTTTAAATGACGAAAAGCGAAAACTCATTCAAATTGGAGATGTTATTACTTTTAAAAACGAACAAAATTTAAGTGAAATCATTCAAACAAAGGTGCTAGATTTAATATATTTTAAGTCTTTTAAAGAAATGGCAGAAACCTTGCCATTAAGCAAAATCAGTTTTGAAAATTCCAGCAAAGACGAAGTGGAACAAGTGTATCACACATTTTATTCTGCCAAAGATGAAAATAAATATGGTGTGGTTGCCATAAAAATTGAACTAATAAACAAAAACTGACAAAAAACTCAGCATTTAAGCTGAGTTATTCTTTTTCAACAATAAGTTTAAAGCAAGTTGGGCTGTCTTGGTCAACCTTAACTTTTTCGCTGACTTCCACACCTGCAATCACATACACTTCGTTGCCGCTTGCAAGCACAGGGATGTAATCTCTCACACGAACTGGCACTTTTTTATCAATAAGGAAGGATTTTAATTTCTTTGTGCCGCCGCCGAACTTTTCAAAAACATCTCCATCTTCTCTGTAACGCCATCTTGCATCTTTTGGCACTTTTTTGCTGTCAAAATAAAGCGCTCCGTCATTTTTCATATTAACAGTTCTCACTCTTTTGATGCAAATCTTTCCATAACCCACAGCATCAAACTCATCAAGTTTAAACGCTTTGTTTAAGGTTGGTTTTTCAACATAGTTGTTCACAAAGGTCAAAAAGTCATATTCTTTGCTTACAGTGATGTCAAAAGGAAGTTTTATCTTCTTTCCATTTTCGGCCTGAGCAAGTTCTTTAATCATTTCAATATGCTTTCTTTCGATGTCCTTTTTTGCGCCAATAAGGGAAAGAGTTTTAAAGACAATGCGGCTGTAAATAGCGCTGCTTCCATTGAAATAACTGCATGGCATTTGCACAATTTTATCATCCACGATAAGAGCATTGCTGTCAATGATAGATTTGATATAATCGTCATCGTCACAAACTGCAAGGGCAAAGTTGTTGATTGCTTCAACTGCATTTGGCCACTTTTTTAATATGTCTTTCATGACAACGTTGCGAACATAGTTGCGTGCATAAGAATTGTCGGTGTTGCTTGTGTCATCCACATATTCAATTGAATTTCTGCTTGCATAGTCCGCAATCTCAGCCTTTGAAACAGGAAGCATTGGGCGGATGTAAATCTTATCTCTCACAGGTTCCATTCCCCTTGCACCTGCAAGGCCGCTTCCACGAAAGATGTGCATCAAAATTGTTTCTGCCTGGTCACTTTGATGATGTGCAAGTGCGATTTTGTCAACAATGTCTTTTTTAACAAGTGCTTCAAAAACCCCATAGCGCCCTTCACGAGCCGCAGTTTCAACACTTATGTGTTTTTCCTTTGCAATTTTTGGTGAGTCAATCGAAAATTTATAAACTCTAACCCCCATTTCACGACATTTTTGCATAACAAAACGCGCTTCTTCTTCACTTTCTTCGCGAATGCCGTGATTGATATGTATTGCAACAACATCTATATCAAGCAATTCTTTGTTGGCATTTAAAAAGTGTAAAAGACACATACTGTCAATGCCACCACTTACACCAACCCCCACAACTTGACCTGGCTTTATAAGATTATTTTTTTTGATAAAGTCGATAATTTTTTCCATTTTTGAAATTCCTTTTATCACAAATCGTAATTAAATTATACAACTTATTTTTTATAAAAACAATATTTTTAACAAAAAAAATAGGTTTTTCGCCTATTTTTTTGAATTTTTTAATATTTTTATATAATTTTTGCAACAACCACTGTCATATCATCAACTGCGTAGCCGTTGTTGCTTGCAAGTGCATGGCATAAAAGTTGGTCGGCAAACTCCTGTGGATTTTTCGTTTTAAGGGATTTTATACACTCCAAAAGTTGTTCGTCATTATCAAAACTGTCACTTATGCCGTCACTCACAAGAATAATCATATCTCGCTGTGAAATGCACGCCTTTTTTGTAAGTGGTTTACATTCTTTAACAATGCCAAGTGGCAAAGCCCCTGTTTCAACAAGTTTACATTCGTTTTCGCTTAAAATAAATGATTTTGGACTTGCAAATTTAATGAAATCGGCAATTCCATTTTTTTCATCTAAAACACAAATGTCCATGGCGCTGAAAATCTCTTGTTTGTGAAGGGAGAGAAGTTTGTTCACAGTGGATAAAATCAAATCATTGTCAAAGCCTGCTTTGTAAAAATTTTCAACAAGTGTAAGTGAAAGTTCACTTGTGTCACACGCCTTTTCGCCACTGCCCATGCCGTCACTTATGGCAAACAAAATGCGGCTGCCGTCAAGTTTAATTATGCTGTAACTGTCGCCACTGATTTTGCATCCATTTTTTGTGTGCTGACTTACTCCCAAAAGACAGTCATATTTTGGTGCTGTTTTAAGATTTAATACTGTGTAGCCTGGCCTTACTGACGAAAAATTTTCATACACACTCATTTTGCAACCACACACCTTGCTGACTGCATCTGCAATCTTTGGCTTTGATGCATCTTCATTTCTCACCACAATCGAACATTCAAGGGTGTGAATGTCCTTTTCATACACCACCGCATCTATACAAATTATATTGTGATAGGTCAGTTCGTCTAAAATTTTATTTTCCTTCGCTGTGTCAAAACTGACATTAGTTTCCACCTGTTTTGAAAGCGAAGTCATAATTTGCGACACTCCCAAAAGTTGTTCTGCAATAATAAGTTTGCTTGTGTCAACGTCGCTCATCATTGTCATATATTTTTTGTATTGCCCACAAAGCGCATTGATACATCCCAAAATGGCATTCGTCTGCCTGCAACGCGCTGTCAAATAAGAAGGGATTTCCAAAAGTGTGACCTTGCCTTTTTCAAATGAGATTTTGATAAGTTCATCAAACACACTTTTTGTTTTTTCTTCAAAAGTTCGGTGACAACGATTGCGTTCTGGGCAAAAAGAGCAAATCTTTTCGATAATTTCTTGATTTATCATAACTTTTACATCTTCAAAGGACATTGAATTTTTCAAAAGATTGCGATAAATCAAATTCATTTCGTTGAAAACTTCCGCCAAATTTCCAAGTCGTCTGTGCAAAATTTCGCGATTGCGATTGACAATATTTTTCATTGCAAGTCTGTCTTTCGAGAGATTGAAGATTATTTCAATTTCCTTTGTGGTCTTTTTCGGCAGAAGTAAAAACACCACACACGCCAAAATAACAGGCAAAAATTCAATTATTCCAAAACTTAGATAAAGTTTGAAGTAAAAGCCAATCGCCGCTTCCACCAAAATCACACCCACACACATGAAAATTTTATAGCGTTTTTTAAATAAAAGCGCCACCAAAGCCCACAAAATAAATGGCGCGATGTAAAGCGGATTGTTTGTTGCTACAAGCGCCCCAACCCCACCGACCGCAGAAACTAAAAGAGTAAGAAGTGGGGTTGAACAATATGCAAAAAGCAACAACACAAAGCACATAAAAAGTTTTAAAAATGAAAAGCCAGAAATGTTGAGATTGCAAAGTCCCCCACAGACAGCCCCAATGATAGTAAAAAGTGAAACTATTTCAAGGATTGTAAGTTTGTTTGTAAATCCGCGAATTACGATTGCTTCAAAAACTGTTATGCACACAAACAAAAACGCAAGCCCCAACACAATGTTTGCAAGCGGAATAAGAAAATACGCGTGCGAAGTTATGTCAAAAATGACATTTGCAGTCTGGCCTAAAAGTGCGAAAATGTAAAATTCCCATTTTCTCATATTCTTTTTGCATATAACATGAATAAAATAAGGCACAATCAAGCAAAAAACACAGACCAAGTTGCAAATAGCAAAATTTAAAGTTGCGCTTTTAAGCACCCCTGCAATTATGTATGCAGGTGCAAGCAAAAACACTTTTTGATTTGCCCACGCAAGTGCAAACAACATTCCAAAAGCGAAAGGAAAAACAAGCATATTCACACTTGCATTGAAAAGCACATAAAAAAGCGCGATAAAAAGAAGAAATTCAATTGTAAAAAACAGAAATTTGTTTAACTTTAACATAGCCCACCTAAAAGCATTTTAAAACACAAAAAGGCGGTTTTGATAACAAAAAAATGTCACAAAAGCGACATTTTTTGTATAAATTTGGCTGAATATTAAATTTTAAAGTTGTAAAACTGCAAAATTCCGCAAAAAAGAATGTAGCAAAATTTCTCTTGATAACTCTCATCTTGTAGCAGTGTTTCTTCATTTGGATTTGATAGAAAGCCACATTCCACCAAAATACTTGGCTTGTCAGTGCAATTTAACACATAAAAATCGCCAACTTTGGCAGTTTTTTTGCTGTTTTCAATGCCTTTAAAAAGCGAAGTTTGAACACTGTCCGCAAGTGCCTGTCCTGACACAGAACCATCCGCATAATACACCTGCGCCCCACACGCCTGTGACGAAGGAAAACTGTTCATATGAATGGAAACAACCAAATCCGCACCGGATTTTTCAATGATTTTTCTTCGTTTTTCCATTTCGCTTTTCTTTTTGTTCTCCGCAGTGGGGCTGTAAAGCCCTTCCATGTCACTTCTTGTTAAAACAACATCAAAGCCAAAACTCTGGCACAATTTTTTCAGTTTTTTTGCAAACGACAAATTAAGTTCACTTTCACTGACCCCACTGACCTTCCCCACCGCTCCGCCGTCTTTCCCACCGTGTCCGGCATCAATGACAATCACCTTTTGCGTGTTTGGCCGAAACGTCGGCAAAATGGCAGAAAAATAAATCGCCCCGCCCACAATCGCAATCAAAAAGCAAGCCGCCAAAATAATATATCTCTTTTTCAAAACAAAAAATCTGTGTTTTTTGGAAAACATATGATATTTTATTTCTCAAAAATTTCACATATAACAAAAGCAAAGAAACTTTTATAGTTTTTTCAGAACACAATGAATTCCGCCACCAAACACATTAAATGTTCGAGTGTTGTAAGTAAGAATTTTTTTATTAGGATAAATCATTCTATATTTCCTAATTGTGATTTTATCATATTTGCTATCAAATTGTGGAATAATCATATATTTATCAGAAATAAAAACATTTATATAACTCCCTGTAAGTTTTTCACCCTCCCTTCTAGGTTTAGAATTCTTGTTTTCAACAATTGATGCTGCTTCAGTTTTTGAAACAGGGTTTATTTTTGGTTGATGAATTTTGATAATTTTAATAGGCTTTCCATCCCATGTGGTTTGTCCTTTAAGCCTGTTAAAATTTTCATGCAAGATTTTGTATTGTTCATCCTTTTTGTCGGTTTCCCAAGCAATAACAACCGTGTCTTCATTGACAAAACTGCAAACATTATCAATGTGCCCACCGGTTTCATCAAATTTTAATCCCTCGTCAAGCCAAATCACCTTTTTTGCGCCAAAATATGTTGCAAAGACTTTTTCTGCTTGTTTTTTAGAGAATTTTGGATTTCGATTTGGATTCAAGACGCATTTTTCAATTGCAATCATTGTCCCTTTTCCATTAGAACAAATTGAGCCACCTTCAAGTATAAACTCAGGCACATGATAATAAGCAATGTTGTGTTTTTCACAAATAGCATCCGCAAGTTTTGAGTCCAAATCAAATGGAAAATACAAACCTTCAAGTTCCCCACCATATCCATTAAACCCAAAATTTACAGCGCGATATTGACCATTTTGTTTAGCCACGATGGTTGGGCCCGTATCACGAATCCATGCATCATTATAAGGTATTTGTTCAATTTGTATATTTTTGTTAAATTTAAATTTTTGCTCTTTAAACTTTTTTATGTCATTTACACCAATAATTACTTTATCATATTTGCTCATTTCTAAAATCAAGCCGCTAACAATATCTTGCGCGTCTTTTCCGCCATTCATCCAAACGTCGCCTCTTTCTGGCCAAAGATAATAAACACAATCACCATGATCAAAATTTGAAATCAAAGAAAAGCCATCTTCCTTTGGAGTTGATTTTAATTTTAACCCGTGTTTTGTTTGCTTATTGTTTGAAATATTATGTTTTATCCCTCTAATGTTGACTTTATAATCAACAACCTTGCCACTCGAATTTAAAAGTCCAATAACAACTTTTTCATCAAAATTTTTGCATGAAAAGATATCTAGATTTAATACTTTTGCTTTTAAATCATAAACAAAACCAATGTGACTTTCGGCTATAAGTGAGAGCATGCATATTGATTTTTTGTTCTTTTCTAGCACGGGGCTGGAAATTTGTGTCATTTCAAGTTTTTCAACAATTTTAGCATTTAAATCATAAAGCTTCTCAATGCAAAAATCTCCCGTCACTTCAATTTGGATTTGTTTTCCAAAAAATTTTTGCGATTGATTTGTTTTTGAAGGCTTTAAAACTTCTTCAGACAAAAGTTTTTCTTTTAGTAAGTCCTCACCCCCCCCGCTTTTTTGATTTTCGTCTTGCTGAAACTATCAAAATAAGCTGTTTTTCTTTGAGAGAATGTATGTAAAGTAAAAAATCCCAAGAAGCCATTTTTGTCTTCAAAAAAATTTAAACAAGAAACGCCTTCATCTTCCTTAACTTTTCCATAAAAATATGGGACAATAATCGGTTTATAAATTGGCTTCACATTAAATTCTTTCATCAAATCTTGGTTTAGCAAATACATTTCAAAACAATTATCTAAATTTTTGTTTTTGCAACGATATAAATCATAAGCCGCTTTTTCCATAGTTTACTCCTTTTTTATTTTGTTATATTATAAACTAAAAAATATAAAAATCAAACTTTATTAATAAATTTTACAGACCTAACTTGACATCCAGCCCACCGTGTCCGGCATCAATGACAATGGTATGCTCCGCCTTTGGCACAATGGTCGGCCTTATGGCCGTGAAATACACCACCACACCTGCCACAACAAACAACACACACAAAACGAGCAAAATCCACTTTCTTTTTAAAGTCAAAAACATATGATATTTTATGAAAAACGTGCAAAAATAAGAACAAAATGGGCATTTATAAGCAAAAATTTAAAAAAAAAATTAAAAAAGTGTTGACAAACACCCCCCCCGTGTTAAAATATGATTGTGCAATAGAGTGAACCTTTGCCAAAATTAGAAAATAAAAAAGGAGGAAAATTATTTATGTCTATTTCTTTTGACGGAAGAAAAACAACAACATTCTCTGGTTTATCTAATGATATTAATAGAAATCTAGTTGATTTTCTTGCATGCAATGCAGAAATAATAAAAGTGAACTGTTACCCAGACCCAGCAACAATTGAACGAGGGGCTTTTTTGGATTGTAAAAATTTAAAAACACTTTATTTGCCCGACACATTTAAAATGGAAAACAATCAAGAATTTACATTGTCGGCAGACCTTTTCAAGCCAGAAAATGCTCAAAAATTGCAAGAGATGAGAGAATATTTAGGACTTAATGAAAAAGTGGATATTCGCTGTTTATCCTTGGAAAAAGCAAAAAACACAACCCCAAGCATTACGAAATAAAAAATTTAACAAGAAAAAGCATATCAAATTGATATGCTTTTTTCTTTTCTTTCCACTGCCCTAACTTGACATCCAGCCCACCATGTCCAACAGTGCGCATAAAACGAGTAAAATTCACTTTTTTTTATTGTTAAAAACATATTTTCTCCTTTAATAATTTATTAAAAAATTATCTTGAAAATAACAAAAAATGACATAAAAAATTAAATTTGCAAAATTAAAGGGAATATGTTAAAATATTTTTATAAAAGGAAATTGGCAATAATGCAAGTTTATGATAAAGTAAAAGTTTTAAAAGACAGGGATGAATACAAAAAATATGATGTATATAAAGGAATGATTGGCACAATAATCTGTGGCGAAATAAGAGATAACTCTTTTCATGTTGTTTTTATTGACCCTAGATTTTATGACAAAAATTTCGTTTGGACAGATGAAAACATGAAGACAATGAAAGAAGACAACTTTTGCACAATTAAGATTGAAGATTTGGAAGTTGTTGAAAAGGGTTTTGCGGATGACAACATAATACTTGAAAGTCTCCCAAAGAAAAATCCAAAATGGTGGTGCAAAGTGGAAGACGGCTATATTTTAAACTTACTTGGGGAAAAGAAAAACAAAATCCCATATGATTACAATTCATAAAAAGCATATCAAATGATATGCTTTTTTATTTACAAAGTGGATTTAATTTTGAGTTAATTTTTGTTTGAATTGTTTGCATTTCTTTTCTTTTTTTCAAAGTTTCTTCGCTTGTATATTTGTCAGCAATATCTCCCATATACCCCTTTGGAAGTTTTGCCAAATAAGTTGACACAGGGTTTGGTTCTTGTTTGTTTAAATGTGAAAGAATGACGCCGCCAACATCTTCCATTTTGCATACTTGTCCATGAACTTTAATTCTCAATTCAAGGCCGTTTACTTGCGGAATAAATTTTAAAAGTTTTGGATTTTCAAACAGTGCAACCACCAATCTGTGAACAATTGAAAATTGCTCTTCTTTTGGCGAACTGTAAAGTTCAAAAAGTTTGTTGAGCAATTTCAAATCTTCTTCGCTGGCAGAATCCAAATAATTCATAACTTTTTCAAATTCTTCTAAACCATTTGTTTGGAATTTCATTTAAACTATGCTCCTTTAACTGATTTTAGTATAACATTTCAACCCCCGCTTGTCAATAACACATTTTTCGCGAAATTATGCATAAAACTTGGTTTTGGTGCGATTTTGCTTGACATTTATATAATTTAAGTATATTAATATAATAAGCATATTATTGTGTTTTTTAAGGAGATTTGATGATAAGGATTTGTAAGCCACCATGCAATAAAAAGTTTAAAAATCATTTTAATATTCTTAATTTTTATGGTTTCAATTGCAACTTGTTCAGTTGTATGTGTTTATAGTATGCTTTGGGGCGAAGCAAACTCTCAATTCAACATAATTTACGAACTTTACAGTGAAGCACCATTTGTGTATATTCTTAAAAGTGATGAAACATATGAAATAGTTGATTTAACGGATGATACACTTGAACAATACATCATTCCTGCCGAAGTGAACGGAAAGAAAGTGACATCCATTGCCGATTGTTCAAGTTGGGAAGACAGCATCTTTTACCCTGCAAGGCACAATATGAAAAATGTTGTCTTTGGAGCAAATCTTAAAAAAATTGGTGCATACAGTTTTTATCACTGCAGAGAACTTGTTGACCTAGAGTTTAACGAAGGTTTGGAAGAGCTAGGAAAAAACGCATTTCAAGACTGCACTATTCTTGAAAGTGTAACCATTCCAACAACATTAAAAACTTTCCAAAGCCATGTTTTCAGGGATTGTCATGCCTTAAAAACGATAACCTATAAAGCAGTGAATGTTGAAGATATGGATGATGAATGTCGCCCATTTTATATGTGTGGTTCAGAGGAACATGACCTTGATGTTGTTTTCACCGACACAGTCACCCATATTCCAGCAGGACTGTTTCGCTCATCTTCCACATAAGGCTCTCATACATATCTCACATCAATCACCATTGGCGAAAATGTCGAATCAATTGGTGACCATGCATTTTACAACAGTTTCTCACTAAAAACTTTAAACTTCAACGCAACAAGGGCGGCAGATTTATCATCCAATTCGGATATTTTCTATGGGGCTGCAATTTTATCAGACGAATTGGAAGTCAACATTGGGCAAAATGTTGAAAACATCCCTGCCCACATCTTCCACGGAAGTTCAAGCACAACCGATTATATTCGCATCAAAACTTTAATCATTCCAGAAGGAGTAAAAGACATTGGCGCAAGTGCATTTAAATATACATTTGGCCTTGAACATCTTTACTTTAACGCGATAAACTGCAACGATATGGAAGACGAAGATGACATTTTCTATCAAACAGCAATTCAATCCCCAAACGGCTGTGAAGTTGTTGTTGGCGACCAAGTGACAAGAATCCCAGCCCACCTTCTTCACGGAAGTTCCGATCAAGAAAAATACAATCATTTCACCAAGATTACATTTGGCACAGATATAAAGGAATTTGGGCAATATGCTTTTAGAAACTGCTATGGGTTAAAAGAAGTTGTCTATAAAGCGACAAATTGCAACGACCTAACAAGCAGTTTAAGGCCGTTTGATAGTTGTGGCAAAAACACAGATGGATTGACTCTTACAATCGAAGACTCTGTTGAAAGAATCCCAGCCTATCTTTTTGAAACTTCTTCAGGCACATCCATGAATGTCACCACACTCATTATTGGGAAAAATGTAACTTTTATTGGCTCTCGTGCATTTAGCCATTTCAGTAATCTTTCAAAGATTATCTACAACGCAACTGAAACCCCAGACTTTGACCTTTCACAATACACGGAAGATTCTCCAAACATCTTCTACGACACCGGCATGAACAATCCAAACGGAGTGGAAGTTGAATTTGGAACAAACGTAAAAAGGATTCCTTCTTATCTTTTCCATTGTCACACCAACGGCGCGCCAAACATTAAAACAATAACTATTCCAGAAAACATTGAATTAATTGGAGAATACGCCTTTCCATTTTTATATAATCTTGAAACAATAAATTACAACGCAATCGCCTTCACTCAGCAACATACAGATAATATGCATATTTTCAACTCTGCCGGAAGGGATGTTGAAAACGGCTTGACAATAAATATTGGGCCTTCCGTAACAGAAATTCCAGATTATCTTTTCTTCCCATCTTCTCAGGAAGCCCTTGTGATGAACTTAAAAACTCTCGTAATTCCAGACACTGTTAAAAGAATTGGAAAACACGCATTTGAATATTGCACATCCCTTACCGACCTAACCCTTGGAACAGGAATTAAAGAGTTGGGAGATTATGCGTTCGGCCACTGCAACAATCTTGCAAACATAAACTACAAGATTGAAAGTTTGGATGTTAAATTAACAGGCGATTCTAATGTCTTTTATCGAGCTGGACAAGACCATGTTGGAATTGTCGCCGTTATCTTCTCTGACGATGTTGTAAACATTCCATCCTATCTTTTCTGCAACAGTGACCGTGGCGCCGCAACCATAGACCACGTCTATATAGGTGCAAAAGTTCAAACAATTGGAAGTCATGCATTTGAATATCTTTACGAACTTGCAACAGTCATCATTGGAAGCGAAACTATATACAATCAACTTACAGACACACTTTCGGCAGGGCTTTTGATTGAATATGCAACAAGAATCATAGTCAAAGACACTGTCATCGCAAATCAAGGCCTAAACCCATTCCTTGAAAGCAATTACACAAAATCGGCTGGAGATGGCGATTATGCTGGATTCACGATTTACAACACTTAAACGTTTATTATATATATTAAATATGTAAATTTTTATTAAATAAAATTTGATTAAATATATTAAAATCGTTTTGAATTTTCCAAAATATGTGATATTATAAAAATGGTTTAAAAATCACCATCAATATAAATAAAAAGGAGAAAAATTATGAATACAAAGAAAAAACTTGTTATTTCATTAGCATCATTGGCAATCGTTTTTGTAGTTGCTATTGCTGCAGTTGGAGTAACACTCGCCGCTTTGAACGGCACAGTAAATTCAACATTCAACATTACATACACCGCTCACAACGTTAAAGCAACCGTTTCAGCAACATACAAACTTGGTGAAGAAGGAGAAGAAATAAACTTCACTCACGATGAAGACTCTGAAGACCCAATACAATTCTTGCCAGACCAAACAACAGCAACCGGGACCCTTACAGTTAAAGACCCAATCGCTCTTGACTGGACAACAAACAACTATGTTGTTGTAACATACACCTTCAAAAATGATTGGACATCCGGTGATGATGGAAGAACAAACCTTCTCATCACAGCCGATAAAGACACAATTGGGGGGGGTGTTGAAGGGCTTGAAATAACCTACGAATTAGATGGCACAGATGATTTCAATGATGCAAGCCTTGCTTCAATCCCTGTAATTGCTCCAGGAGAAGAAAAAGTAATTAAAATTAAGTTTGCCCTTACTGACGGCGGAACAAAGAGTGTTAATTTACAAGTTTCTCTTGCTTGGACTCTTGAAGCACAAGCAATAGCTGGTTAAACTCAAAACAACTTTCAAAAATTTGATGGCGGATTTTGAAAGTCATATTTACAAAATGTCCGGTTAAATTTTTGTTAACCGAACATTTTTATTTTAAGGAGAACTCATGGGAAACAACACTCAAAATATAAATGAATTGCCAACACACTCCCCTGACCCAGTGATGGAAGAAAAGAAAAAGAAGAAAAAAAGAAAAATTCTTTTTATTCTCATCTTCTTTTTATTCTCCATTCCAGTTGCAACCGGTGTAAGTTTAGGTGTGCTTCTTGGGAAAGACTCCGCCCCAATCAATTATATTTCAGTTACGATTGACCCAATAATTGTCAATCAAACAGACGAAACTCATGTAAACGGAGCGGAAACATTTAAACTTGATTTAACAAATGGTTCAACCGACTTCACAAAAGATTTGGATGTCAATCTCACCGGAGAAGAATATCTCAAATATTTTATAGAGATAAAAAATGATAAAACAGAGAAAGTAAATTGGCGTTTAAGCCTTAACATCCTTGAAAATGAAGGCTTTATAATAACCTATATAATTGACGAAAACGAACAAACATTTCCCATCGAGTCAGTAATTAACGGAGAAATCCTTCTTGGGCAAACACAAACAATAGAAATAATATTTAAAATAAAAGATAAAGAACTTAGCAGCGGAAAGATTGCCGGAGAACTTACGTTCACGGCATCTATGATAGAGGTGTAAATGCAAAGTGTGTCATCTATTGAAAAACTAAATAGTGAAAAAAAACTAAAATCAAAGGCAAAAAAACTTGAAAAGAAATACTCCAAACAAAGAAATGTCAACGAAAATCTTTTAAAACCTAAAAAATGGTGGCAAAGCCTGTTGATTTGGTCAACAAACATTTTGTTAATTTTTGTTGCCCTTATTGCAACAACTTTTGCAATTAGTGTCAGTGTTTCAAAGATAAACAAAACATCTCCTATCTATTTGGGAACAAGTTTCATGAAGATTATAAGTGGAAGTATGCAAGCAAGTGGCTTTGAAATTGGTGAAATCATTGTCACCCACTCTGTCGATGCAAAAACACTTAATGTTGGCGATAATATTGCATTCTATGTTTCTTACAATGATATGTCAAGATTTAATCTTTCAACCGCAAAAGAAGTTGAAACAACTCAAAAAACAAAGTTTAAAACTCCATTCTCAACTCTTTTTGGTGTTCAATCACAAAAGATAACCACCGCTGCAAAATCAGGAAATAAAATCGTTTTCCACCAAATTGTTGCCATCTATGAAAGTGAGTCTGGAGAGAGATGGTTTAAAACAAAAGGAACATCAAACTCCGTTGAAGACTCTTGGACAATAAGCGAATCGCTTGTTATTGGAATCCATGTAACAAACGGCTTTTCAAACATGATTGCAGGGGCATTGGATGTCATAACAAGCAATCCAAAACTTTTGGTTTGCTGTTCTCTTCTTCCATTTCTTCTTGTCGTTCTTGTGGTTTCAGGCAACATTATAAAAGACATCGCCCTAATCTTGATTGAATTGGATATTGTTGAAGAAAAAAGAAAACTCACCGACAGTATTTGCGTCAAAAACAAAATTGGCTATCAAATGAGCAATAAAACAAAGTATAAAGTTCTTGCTCAAGCCACCCCTGAAGAACGTGCGCTTTATATGTCACTTCTTTGGGAAAATGGCTCAACCCCAGAAAGCATTAAAAAGTATTATAAACGCAAAACAATTCTTTTAAAAAGCAATCAAGAACTTCTTGAACTTAACAGAGAATGTCAGGAAATGTTCAAAAATAAAGAAACTCCAACAAAAATTGCTAAATATTACAACGAAACAAAAAGTGAGATTGAAAAACGACATAGGGCGCGCGTTGCAAAGCTCAATGCCATCAAGAAAAAATATATAAACTCACAAAAACAAAAAACAGCATAAAAAAGCATATCACTTTTATATGCTATTTTTGTTTTTGTTGAAAATTTGCTTGACAAGTACCCCCCCCGCATTATAATAAAAATGTAAAAGGAGATATGTATGAAAAATTTTAAAAAATTTGCTATTAGTTTAGCTTTGACATTCATGATTGCGCTTTGCCCAATTCTTTGCATGGCATGTTGCGGAACCACGGACACCAATGGGAAAAACATTGCCAAGGCATTAGGTGATGCAATAGCCATTATCGAAAATCACAATGCTGAAAACACCGATGTAGAAGAAAATTCTTTAACGACAAGTGCGATGGATGTGGAATTTTTGCCACTCGGACAAGATGTTCAAGTGAATGTTATTCAACTTGATTATATTAAAGAAATCGCGGCATCATCAAAATTCAAATATACAACATTGCCTATTAAAGGAGAGGCAGTTGTAAGTCAAGGCAATTTAAGCCAAACAGTTTTAAGCTACAATAAATTTAGCATTGTTGACAACCTTATCACAGCGGAAATGTATTTCTTTGTTGAAGAAGCACAAAGCACAGATTATGAATGGATACAAATCGATTACGATTTTGAAAACAACAAGGTAAATTCTTTTGTATTGTATCAATATGTGACTATTCAGTCTGAAGAAGATTTTTGTTCTGCATATAAATACGAAAATGAAACCTTGAGCATTGCAAATCAAGAGGACAGCAACTTTGCAGAGTTTAAAAATTCAGTAAAAGAGATGAGCACAGGACTTGCCGATGCCCAAGAATTTGCTCAAGAATATGACTTTACAGCAGAATATATCAAAGTTTACAACACTTATAATCCAAATTCACCGCTTGAATAAAAACATAGAAAAGCATATCAAACGATATGCTTTTTTTGTTTTGTTAAAAATTCGCTTAACAAGTCCCATGATACTAATTAACACTAGCAATGCTAGTGTTTTTTTACTGTCCCCTAAATCACTTGACAGGAAAAGTTGAAATTTGATACACTTTTTACATGAAAAAGTTGTGTATTTTGCTTATTTTTCTTGTTTGTTTCATGTTTTTGCCAACGAATGTTGCCGTGGCAGAAACAGTTTTTCCAACCTTTGTAATAACTGCCAATTCGGCATATGCATATGTGGAAGCGGATATAACTTCTTCAAAAATCAAAGCCTTTTCAAACAAAGACAAGGTTTCCCTTCAACTTGAAGAAGGCGCTCCAAAGGAATATGGCGAAAGTTTTGTTTTCTATCGCCTTATGTCCCCTGTTGAAAGTGACGGCACGCAGTATTATTACATCTTGGCGGAGTTTGTCACACAAGACAGTGAAACGATACTTTCCATTCCAAGCTACAACGCAAAAACAAATGCCGAAGCGGTTGTGTATTTTAAACAAGAAGATGAATTTGTTGAAAGTGAAATAACTCTCAAAAAAAATCAAGAGATATTTTTATACGAGGGCTTCAATCAAAAAAGCAAATATTCCGCGATTGCATTTATGCACGAAGGCAAGGTTGAATATGGCTATATTCTCACATCCGCAGTTGCCCCAAACGGCATAAATCCACTTATAATAATTGCCGTTACTATCATTTTGGCGCTTGTAGGGATTGCGCTTGCATGGGTGTTTATAAAGCGCAAAAAAGTGAAGTTAAAAGCAAAAAAATGACATAAAATGTTGATAAAACTCCTTGTTATATTTTATGATTTTAGCAAAAAAAGGAGTTTTTTATGGCAGATAATTATGAAACTGAAATTGAAGAACTGAAAAAACAGTTCTTTTTTATCATGAAAGATGCGCTTCCTAAAATGGAAGAACTGACAAAAATAGTCCCTGAACTTAGGGATTTTGCTTCCCTTTCACAGCAAATTGGTGAAGTGACAACAAAGGTCGATGCCCTTGGAACAAGTGTTCAAAACTGTGAGAGCAGCATTCAAGAAATAGGCGAAAATATTTCATTGATGCAAACCAATTTGCAGTCCGTCACAAGCGACACTGAATCCACAAAAGAAAAGGTCTTGGAGATGGAAAAATCCTTTGAAAATGTCAACACGCAGGTTCTTGAAATTAACAAAAGCATAGATTTTTTCAACGAACAATACAGCATTTTTCAAAACAATTTTTCCGATATAAACAGTCAAATGACAGAAATCAACAACAATATTTCGTCAGTTCAGGATGATGTTTCTTCTCTGACAACCCAAATGCAGGAATGCTCGCAAAACTGCGAAAATGTGAAGAACACTGTCACAAACATAACAGATGTCATCATTCCTGCCCTTGAAGCCAAAATTGAAAGCTCTGGCGGTGGCGGTGGTGGCGAAGGCGGAAGTGTGGCTGAAAATTGGATTCCGATTTATGACAAAAGAAGTGATAATGAAAAACTCAACTGGGGTTATCCAGATGGGCTTGTTGGTGGACTTGCGGACCTTTCCAGTGTGTCGCCCGATTTTTCCATTTACAAAAAATTGAAGGTCTATTTTACAGCAATGGGAACAAGGCATGTTAGGGTTTTTGACACAGATATTGACGATGACAAATATCAATATTATTCCACAGTAGCTATGAAACACCCACTTGATGTTCTTAATGGAATGGCATTTTGCCTTATTAAAAGAACGGATGGTTCAAGATACTTCTATATGGAAGATTTCCGCGATATTGAATTTAAAAAACTCAATGCTGTCCCAACTGGTGGCAGAAAGAATGATGACGCAAATTATTACATAGAAAGAATATATGGGTTAGTTTAAAAGATAGGTGTTCGCTGTTTTAAAAAGTCGAACACCTTTTTTTCATACAAAACCCCAGCATTTGCATAGGAAAGTGCGTGGCCACCTTCCTGCACAACAAACTTATCGCGAAGATTTTGCGGTGTCGCCCCATAAAGATTGTTTAAATTTTCTATTGGAACATAATCATCTTGCACGGAGTGAATGAACAAAATTGGAACCGTGGAATTTTTAACTTGCAAAGCGACATCCGCTTGCAAAACATCAAAATTATAGACGTGTTTTGTGAAGGAATATAAGTGCTTTTTAATAAGTTTTCTAAATGGAATTTTGTGTTTTTTCATAATATATTCAATCTGTCTGTCTGCGTTGTCATAGGCACAATCAGAAATTATTGCAACAACATTTTCCATTTTTTCACTTGCCGTCATACACACTGAAGCTGCGCCCATAGACACTCCAAACAGCACAATTTTGCCATCCTTCACGCGCGAAGAAACAAACTCCACCCATTTAAGAATATCTCCCCTGTCCAATAAGCCAAACCCCACACATTTGCCTTCGCTTTGCCCATGGGCGCGCAAATCCACAGCAAGCACATTGAAATTTCGCTGATAGAACATCTTCGCATAGGGCTGCATTTGAGCATAATCCCAGCCAAATCCATGAGCCAAAATCACAGTTTTGTTTGAGTTGTTGTCAATGTAAACTCCGTGCAATTTCAAATCATTATTTTCAGTAGTCACATCTTCTAAATGCTGCTTGTCCCACCAGCAAGCATCAATTTTATATTCTTCAACCTTTTTTGCAAAATCCTTTTTCTTAAACTGTTTCAAAGTGTTTTTTCTTTTAAAAACAAAATTAAAAAGAAATTTGCCAAAAAGCAAATAAAAACAAAATCCAAGCAAAATTAAAATCAACCCAGCAAGCACAATCCATGCAACAATTTTCATAAAACCTCGCTATTGTAAAATTGCCTTGACAGGCTCACCGGTTGACGCATCTTGATAAGTCAGCCAATAACCAAATCCATCTCGTTTTTCTTCGTCAAGTGGAAGCCATACAGGATAACCCGAAAGTTCTTTTGGTGGTTCTTCTTCAAACACCGCAGGCACACCATAGCAGACAAATTTCACATTCCCTTCTTCATCATATAAAAGTCCAAACACATAAAAATCGCCATCATCTTCAAAGTCAACCTTGACAAATTTTGAAGATGGAATAAGCGCCTGAAGATTTTCTTCAACAGGATTGTTTTCAAAAAGTTTGTCAATTTGCGGCTTTAATTTATCAAAAAACACATCCACTTCTTCAATCTCTTTTTTCTCTTCTTTTTTATCTAGCTCAGTTAAATTTGCAGAAATTTGCGTTTTTTTATCATTATTTTCATAAAAATAGGCCTTGTAAATGCAATTTTCACAATTTCCACCAAAAAGAGCATTGTCGATTTCCTTTTCAACCTGAGCCTTTTCTTCATCGTCAAAATCAACATTGTATTTGTCCAAAACATTTTGTGTGTTTGCAAGAGAGTTGTCCTTTGAGATTTCCCCAATTATGCTGGCATACAAATCGTCACAACTGCCTTGGCTTGAACCATATAAAATTGGCTTGCTTTGGGCATTTTGAAAATTGACAACTGCACACGTAAATTTAGTTGGAATTTTTTCAAGGGAAATAAAAAATTCATAAAGCATTGGGCTTTTCAAAGTCAGCCCTGCCTTATAAACTTTTTTGTCAACATAAAATCCAAGCGAAGATATGCCTGGCAAATTTTCAGCAAAATTGTAAAGTCTTAAAGTGCCTTTAATTCCAATTCCGTCTTCTTCAAGTGACAAAACAGCCTTTTTGTTTGAAGGTTGAATGTCATTTAAAACAATGCTTTTTTTCATAAACACCTCGCTATAAATTTATTATAGAAAGGTTTGTTTTATGAAACAAAATTTTGGTTTGTTTAATCCTGTCAAAATTTGGCTATTTTTGACTTTTTAGTTTGCTTTCTGCAAATTTAACAATATTTTTGCAAACAAATCCAGCACTTTCATACACTTCTTCCCCAGTGCCACTTTTTTGATAATCTTCCACTCCAAAGAATGCACCCTTTTCGCCAAGAACCTTAAGCCACTTGCAATCGTTGCTTGCTTCTATTGCAAGCACAAGGTGTGCATCACGGCTTATAACCTTGTTTTTATAAGCGGCGGACTGCTGTTCAAACATCTCAATTGATGGCATTGAAACAACATTCACTTGATATTTTTTTCTAAGTTCCTTTGCCACTTTCACTGCAAGCGAAACTTCCGCTCCACTTGCAACAATCACAACTTCTGGCTTTGAAGTGGTATTTTCCACAACATAGCCGCCAAGCAAAGCCCCTTCAAAAGAAGTGCCTTCAACTGACGGCAAATCCTGTCTGGAAAGTGCAAAACAAACTGGCTTATAGTCCTTCACACAAACACTGTAACCTGCAACCAATTCCTTGTAATCACAAGGGCGATAAACGGTGTTGCCTATGATACAGCGAAGTTGTGCAAGTTGTTCGATAGGCTGATGAGTTGGCCCATCTTGCCCAACAAAGATAGAGTCGTGTGTGTAGAAAGACATTGCCGGAACTTTCATCATGCAGCGCATTTTGATTGCTGGCAGTGCATAGTTTGAAAACGCAAGAAATGTTGAATCAAACGCAATAAAATCTTCATACAATGCAATCCCTGTGCAAATTGCCGTCATCGCGTGTTCACGCACCCCAAAATGAATGTTCTTTCCGCGTCTGTAACCTGCGGAGAAATTGCCTGCATTGTCAATCACAGAGAAAGTAGATGGCCCAACATCTGCCGTTCCACCCAAAAGTTGTGGACACTGATATGCAAGTTCACTGAGTGCGTGCTGATTGATTTTCCTTGTGCTTTGACCGTCAAATTTGGAAATATTTTTCAAAATTCTTTCAAAATTTATCTTTTTTCTGTCAAAAAATGCCATAAAAGACTTGTAAAGTTCTGGATGAGTGCTTGAATACATTGCAAGATTTTGATTCCATTTTTCGTGATTGAGTTTGCCGCGTCTTGCACTTGCCATGCAAAGTTCTCGCACATCACTTGGAATATAAAAACTTTCTTTCACGTGTAAATTTTCTTTAAATGCAGCAAGTTCTGTCGCAGAAAGCACAGCCGAATGCACTGCGGAAGTCCCTTCTTTTTGTGTGCCAATTCCAATTGTTGTGTTGAAGATGATGACTGTTGGCTTTGAACTTTTCTTTGCCCTGCCAATAGCCTGTGAACAGAAATAATAACTGTTGCCCTGTGGCACATTGATGACATTCCACCCCATTGCGGAGAATTTTTTTGCAACATTTTCTCTATTTGCAAGTTCAAGTGAGCCGTCAATCGTCACTTCGTTGCAGTCATATAAAAGAATAAGTTTGTTGAGTTTAAGTGTTCCAGCCAAACTGATTGCTTCTTGGGCAACCCCTTCCATCAAACAGCCATCCCCACAGAAACAATATGTGTGGTGATTTATAATATCAAATCCCACAGTGTTAAATCTTTCTTCCATCACAGTTTCCGCGATTGCCATTCCAACTGCGTTTGCTATGCCTTGCCCAAGTGGGCCAGTTGAAACTTCCACCCCTTCGGTTGTGCGATATTCTGGATGCCCTGGGGTTTTTGAGCCAAGTTTTCTAAACTCCTTCAAATCCTGCAAGGAAACATCAAATCCAAACATAGACAAAAGTGTGTAATAAAGCGCACTTGCATGACCTGCACTTAAAACAAGCCTGTCACGATTTAAAAAGTCGGTGTCCGAAACATCAAAATTATAATGGTCTTTAAAAAGCGCAAATAAAATTGAAGATGCCCCAAGTGACACACCCAAATGCCCAGATTTTGCGTTGGAAATTGTTTCGGCAGTGATTGCCTTGCAATAGTTTATCGCCTTGTTTACAATATTCATAAAATTCCCCCTAGAGTGTTTAAAACTTTTTCACAGACAAAATTTATGTCTGTTTTTTTAATTTTGACAGTTGCCGTTGCGATTTTTTCAAGAGTTTTAGACCTTTCTTCATAGCCAATCACGTCAACAACATTTCCGTTTTCCTTGATGTAGTTTTTTGGAAGATTTAAAAACACAATCAGGCTTCCCTTTTTAAGCAGTTTTATGTTGTGCCAAAGATAGTCAAAATTTATTGCAACAACCACATTGACAAAAGAAGCCAAATGCATCAACACCTTCTTTTCGCTTGCTTTAAGATATTCCTTAGAACAGTTTTCTTCCAAAGCCTTTTTGTCAATAAGTTCATATTCAATCAAGTCCTTAGTGTCGCAAAACAGCATATCTAAATTTTGAGATAGAAGGGTTCCCAAATTCTTTGTATAGGTGTCGCAAAGTGACACAACAACAATTTTATTGAACTTATCCATATGAATATTTTAACACAAACAAAAATTATTACAAACTTTTTTTCAACTATTTATCTCTTCTTGAATAAATATATTCGTTTTTTGAAAGGTTTGTCAAACATTGTGGAAGTTATTATAAAGAAAGTGCAGCAAAAAGCAAACACCACAAGAAACGGAAAATCCAAGACAAAACTGTGTGTTTTAAAAAGTATTCCGCTTGAAAAACTAAATCCCACCATGCCAACATCTTTTGTAACATATATGTCTGTCACTCCGCTTTGTTTAAGCCTTTCAATCACATCTCTATGCGGATGATATTTATCTTGCGCGCTTATAATTGCCGTTTCAGCGCTAATTTCATTTAAAAATTCTTCACAGGATGAAGAGTTAGAGCCGTGATGCCCAACAACAAGCACATCCACATCCAAATCTAAATTCTTTGCTTTAAGTTGATTTAAAAACTCCTTTTCCCTTGTAGATGTTGCATCTCCACAAAATAAAACGGATTTTTCATTGTATTTCACTTCAATAAATGGACTGTAAGCATTTGTGAGTGAATAATAATCCTTCTCCGGCGCAAAAATTGTCACAGTCGCCCCAAAATCAAAAGTTTCGTTTTGTGTGAAAGTGACATCGCAATGTGGCTCATTTAAAATCGCATTCACAACATTAGTGTAAACAATCGTTTCCACAACAAGATAAGAATTTGGATTTTCTTCATATCTGCTTACATTCTTAGGGCGAATTATATTGTCCACTTGGAAGGTTTCCAAAAGTTTCACCGCACCGCCAACATGGTCTTCATCCGCGTGTGTCAAAATAAGATAGTCAATTTTGTTTATTTTGTTTTTATGCAATATGTATTCCACATTTTCAACAAAATTTTCCGCCGTGCTCTGTCCGCCAGTGTCAATAATCATGGATTTATTGTTTGGGAAAATAATCAAATTCGCGGATGCCTGCCCCACATCCAAACAATAAACTTCAAAATCACTGCGAAAAAGTTTGTTAAATCCGTTTAAAAAGTAATTTATTTCAAGAAGATTATTATAAACAAGAAACAATAAAAGCATTGTTAAAATTACAAATAATGCTCTGTAGACGTGTCCAAACGTTATGTTTTTAATTTTCCAAATCAACTTTCCCATTAAATAAATTCTATATCGCCATCATCAAAATCTTTTAATTTCATTTTGTTTTTGCGACCCTGAAAAATTTGCATAATTTTTGGCATCATGTCAATGGCATTTTTATAGCCCTGTTCCACCATTTCATCCATGCCGTCAAAAGAAGTGGACTTAAATCGTTTGTTGTCAGTTGCAATCATTGCATCTGCACAAAGATAACCCTTTACAGCATTACTTTTCATTAAAATCCTTATTGAGCAGCCCAACACATCCAAAACCTTGCTGCTGTCAGTGCCATAATCACGCGTGCTGTTGCAATCAACTGCCACAACATAATCACAGCCAAAATAGCGCGGAATGTTTGCAGGAATAGTGTTTTGAAGTCCGCCGTCACATAAAAGCCTGTCGCCAAATTCCACAGGTTGAAAAATTCCAGGAACACAGCAACTTCCAGCAACCGCCTTTGCAAGATTTCCGTGGCTTATGCAAACTTCTTTTGTTGATTTTATATCTACAGCCACCGCCGAAAACGGAGTTTTTAAATCTTCGATATTCATGTCCCCAAAGCAATCTCTAATCAATCCTTCCAGTCCATCCGTTTTTGAAGGCATGAAAAAAAGTTTGCTTGTGCGAATATCTTTTACTTTAAGTTTTTTTGCAATCTCATATATCTCTTTCCAACTCATGCCATCAGCATAGGCACACCCCATAATGCTGCCAACACTTGTGCCAGCAATATAGTCAAACTTAAGCCCAAATTCTTCAAATGCTTTAATCACGCCGATATGAGAAAGGCCACGTGCACCGCCGCCCCCAAAAGCCAATCCTATTTTTGGTTTTCTAAGTCTAAAAAGTTTCATATTAAGATTATATCAAAAACCAAATAAAAACAAAAATAAAATTAAGAAAATATTTGTGTAATATGTAAAAAAACATGAAAATATATTATTTTTATGAAGAAATTCTCATTTTTTACATCTATTTTTGTTGTTTTGGCAGTTTTATGTTGTGTTTCATGTGGCTCGCTAATTTCCACTGCAATGATAAATATTCTTTCAACAACTGTTGGAATTGAAAGTCAATATGTCTATGCAATTTCCATGGCAAAAAGCCCAGATGAAAATGTTGTCCAATCCCAAGTAAGTTCCCTTCAAAATCAAAATGGCGCTGGATATATTTACAAAAAGGACGAAAACTTTCATCTTCTTGCCAGCCTTTATGAAAACAAAACTGATGCGGAAAAAGTTAAGAAAAAACTTGAAGAAACAAACATATCTTGTGAAATTTTGACGATTGAAATCTCTCCGCAAAAAGTTGAAGGGAACTTTCAACAAAAAAACGTCATCGCCGAAGTTTTGAAAACCCCTTTTGAAATTTTTAAACAACTTTATGATGTTGCCGTCAGCCTTGACACCAACCTTGTAAATGAAACAACGGCAAAATTAAACTGCAACACAATCTATTCAAATTTTGTTGCAATAAAAAGCAACTTTCAAACACTGTGTGGCAATTTAAAAGAAATTTCCACAAAACTTGAAAAAATAGAAAATTGTTTAAAAAATTTAACAACTGTAAATTCTGCAAATTTTTCTTCGCTTATAAAACTGACTTATTGCAAAATACTTTTAGAATAAAAAATCCGCTTTTTTAAGCGGAATTTTTTAAATTTGTGGTGTGTTTGAATTTATTGCAGTCGCCGTTGGATATATTGGCAAATCACTAAGCCCTGGGCAAGCATTTTGTTGTGGCGCTTGGCGGCAAGGTGGCAAGGTTGGATAGCCATATGACGGCACAAGAATATCAACCACACTTACAACCTTCACAATAACTTCAATGCAGCCTGTCACTGTAAACACATTTGGCGCTGTGAATGTTCCTATTCTGCTTGAAAAAATTCCAACGGCAGTGATGTCAACAGGCGAAATTGCTGGCTGTGGAACAAACATCAACACAGATTTATTGACTGTCAAACTTGTAAGTGCGCTTCCAAGAGTGCCGTTTGCGTCACGGTATGTAACCGTCACTGGAACTGTGAGTGTGAATGAAACATTTGCATAGTTTGGACAGGTGTCAAGTCTGTCAACAACAAGGTCGCTGATTGTTACGTTTTCGCCGGCTGTGTTTTCTGCATTAAGGAATGTCAATGGCAAAACAGGGTCGGCTGGGAAAAAGTCTGTTACTGGCAAAATTATTCCTGTTTCCGTTGTGGAACAAACGCAAGCATCAAAGACTTTGGTTGTTTCAATCAAGACTTTTTCACAAATTCCATTCATCGCATTGCCACAGATTGGTCCTGGCTTGTTTTGATTGGTGTTGTTAATATAAAAAGACATTTTAAAACCTCCTTAAAGTCCATACAGTATAAGGATATGAAAGAAAGACAAATTATGTAACAAAAAGATAGAGAAAACTCTATCTTTTTT
>CANRCQ010000004.1 GCA_947629145.1 uncultured Clostridia bacterium
GGGCTTGTGACAGTTGAACATGACGGAGAAAACGAACTTTTCTCCACCAACTATGCGTGTCCTGAATGTGGATGGACACTTGAAGAAATCTCTCCGCGTCTATTTTCTTTCAACGCACCATATGGGGCTTGTCCAAACTGTTTGGGGCTGGGCTACACCATGGACATTGACGAAGGACTTGTGCTTAAAAATGGCGACCTTTCAATCAATGAAGGCTGTTTTAACATAACCGGTTGGCGAATGGAAGAAGGCACCACGGCAAAGGCATATCTTGAAGGTGTGTGCAAAAAATATAATATAAGCATGACAACACCAGTTAAAAAATTGTCCAAAGAGAAGCAAAATATTTTGCTTTATGGCTGTGATGAAAAAGTGGATATTGTTGTCAACAACGGCTCTGGAAAGCATACCCTTTCCGTTAATTTTGAAGGAATTGTCAACAACCTTAGAAGAAGATATAAGGAAGCAACAAGCGAGTGGACAAAGTGGGAAATAGGGCGTTTTATGAGAGAACTCACTTGCTGTGAATGTCACGGCAAACGCCTAAATGAAAGTGCGCTTGCGGTGAAAATCAACAAAAAAGATATTGTGGACTATTGCGAAAACAGTATAAAAACACTTATCCCTATGTTTGAAAATTTGGAACTTTCCAAAACAAAGATGCAAATTGCAGAGCCTATTCTTAAAGAAGTGAATGCAAGACTCAACTTTTTGCAGGATGTTGGGCTTGGGTATCTCACTCTCAATCGTTCGGCGGAGAGTTTGTCTGGGGGCGAAGCACAGAGAATTAGGCTTGCCACTCAAATAGGAAGCGGACTTGTGGGAGTTTTATATATTTTGGATGAACCGTCAATTGGGCTTCATCAACGCGACAATGAAAAACTTTTAAACACACTAAAACGACTTAAAGACCTTGGAAACACACTTATTGTGGTTGAACATGATGAAGACACCATAAGGGCGGCGGATTATCTTGTGGATGTTGGGCCTTATGCAGGCATACACGGCGGCGAAATTGTTGCGCAAGGCACAGTTGAACAGGTTATGAAAAGCAAAAATTCTGTGACAGCCAAATTCTTGCGTGGGGAAGAGAAGATTGAAATTCCAAAAACTCGCAGAAAGCCAGCCGATTTTGTGCATATTATAGGCGCTAAACAGAACAATCTTAAAAATATAGATGTGGACATTCCAACTGGTGTTTTGACACTTATCACCGGTGTTTCAGGTGGCGGAAAATCCAGCCTTATCAACGGCGTTTTATATCCATATCTATCAAATCTTTTAAATGGAAGCAAGTTGGAACTTGGCAAGTTTAAAGAGATTAAAAATGCAGAAGTTTTGGACAAAGTTATCGCAATCGACCAAGCCCCAATTGGCAGAACACCGCGTTCTAACCCAGCCACTTACACAGGAGTTTTCACATCGATAAGAGAACTTTTTGCCGCAACAAATGATGCAAAAATGCGTGGATTTGGCTCTGGAAGATTTTCATTTAATGTTAAGGGCGGAAGATGTGAAGCGTGCGAAGGCGCTGGTGTGAAAGAAATTGAAATGTATTTCTTGCCAGATATAACAGTGCCTTGTGAAGTTTGCCGCGGAAAACGATATAATCGTGAAACACTTGAAGTGAAATATAAGGGCAAAACAATCAGTGATGTTTTGGATATGACTGTTGAAGAAGCGCTTAAATTTTTTGAAAATATTCCAGCAATTAAAACAAAAATTCAGGCGCTTTATGATGTTGGACTTTCTTATATTAAACTTGGTCAGCCTGCAACGACATTGTCTGGGGGCGAAGCACAACGCGTGAAACTTGCTGCGGAACTTTCTAGAAAAGATACCGGTAAAACCCTTTATATTTTAGACGAACCTACAACAGGCCTTCATATGTTTGATGTGAAAAAATTGATTGCAATTTTGCAAAGGCTTATTGGCAAGGGCAACAGTGTTGTTGTGATTGAGCATAATTTGGATGTGATTAAATGTGCCGATTATATTATCGACCTTGGGCCAGAAGGCGGTGATGAAGGTGGCACAGTTGTTGCCACAGGAACACCAGAAGAGATTGCAAAAGAACCACACAGTTACACAGGACAATTTTTAAAGAAAATTTTTGAAAATAAATAAAAAACAGCAAATTTTGCTGTTTTTTTGTGATTTTTATTTTTTAGGCAAAACTTTTTCCATTCCGCCAAGATATTTTTGTAATGGCTTAGGGATGGAAATAGAGCCGTCTTTTTGAAGATTGTTTTCCAAAAATGCAATCAAAATTCTTGGAGATGCAAGCACAGTGTTGTTTAAAGTGTGAAGATAATATGTGCCTTTTTCACCCTTTGCACGTATGCCAAGACGCCTTGCTTGTGCATCGCCAAGTGTGCTGCAAGAGCCAACTTCAAAATATTTTTTCTGTCTTGGGCTCCATGCTTCAACATCACAAGACTTCACTTTCAAATCTGCCAAATCGCCACTGCAACATTCAAGTGTGCGGCATGGGATGTTTAAAGCCCTGCAAATTTCAACGGTGTATTTCCACATTTGTTCATAGAATTTCATGCTGTCTTCAGGCTTGCATATAACAATCATTTCTTGTTTTTCAAACTGATGCACGCGATAAACTCCGCGTTCTTCAATTCCGTGAGAGCCAACTTCTTTTCTAAAACATGGGCTGTAAGAAGTCATGCGAATTGGAAGGTCACTTTCCTTGATGATTTGGTCTTTAAATCTTCCAATCATGCTATGTTCACTTGTGCCGATAAGATACAAATCTTCGCCTTCAATTTTATACATCATGGCGTTCATTTCGGCAAAACTCATAACTCCATCAACAACATCGCTTCTTATCATAAATGGTGGGATGCAATAGATAAAGCCCTTGTCAATCATGTAGTCCCTTGCAAAGTTTATCATTGCACTTTCAATGCGTGCGGCATCTCCCATAAGATAATAAAAGCCGTTGCCGCTTGTCCTGCCGGCGCTTTCTTTGTCAAGCCCACAAATGCTGTCCAAAATGTCGGCATGATGTGGAATTTCATAATCAGGCACAACAGGTTCTCCAAAGCGTTCGTTTTCAACATTTTCCGTGTCATTTTTGCCAATAGGCACGCTTTTGTCAATTATGTTTGGAATTGTCAGCATGATTTTGCGAATTTGAACTGAAAGTTCTTCTTCCTCTTTTTCAATTTCTGCAATTCTGTCGTTGTTTTTGACAACTTGTGCTTTTATTTCGTTTGCTTCATCAATCTTTTTCTCTTTCATCAAAAAGCCAATTTTGCTTGAAAGAGTGTTTCTTGCTGCGCGAAGTTCATCTCCTTCTTGTTTAAGGGCGCGCATTTTTTTATCAAGTTCTTCAACTTCGTCAACAAGTGGAAGTTTTGCATCTTGAAATTTTTTTCTTATATTTTCTTTGACAAGTTCTTTGTTTGTGCGAATAAGGTTTATATCAATCATAAAATTCTCCGTTTAAAAATAGGTGACAAATCGTCACCTAAAATTTTAATATTTTTTTACATTTCGGTGATAAGTTTAATAAAGTTTGTCACATCTTTGAATTGACGATACACAGAAGCAAATCTTACATATGCAATTTCGTCAACACTTTTCAGTTTTGCCATAATCATTTCGCCAATTTCTTGTGACGAAATCTCTTGTTTCAGCGAGTTTTGAATTTGCTTTTCGATATCTTCCGCCATCTCGTCAATCTGTGCGATTGAAACAGGGCGCTTTTCACACGCTTTAATCATGCCAACTTTTATCTTTTCAATGTTGAAAGGCTGTCTGCTGCCGTCTTTTTTAACAACTAGAATTGGCACTGTTTCCACTGTTTCATATGTAGTGAAACGCTTTCCGCAATTCAAACATTCACGGCGGCGGCGAATGGAATTGCTCTCATCAGTGCTGCGAGAGTCCAAAACTTTGCTTTCTTCACAACCACAATAAACACATTTCATAAGTATTCTCCTTTTTACAAACTTATTTTAACACAATATTTAGTGTTTGGACAAGTGATTTTACACAATTCTTTGAAAATTTTAGTTTGTGGCATATTGACGGCAGTTTTTTGCATAGAATTTTGTGTGAAAACACTTGCTGATGCCCTTGTTGGCAGAAAATATAAAATTTGCGGATTTGACGGACAAGCCGACAAGGTTTTGTTGCGTTTTTTTGAACTTGGCTTTTTGCCAGGCGAAGAAGTGAAAATTGTGGCAACTTCGCTTCAAAAAAAAGTGTGCTTGATTGAGATAAGGGGCTATGTTTTAAGTGTTAGACGCAGTTTGCTTTCAAAAGTGCAGGTGAAGGATGCGTGAAGTTTTGCTTGTGGGAAATCCTAATTCTGGAAAGACCACACTGTTCAACAGTTTGACTTCTTCAAATCAGCACGTTGGAAACTGGCACGGTGTGACTGTGGACACTGTGCAGAAAAGTTTTTCCGCATTTGGCGAAGATTTTATGCTTGTGGACACACCTGGAATTTACTCATTGACACCACTTTCTTTTGAAGAAGAAGTTGCCGTCAAAAAGATAAACGAAGGCAAAAGAAAGATAATAAACATTTGCGACCAGAACAATCTTGCAAGAAATTTGTATCTTACGTTATGCCTTTTAGAACAGGGCTTTGATGTGGTTGTGGCAATCAACGAAATTGACAAAAAGCCGATTTTCAAGGTTGACTGCAAGGCACTTTCAAACATTTTGGGAGTGTCAGTTGTGCAGATAAATGCACAGAAAAAAGTGGGTTTTGATGAACTTAAAACTGCGCTACTTTCCACAAACACTCCAAAGAAACTGGGCTATAAACTGCCAGAAAATCCAGAAGAAGCGGCAAAAGTTAGATATGACAAAATTGACGAAATCCTTTTAAAATGCAGTAAAAGAACAAAACAAGTCTATGGCAAAAGCAAACTTGACAAAATTTTTTTGAACAAATTTTTGGCTTTTCCATGCTTTTTACTTATTTTGGCAGGCATATTTTATTTGACATTCTTCTCCCTTGGGGACTGGCTTTCAAGCGGCTTTGGAAGTCTGCTGGGGGTTTTAACAAAGCCGATTTTATCTTTGATTGACCGCTGCTTTGGGCAGGAATTTGTGTATGAACTGTTTTCGTCTGCAATCTTTGGTGGGCTTGGCACTGTTTTGTCCTTTTTGCCACAAGTGGTGCTTTTGTTTTTCTTTTTATCTATTTTGGAAGATTCAGGTTATATGTCACGTGTGGCATTTATCTTTGAAGATATTTTAGGGAGAATTGGGCTTTCAGGGAAGAGTGTTTACACGCTTTTAATGGGATTTGGCTGTTCGACAAGTGCCATCATGACGGCACGCAACATGGACGACAAACACGCAAAAATTAAAACGGCAATTTTGTGTCCATATATGAGTTGTTCGGCAAAAATTCCTATTTACACAGTAGTTGGCGGAGCATTTTTTGGTGCAAAAAACATCTTTGTGATTATGGGTTTATATTTTTTGGGAGTTGTGGTTGCAATTACAATTTCAAAAATGCTTGACAAAACAATCCTAAAAAGTCAAAAGCAATCCTTTATTTTAGAGTTTCCACCTTATCGCACAACAAGTTTGGCGCGTGTGGGGAAAATCCTTTGGAAAAACAGCAAGGACTTTTTAATTCGCGTTGGGTCAGTTATGCTTTCAATGAATGTGATTGTGTGGCTGCTTTCAAATTTCACCTTTTCTTTTAAGTATGTGCCGGACTGTCAAAGTGCAAGTATGCTTGAATGCATCGGCAGATTTTTAAGCCCACTTTTTGTGCCACTTGGATTTGGAAATTGGGCGGTGGTGTCGTCACTTCTTGCAGGACTTGTGGCAAAGGAAGTGGTTGTTTCGTCAATTGCAATGTTCAACGGCATTGACATAAACGCAAGCAAACTTTTGTCACTGTCGCTGCTTTCTTCGTCGAGTGTTGTCCACTTTTCTTCCAAAGCAAGTGTGCTGTCGTTTTTGTGTTTTTGCCTTTTATACACTCCATGTGTTGCGTCAATCTCCATGCTGCTTCAAGAGATAAAAACAAAGTGGACACTCCTTTCAATTTTGATACAACTTTTCTCAGCATATGTCGTTTCGTTTTTTGTGTTTAATATTGCTTTTGCAATGGAGATTTTTGGATTTTTCAAAATTTTTGGCATAATTTTGGCAATTTTTTGTGTTTTTCTTGCATTTTTTGTTGTTTTTAAAAAAATTAAAAGAAAAAAATGTGCAAATTGTGAAAACTGCAACAAATGTAAATAGTTTGTTCTAAGTGAGAATTTTTGTGAATAAGATAAAGTATTCCTTGGAGGTTTTATGGAAAAATTTGAACTTTATGAAGATATAAAAACGCGCACAAATGGCGATATATATGTTGGCGTGGTTGGCCCAGTGCGTGTTGGAAAGTCAACTTTTATATCTCAGTTTATGCAAAAACTTGTCATTCCAAAGATTGACAACAAAAATGCTCGTCAACGCGCCATTGACGAACTGCCACAAAGTGCAGACGGAAAAACCGTTATGACAACTCAGCCACGTTTTGTGCCAAACGAAGCTGTTTCTGTGTGTGTTGCAGATAATGTGCAGCTCAATGTGAGAATGATTGACTGTGTGGGATATGTTGTAAGTGGGGTTATGGGTGTCACGGAAAATGACAAACCGCGCCTTGTCAAAACACCTTGGTTTGACGAAGAACTTCCTTTTGAAGAAGCGGCAGAAATCGGCACAAAAAAAGTTATTGCCGACCACTCCACAATCGGTGTTGTGATTACAACTGACGGCAGTGTGACGGACATTGAAAGGGCAAACTATGTAGATGCAGAACAGCGTGTAATTAGTGAGATGAAAGCATCCGGAAAGCCTTTTGTCGTTGTTTTAAACTGCAAAAATCCAAATTCAAATGAAAGCAAAAAGCTTGCCACATCACTGAGTGAAAAATACAATGCACAGGTGCTTGCAATGAATGTTGCGGACATGAAGGAAAGCGATGTTGACAAAATCTTTGAAAAGGTGCTTTTGGAGTTTCCTGTCAAATCAATCAAAGTCAGTGTTCCAAAGTGGCTTCAAGCACTTTCATTTTCAAATCCTATCATCACAGAGATTGTCACAGAAATCAAAAAATTTGCATCCAGTGTAAGAAAAATCGGTGACGCAAGCAAGGACACCGTTGTTTTTACAGAAAGCGAAAGTTTTGACCCTATCACTTTTTCAAATATCAAAATGGGCGAAGGGGTGATTAGATTTAACATTGTGCCAAAGGAAAACCTTTTCTATCGCGTGCTTTCAAGTGAATGTGGATTTGAGATAAATGATGACTTTGAACTTGTGTCATATATCAAAAATTTGGCTGTTGCAAAAGTGGAATATGACAAACTTAAAACCGCACTTGACGAAGTTGAACAAAATGGCTATGGAATTGTTGTTCCAAAACAAAATGAGTATGTTTTGCAAGAACCAGAAGTTGTCAAACAAGGCGGAAAATTTGGAGTTAAGATAAAGGCGACTGCGCCAAGTTTGCATATCGTGAAGGTTGATGTTGAAAGTGAAGTGACCCCACTTGTTGGCAATGAAAGCCAGTGCCAAGACCTTGTGGAATATTTGCAAGCGCGCTATGAACAAGACCCAGAAGGAATTTGGGAGACAAATCTTTTAGGCAAAAGCCTTTATTCACTTGTGGATGACAACATAAACAGCAAAATTCTTGCAATGCCTGCCGATGCACAAAGGAAAATGAAGAAAACTCTTTGCCGCATCGTAAATGAAGGCAAGGGCGGAGTGCTTTGCATACTTTTGTAAACATGACACACAAATAACATATGTATTTCAATTATCACGCAAAGCTTAAAAAACTTATAAAAGAAAATCATGCAATCGGCTTTGAATTTTTAGAAGAATATCACAAAATTTCGCCTTGTATTTTGATTTATTTCGACTGTGAAAAGCCGCTTCCAATAAGGGAGCATAGATTTAAGGAATATCTGTTTTTGTTTGCAAAATATGACATTAAACAAATCAAAAAATAAAGCAGTTTTAGGCTGCTTTATTTTATTTCAATGCTATATACATTTTTGAGATGTTCGCGTGTGACAATGCTGTATTTTGCGCAGGCATTTTCAAACAAAATGTAAAGCCTGCCATCCTTTATGGCAATCTCTTCGCTCATTGCAGGGGCCCCTAGTGTTTCTTTCAAATTCTTGTCTTCCAAGACAACAAGTTTAACTTCGTTTTCATCAACAGAAATTGTCTTTTCGCTTTCTGTGTTTAAAATGTTTTCAAAAGTGAAGATATGTGAATTTGGCAGTGAGTAAGATGTTGAAAGAATGATGCTGTTTTCTGTGATAGCCATGCCTTGCACAAGGGATGGAGTTGAAAGGGCAAGATTTGGAGTTGTGCTTTCAAATCCATATTCGTTTGCAGTGTTGATTGTGTATCTAAAACTTATTGCCTTGTTTGTGCCGTTTTCAGTTTTAACAACATGGCTTTGTGGGGTGTCATACTTGCCGTCACGGTGAAATTCTCCAATCCAAAGATAGTTGTTTTCAATTGTCAAAAAGTCTGCTCCATTTGGTGCATCAAAGGTGTCGATAATATTTAAACTGTCGCCATTTTTTGCACTCAAAACTTCACTAAAAGAAAATCTTGAAACTTTTTTATCTCCTGCAATCCACACGTTTTCGCCATTTGTTTCAATTCCGCCAGCATGACCGTTGTAGATTTCTCCGTTTTCTTTGAGTGTGATATACTTGTTTTTAGAACTGTCTTTACAGTCTACAACATACACGCGTGATGCGGACTTGTTGTTCATATAGCCACAAATTAAAAACAAGCCATTGTCTTTTTCATAACAAAGCCCTTGCGGAGTGAAGCCAACTTCTAGGCCGGGAATTGAAAACTCTTTTTGTGCGACCTTGTAAAAAGCGCTGTTGTCCACAGCAAAATACCAAAACACAGCCACAATTGTAAGCACTGCAAACAAACACGCAAAAACTGTGAGTGTAACTTTCTTTGCTTTTGTCATAATTTTTCTCCTTTCAAACAAAAGTTTATCATTTTAGCACTTTTTCGTCAAATAAAATTAGTAAAAAAATATCTAAACACATATGATATTTGTGTATTTTGTTTGCAATTATTTGTTTTTTTTGTTAAACTATGTGTATTAAAGGGGGATTTATGTCAAAACATAATTTCAAAGTTTCAACATTTTTATCTGGCTTGTTTATGATTTTAATTTCCATTGCCTTTTTAGGTGTTGGGCTTTTGTTTGTTATGCAGGTTATTCCAGCATTTTCAAGTGACGATGGGCTTAAACAACTTGGGCTTTTGTTTGCAGGAATAATTGTTATGCCGTTTATTATTTTGGTGTTGATTTTAATTGTTATAATGTTTTTCTGCTATCTTGTGCTTGGAATAATGCTTATCGTTTCTTCGTTTAAAACAGACGATGCATTCCACCGCTGGCGTGGATTTGTCATTTTCACAATTGTAATTGACTTTTTAATGATTTTGCCACTGTTTTGGATTGGTTGCGGAATAAACGGATTTGGAATGTATATTTGCATAGGAACTTCTATTGCACTTTTACTATCTGCAATTTTAAAGATTGTAGATTTGTCACTTTCAGGAAAACGTTTAAAAAAGGTTCAACAACTTGCTGCACAAAAGGCACAGGAAACTCAAACACAAGACTCTCAAAATGTGGATTTTTCAAAACTTTCAAATGAAAATAGTGAAGGCGATGCACCAGAAATTGTTGTTGAAGAAAGCGAACTTGACAAATTGAACAAGTTGAAAGAAAATGGGCTTATCACTGACGAAGAATATGAAAAACAAGTTAAAGAATTGAAAGGAGAAGATAAATGAAAAGTTTAATGTTGGCAGGCACGGAAGAAATGGTTGGGGCATTGTATATTGGGCTTATTATTGTTGGCGCTTTGCTGGGACTATTTTGTATAGTTGCCGCCATTGCTGAAATTTGGAAATGGGTGTTGGTTGCAAGATACACTCATTACAACAAAAAACAGGCTTCCGCTGGCCTTTCTGGGCATGAAGTTGCTGAAAAACTTTTGCAAGGCTTGAATATCACGGATGTGACTGTTGCAAAACGCGGATTTTTCTCTGGATTGTTTTTTGGAAACTCTTACAGTCCTTTTAAAAAGCAGATAAAACTTAGAAAAAACATATATGATGCAACTTCCATCACGGCGGTTGCCATTGCAACGCAGAAAGCTGCCCTTGCAAAGCGCGACCATGACGGCGACAAAAAAATAAAGGCAAGAAGTGTGTTTTCAACAATGGGCTATTTTGCACCTTTTGCCGTTTTGCCACTTGTTTTAATTGGTGTTGTAATCGACATTTTGGCATCACAGGGGCTTGGACTTGCAACCATCATCTTATCTTGCATAGCAGTTGTTTTCTATATTGCTTCGTTTGTTGTGCTTTGTTTAAACATTCCTATTGAAAAGAAAGCAAATGCCGATGCTGTTGAATTTATGCAAAAAACAAATCTTGTCAGCGCTGAAGAACTTGAAGATGTTAAATCACTTTATAAAACATACATGACAATGTATATTTTGGATTTCATAACTGAACTTTTATATATCTTGTGGAGACTTGTGAAACTTATTGCAAAGATTTTCAAAGTTTTCAAAAAATAACAGGGGGAAAATAAATGAAAATTGCTATCACGGCAGAAAGCACTGTTGATTTGACCAAAGAACTACTTGAAGAATTTGATATAAAAACCATCCCTTTTGCAGTTATTTTGGGGGACAAAGAATATAAGGATGGGCAGGTTACATCTGCGGATATTTTCAAATATGTCAGTGAAAACAAAATTCTTCCAAAGACATCCGCTATCAATGAAGAAGCCTACACAGAATTTTTCAACAAGCAACTTGAAACTCATGATGCAGTTGTGCATTTTTCACTTTCATCCAAAATCTCATCCGCTTGTCAAAACGCAAAGGCAGTTGCAAGTAAAATGAAAAATGTGTATGTTGTTGACACACTTTCACTTTCAACAGGCATTGCACTTTTGGCAATGTATGCGGCAGAACTTGCAAAACAAGGGGAAAAGCCAGATGAGATTGCAAAGAAGTGTGAAGCACGCGTTCCGTCTGTGCAAGCAAGTTTTGTGATTGAAAGACTTGACTATCTCTACAAGGGTGGAAGATGCAGCGCACTTGCATACTTTGGCGCAAACTTAATGCATATTCGTCCACAGATTTTGGTTAGAGATGGGCAGATGGGTTCTTATAAAAAATATCGCGGAAATATGGATAAGGTTGTTGCAAACTATTGCAAAGACACCCTTGAAGAATTTTCTAAGCCAGACCTTACTCGCGCCTTTATAACCTACACAGCTGCCACAGAAGGCATGGTTGCTGCGGCAAGAGAAGCGCTTGAAAAACGCGGATTTAAAAACATATATGAAACGCGTGCAGGTGGCACAATTTCAAGTCACTGCGGAGAGCATACTTTGGGAATTTTGTATATCAATGATGGAAATTTATAAATCATCCGCATCTTGCACAGGTGGTTCGTCTAAAACAGAAGTTCCAGTGTAAGAGCCTAGTGGGTCGTTTTTATCCACAAACTTACTTTTCTTTTTCTTCTTTTTCATGCAACTAGTGTGTGCATTTTCTAGAAAAATTTGCGGAAATATCTAAAAAAGGCTTTACAAAACAAGTAGATTATGGTAAAATACAAAAAGTTTTAAGGAGATTGTGTTATTATGATGAACGAACCACCTATCGATGACCTTACAAAAAAAGCAGGAAACAGATATATTTTGTCTATTGTTGCCGCAAAGCGCGCGAAGGAAATTGAAACAACTCGCCGCGCCGAACTTGCAACTGCTGACAAAAAGTCTATCAGCATTGCGCTTGACGAAATTGCAGAAGGCAAAGTTGTTCCAAGCGAAATTGAAGACTAATTGCATAAAAAAATTTGATATTTCTTTAGTTTTATGCTACAATTCTACTGACAAAAGTCGGTGGAATTTTTATTTTTAAGGGTATGTTTGCAAAAGTTATTATAGACCAAGACGCAAAAGCGCTTGACAGGGTGTTTGAATACATAATTCCAGATGAGATGCAGGTGTGTGAAGGACAACGCGTGCTTGTGCCTTTTGGTGCGCGCATTTTGCAGGGGTTTGTGGTTGGCCTTGAAAAAGAATGTGAATATGACGAAAGCAAATTGAAAAGCATTGTGCGCTGTGTGGAAAACTTTCCAGTAATCAAAAAAGAGATGCTTTGCCTTATGCAATACATGGCGGACAGGCTTCATCTTAAACTTGCAAGTGTTTTAAGGCTTTTTATTCCAAGTGAAATGCGCACCGACAAAGTGAAAGAACTTATTGTTCGATTTGTTGAACTTGAAGAAAATTTTGTTTTGCCGTCTGCACGTGCGAAAAAGCAACTTGAAATAGTTTGTTTTTTGCAAGAACATGGCAAGCAAAAATTTGCGGACATTTCAAATCAATTTGGCTATGCGCCACTTAATGCACTTGTCAAAAATGGCACTGTCAAAATGAGCGAAGAGCAAGAAAACAGAGTGCCAACTTTTGATAAAGTAGAGAATGTGAAAAGAAAGTTGACACCACTTCAACAGCGCGCTGTGGACACGATATGTGAAAACAAAACCTATCTTTTGCATGGGGTGACAGGAAGCGGCAAGACTGAAGTGTATATGACACTTATTGAAAGGGTGTTAAATGACGGAAAAACCGCACTTATGCTTGTGCCAGAAATCTCACTCACACCACAAGTTTTGGCAAATTTCAAGGCGCGTTTTGGGGACAAGGTTGCGCTTATTCACAGTGGGCTTTCTGCCGGCGAACGTTTTGACGAATGGAAACGCATCTTCTTTGGACAGGCGCGCGTTGTTGTTGGGGCAAGGTCGGCAATTTTCTCACCTATTGAAAATTTGGGAATTATCATTATTGACGAAGAGCATGAACAGAGTTATCTCTCCGAAAGCAATCCGCGCTATGACACCCACGATATTGCGCTTTTTAGACAAAAATATAACAACTGTGCACTTGTTTTGGGCAGCGCAACGCCTTCGATCGAAAGTTATGCCCACGCGATTGACGGCGATTATACTTTGGTGGAGATGCCTGTTCGTGTGAACGGCATGGAGATGCCAAAAATTGTTGTGGTTGATATGCTTATGGAGATGCGACAAGGCAACAATCAAATCTTTTCCATCCCACTTATATATGAACTTAAAAATATTGTTGAACAGAAAAAGCAAGCCATGATTTTCATAAACAGACGAGGATTTTCGTCTTTTCAACGTTGCAGAAACTGTGGCTATGTGGCAAAATGCACAGATTGTGATGTTTCGCTTGTTTATCACAGATTTGAAAACAAACTTAAATGTCACTATTGTGGCAAGCGATTTAGGGCGCTGGATGTCTGTCCAAGTTGTGGAAGCCACGATATAAAACAGGGGGCTGTCGGCACAGAACGCGTGGTTATTGAACTTCAAAAACTTTTTCCTGGTGTGCCGATTTTCCGCATGGACAATGACACCACTTCCGTCAAAAATGGACATAGAAAAATTTTGAACGAATTTCGAGATGCAAAACCTGGCATTTTGGTCGGCACACAGATGATTGCCAAGGGGCATGATTTTGAAGATGTGCTTTTGGTTGGCATTGTGGATGCGGACCAAAGTTTATATCAAGCAGATTTTAGAAGCATTGAAAGAACTTTTCAACTTATCACACAGGTTGCAGGGCGCGCAGGGCGAAGCGCAAATCAAGGGCGTGTGATTTTGCAGACTTACAGTCCGCGTCATTATGTCTATCAATTTGCGACAAACTATGACTATAAAGGCTTTTTCCAACGCGAAGCTAATTTAAGAAAAGTGACAAAATTTCCGCCTTATGCAAGGATTGTGCGCATACTTTTCAGCCACGAAAACGAAAAGACTGTTGCGGATGATTGTAAATTGTGCTATAATAAAATTCAAAAGATAAAAGAAGATTATGGGCAGGATTTTGTCTATCTTGACGTGATGAAAGCGCCACTCAACAAAATTAAAAACAAATTCCGCTATCAAATTATGATGCGTTTCACACTTGACAAGGCAGATGAGATTGAAAAGAAAGTGTATGACACGATTGATGAAAAATGCAAGTCTTCTGTGTTCTTTGAAATAAATCCAAACAATTTAAGTTAGGGGAGATTTTATGAGAAAAATATATGAAATTTCAACCACTTTTGAAAAGAAAGAAGATGCGCAAAATATTGCCGAAAAAATGTTGGATGAAAAACTTATTGCTTGTGGGCATATAAGCGAAATTGAAAGCCACTATGTTTGGCAAGGGAAAAGAGAGATTACAAAAGAATATTTACTTATCATGAAAACAAGACACAAAAAGTTGAATTTGCTTTTAAAAGCACTTAAAAACATTCATCCATATGACTTGCCGGAAATCACTGTCAAAAGGATTGCTGCAAGCAAAGAATATGTGGGTTGGGTGAGAGAAAATACAAAATAAGGAGAAAGTTATGGCATCGAGAAATATTGTGAAAATAGGCAGCGCCACTTTAAGAAAAAAGTCAAAGCCTGTTTTAAGCTTTGACGAAGATTTGGGGGCGCTTTTGGATGACATGAAAAACACCATGATTGAAAGACGTGGAGTTGGGATTTCTGCCGTTCAGGTTGGAATTTTAAGGCGCGCGATTGTGATTGAACTTGACGAAGAAGAAGATGAATTTTTGGAGATAATAAATCCAGAGATTATCAAAACGCGTGGCAGTGTTGTTGCAAGCGAAGGCTGTTTGAGTGTGCCAGGATTTTATTGTGATATTGAAAGACCAAAATATGTGAAAATCAAGGCTTTTGACCGTCACGGCAAGCCTTTTGAGTTTGAAGCGAAGGATTACATTGCTCGATGTGTTTGTCATGAGATTGACCACTTGAATGGGGTTCTTTTTGTAGATTACACAGACGAAGGAAAGGCCTACAAAAAAGAACAAGGGGTTGAGTGATGAAAATTCTCTTTTTTGGAACACCTAATTTTGCACAAGTTGTCTTGAAGGGGCTGTTAGAAAGCAGGCACAAGGTCGTGGGGGTTGTTTGCCAGCCAGACAAGCCTTCTGGCAGGGGGAACAAACTTAAAAGCCCAGAGATTGTGAGTTTTGCTAAAATGCACGGCGTGAATGTGTATCAATTTGAAAAACTTTCCAACCACATAGACGATTTTAAAAACATCGACTGTGATATTTTTGTGACGGCATCTTATGGAAAGATTTTGCCAAAAGCACTTTTAGACCTTAAAATGTGCATAAATGTGCATCCGTCACTTTTGCCGAAATATCGCGGTGCAACGCCTATTCAAAGCGCGCTTTTAAACGGAGATAATCTCACCGGCGTGACGATTATGAAAACCGAAGTGGGCATGGATGATGGCGACATTTTCTTGCAACAAAAGCTTGAAATTTTGCCAGAAGACGACTACACAAGTTTGGAAGAAAAACTCTCATCTCTTGGCACACAAATGCTTTTGAAAGTTTTAGACGAAATTGAAAACAACACCTACAAAAGAACTCCACAAAACCACGCACAAGCCACCTTTGTGAAGCCGATTGCAAAAGAAGATGGGCTTTTAGATTTTGATGAAAATGTGGACGCTCTTGTAAATAAAGTGCGTGCGTTTTGCCAAAGCCCAGTGGCATTTTTCTATGTTGGCGGCGACAGAATAAAGGTGTATAAAGCAAAGATTGCAACGGATGTTTCATGTGGCGAAATGAAAGAGATTTTGCCAAATAAAAAGCGCTTTTTAATCTCTTGTAAAGACGGAGTTTTTGAGATTTTAAAATGTCAAAGTGAAGGCGGCAAAGTTTTGGATGCAAGTGCGTTTTTAAATGGTTTTCGCTTTAAAGCCAGGGTGGTGGACTGATGATTTTAGATTTAGATTTTGGCGAAATTCAAAGCCTTGTTGCTTCTTTGGGCGAAGAGAAATATCGCGCAAAACAACTTTTTGATGCCATGACCCTTGCAAAAAGTTTGGATGAAATTTCAAATCTTCCAGCAAGTTTCAAAGAGAAAATCAAAGACGATTATTTTTCATATCAAGTTGTTGCAGACCTTAAATCCGCTGATGGCACACAAAAAGTAGCGCTGAAATTTCCAGATGGGGCAATTGTGGAGAGTGTGCTTTTAAAATACAAATATGGCAACACCGTGTGCGTTTCCACGCAGGTTGGATGTCGTATGGGTTGTAAATTCTGTGCTTCAACTTTAAATGGACTTGTGCGAAATTTAACCCCTGGCGAGATTTTGCTTCAAGTTTTGCATTTTAACAAGATTTTGGGTGGCGACTTAAAAAATCGCAAGGTGACAAATGTTGTGCTTATGGGTTGTGGCGAGCCACTTGACAATTATGAAAATGTGACAAAGTTTTTGCACCTTGTGACAAGTGAAAATGGCATAAACATCTCTCAAAGGAACATTTCACTTTCGACTTGCGGCATTGTGCCAAACATATACAAACTTGCAGATGACGGCTTTTCAGTGACACTTACAATCTCTCTTCATGCACCAAATGACAGCTTGCGAAAGACAATTATGCCAATTGCAAATGCGTATAAGATAGAAGAGATTTTAAAGGCGTGCGATTATTATTTTGACAAAACCGGCAGGCGAATTTGCTTTGAATATTCGCTTATTGAAGGGGTTAATGACACAGACGACTGTATAAAAGAACTTGCGAAAATCTTAAAAGGGCGCTCGTGTCATGTGAATTTAATCCCACTTAACTCTGTCAAAGAAAAAAACTTGATAGGAGTTGCGCGAAAGAAGGCATATGTCATTGCCGGCAAACTTGAAAAAATGGGAATTAGTGCCACGGTTAGACGCACAATGGGTGAAGATATTGAAGGCGCGTGCGGACAACTTAGAAATCGGATTGGAGATGACGTATGAAGGGGCTTGTTTTAAAGAAACACGCTGACCAATTTGTCGTGCTTAGTGGTGGCAAAGAAGAGTGTTTTGTGGCACGAAAAAATTTAAAAAAAGACGGCGTTTTTGTGGGCGACTATGTGGAAATTGAAGAAGGTGCAATTTGCAAGATTGAAAAAAGAAAAAACTTGCTTGTTCGCCCACCACTTGCAAACATCGACAAACTTTTGATTGTGGTTGCACCTGTTCCAAAGCCGGATTTATACACTGTGGACAAACTTTTGCTGTTTTGCAAGTTGAACGACATAACACCGATTTTGTGTATCAACAAAAGTGACTTAAACATAGACTTTTGCAAAGAAATTGAAAAGACCTATAAAACTATTGTGAAAACAATAATCTTTTCTTGTCTTGATGAAAGTGTTTTAAAACTAAAATCACAAATCAAAGGACTTTGCGTTTTGGCAGGGCAAAGCGCCGTTGGAAAGTCATCTATTGTAAACGCGCTTTTAAAGGAAGATGTTGCAAAGGTTGACACTTTCAGCAAGAAGATAGAACGCGGCAAACAGACCACTCGCGTTGTGCAAATTTACTCTTTGGGAAAGGACAAATTTTTGGCGGACACGGCTGGATTTTCTAAACTTGACGAACGTCTTTTAAACCTTGATGAAAGAGAAGTAAAAAGTTATTATCCTGAGTTTTTGCCATATGCAGGGGCTTGTAAATATCACTCATGTTTGCATTTAGATGGCAAAAATTGTGGTGTTTTTGATGCAGTGCAAAACGGAAAAATTTCAAAAACACGCTATGAAAACTATAAAAAACTTGTTTTAACACTTAAAAATTTCAAAAAATACTGATTTTATTTTGAATTTTTGATTATTTTTGTTAAACTATCATAGGGGTTGTTATGAAAAAAAATATAGATGTTGCGGTTTCAACCGACCCAATTGGTGACTATCAAAACATAATCGAGTATGCAAAGTCTATGCAAGGCATTGCAGACCTTTTGCATTGCGATATTATGAATGAAAATTTTGTTGGAAAAAACACCTTTGATTTCAATTTGGTTAGAAGCATAAATGCAAGAACACTGATTATGCTTGATGTTCATCTTATGCAAAAAGAGCCAAGTGAAGATATTTCAAAATACATTGAAGCCGGCGCAAACATTGTCACTGTGCATTATGAAGCATTTGACAACAAAGAAGATTTGGTGGCTGCGATGAATTTTATCAAAGCAAATCATGCCTTAGCAGGTCTTTCACTTAAACCTTCCACACCTTTTAAAGAAGTGCGCTCGTTTGCGTTCAATGCGGATTTGATTTTAATTATGGGGGTTGAACCTGGCGCAAGCGGACAAGAGATGATTGAAAGCATGATTGACAAGGTGAAAGAAGTTGACGAATTTAGGCGCGAAAACAACCTTAATTTCAAGATTGAATTTGACGGCGGAGTCAATCTTCAAACGGCAAAAAAACTTGTTGAAAATGGAGTGGACATTCTGGTGAGCGGAAGTTTTGTTTATAACAGCAAAAACCGCGCAGATGCCGTTTCAAAACTTAAAAATATAGAATAAAAAACAGCCAAATTTTGACTGTTTTTTTGTTATGCTTTTTTCGCTGTCTTAATGCATTTTGTGCAGGCCTTGACTTCTTTGCCGTCAATTTCTGCTTTTTGCAAGTTTACATTATATTTTCTTTTGGCTTTGTTGTTTGCATGGCTTCTTGTGTTGCCATCCATTTTCCCTTTGCCACAAACTTCACAAACTCTGCTCATGATTTCATCTCCTTATATTCGTTATTCGCCGAAAGTATAGCATAAAAACACTTAAATTGTCAACTGTTTTTTTAACTTAGTCTTAAAAAAATTCCTTTTTGAATATAATTTATTGTGTTGTTATAAAAAAATTTATGTTTTTAATTGTTTTTTGCTTGTAAAATTTTTGTAAATGTTGTAATATAGTATTAGCGAAATTCTATTTGCAAACGGAGGAATCCTTTGACTGTCGATACAAACAACTATTATGGAAACATTTCAATAAGTGACAATGCCATTCGCACTGTTGCTGGTTTTGTTGCGCTTGATTGCTATGGGGTTGTGGATTTGGTCGCAAAAGACCTTAAAGACAGCGCAAGGGAATTTTTTAGAAAAGAAAGATATTCCAAAGGCATCACTGTCAGCCACATTGACAATCGCATTTTTATTGATATTCACTGTATTTTGAAATACGGTGTTTCTATCAGTGCCGTGGCTGAGTCGCTTAAAAAATCGGTTAAATACTCTGTCGAAAACTTCACTGGCATGATGGTTGACACAGTCAATGTTCATGTCGTTGGTGTGTGTGTATAATTTAGGAGAAAAAATGTTAAAAAGTATAAATGGGGCAACCTTCAAGAAGATGGTTTTTGCTGGTGTCAGCCTGTTAGAGCAAAATAAAGAATATATAGACTCACTTAATGTCTTTCCTGTTCCTGATGGGGACACGGGGACTAATATGTTTCTTACAATGAAGTCTGCTGTTGGGGAGATAAACAAGTGTGTTGGCAACGACCTTTTGTCACTTTCGGAAGCATTCTCGAAAGGTGCGCTTCGTGGGGCAAGGGGCAACAGCGGTGTTATCACTTCGCAAATTTTCAAGGGCTTTTGCTCTGTGACGAAAAACTGCAAAGAAATCACAACAAAAGACTTTGCAAAGGCCATGCAAGAAGGGGCAACAATCGCCTATAAAGCGGTTACAAAGCCAAAAGAAGGCACAATCTTGACGGTCATCCGTGTTATGGCAGAAAACGCAGTCAGCCTTGCAAAGAAACATGACGACTTTGATGTTTTCTTTAAAAAGGTTATTGACACCGGCGAAGAGATTTTAAAACAGACTCCAGAAATGTTGCCTGTTTTGAAAAAAGCAGGGGTTGTGGACAGTGGTGGACGCGGAATACTGGTTATTTTCACTGGCTTCTATCGTTTCCTTATGGGCGAAGAACTTGAATACACCTTTGAAGATGAAACAAAGCCACAGACCGTTGACGATGTTATTGCGGACATCAACAATCTTGGCGACATCGAATTTGGCTATTGCACAGAGTATATGATTATCAATATGCTTAAAAAGACAACAGAAGCCGACATTGACAAACTGCGTGCAAAACTTATGGAGATTGGCGACTCTGTCATCTGCATTGGCGATTTGTCGCTTGTGAAAGTCCATGTTCACACAAACGAACCAAACAAGGCTCTTGGCTATGCATTGGAACTTGGCGAACTTTACAACCTTAAAATTGAAAATATGCGCGAACAGAACAGAGAACTTAAGAAAAAGGCTCAATCTGTTGAAGAAACAAAGGAAATCGGCATGATTGCAGTTGCTCCTGGGGATGGACTTGCACAAATCTTCAAAGAACTGACTGTGGATGAAATTATCGTTGGCGGCCAGACCATGAACCCAAGCGCAGAAGATATTGCCACTGCGGCAGACAAAGTTCCTGCAAGAAATGTTATTGTCTTCCCAAACAACAAAAACATTCAACTTGCGGCTGAACAAGCAAACGAAGTTACAAGCAAAAATCTTATCATAATCCCAACAAGAAGTGTGCCAGAAGGCATCTCTGCGGCAATTACATTCAATCCAGATGCGTCTGTTGAAGAAAATCAGGCGGCTATGCTTGAAGCAATCAAAAGTGTGCGCTCTGGCAGTGTGACATATGCCGTTCGTGACACCCATGTTGACGGATTTGACCTTTCAAAAGGCGAGATTATTGGGCTTGACGACAAGGCAATTCTCTCTAAGGGCAACCTTGTTGGCGAAACAACAGAAAAACTTATTGAAGCCATGTTTGATGACTCTGTGATGAACATCACTCTTTTCTATGGCGAAGATATTCGCGAAGACGAAGCAAATGCGTTGCAAGAAACTTTGGCGAAGAAATATCCAGATTGTGAAGTGACCGTTGCAAATGGTGGACAACCTGTGTATTATTATTTAGTAAGTCTTGAATAAGACTTACTTTTTTCTTATTTGACAAAATATATGCGTGTGTGATAAAATGTGCATATGATTAAAGTGATAAATCTTTCGTCTGGAAGTGACGGCAATTTGACATATATAGAAACGGAAAATTCACGCATTTTGGTGGACGATGGTCTTTCTTGCAGGGAAACGGACAGCCGTCTTTCACTTTTGGGGGTTGACGGCAAGCAGATTGATGCGATTGTCGTTTCTCACGAACACAGCGACCACATAAAGGGCGTTGATATGTTCAGTAAAAAATATGATATTCCTGTCTATGCACATGAAAATGTGTGGAAAACTTTGGACGGAAAACTAAACAAGGTTGACGAGAAAAACAGGCGAGTTTTTATCGATAAATTTGCAATAAAGGACTTGGAAATAGACCCTGTTGAACTTCCGCATGATGTGAAATGTTATGGATTTGCGTTCAATGAAGGCGACAGAAAAGTGAGCATATTAACTGATTTAGGACATACTGATGAAAAGATTTTCAACAGTGTCAAGGGAAGTCAACTTGTGTATATCGAAGCAAATCACGACCTTAATATGCTAAGAAATTGCGAAAAATATCCGCTTTCTTTAAAGATGCGAATTGCAGGCAAAAATGGGCATCTTTCAAACGATGCATCGGCGGATTTTATTGAAAAACTTGTGACAAGTGGCACAAAACAGGTTGTTTTGGCACATTTAAGCAAAGAAAACAACACTCCGGAACTTGCCTACAACTACATCACTTCAATCTTGCAAAACAAGGATTTGATTGAAGGACAGACTTTTAGAATAGATGTTGCACTGACGCGACCAACAACACTCTTTAAATTAAAATAAGTGACTTTTAAAGTCACTTTTTATTTTACAACCCAAATTTTAGAATTTTTCTTTCGCACAAAGCCATCGTTGTATTCACTGTAAATGCCGTCACTTCCAACAATAAAACTGTCCAAAAATTCGCAGTCCCAATTTGCAAGCAAACTTTCTATGTATTTTGCTGCTTCGTGGTCATCTTGTGAAGCACGCGCCGTTCCGCCAGGATGATTGTGAGCAACTGCCAAAAACATTGGCTTTGCAGAGCAAACAAAATCATACAGCGCAAATGTATCAATTCCAACCGCTTTTATGTCGTTTCGTTCAAACTTTCTGTATTGGGTGACACATAAATTGTTGTCAATCGCAAAAATATATAAAATCTCAGTTTGAGATGTTGCAAGCAAAACTTCAAGTGCATCATAAAAATTTTCTTTTTGTTTTAAGTCCAGTTTGGTGTTTTTAACCTTGCTTTGCCCATAATGTTCAAAAAATTTATGCAAAATTTTAATTTTTGCGGCACTGTTTTTGCCAAGCCCATCAATTTTTGCAAGTTCTTTTTCGTCTGCATCCAATATATTTGCAAAATTTCCAAACTTATCTAAAAGTTTGTGTGCAAGGGGATTTGTGTCAACACGCGGCAAAACATAAAACAAAAACAACTCCACTTTTTGAACTTCGCTTAGTCCGTCAAAACTTGTCATTGCACTGGCAGTTAGCCTTTCGCGATGACCACTGTGAATATTTTTCTCTTCTTTCATGCCATTAGCCTTTGTTTTGTGAATTTAAAACCTTTTCATTTTTTTGAGCCACAAGTTTGGCAATCTCACTTATTGCAACTTTTCCAGGCTTTCTCATATCAAAATTGGATGGGTTGTCTGTAAGATTTTTGCGAATTGATGCCATATAGCAAAGGCGAATATCTGTGTCTGTGTTGATTTTATAAACATTATGTGCCGTGGCAAGTTCGTGCAAAATGCTTTCACTTGTTCCACGCGCACCTTGAATATTTCCGCCATATTGATTGATGGATTTAACATATTTTTGTGGAACACTTGAAGCCCCATGCATAACAAGTGGGGTGGAAGGAATTGCTTTTTCAATTTCACTTAAAATGTCAAAATGGATTTTTGCCTTGCCCTTAAATTTATATGCACCATGACTTGTGCCAACGGCAACGGCAAGTGTGTCGCAGCCGGTTTTTTCAACAAAACTTTTTGCAAGTGCAGGGTCGGTGAAGCGATTTTTCTTTGCCTTGACATTGTCTTCAATTCCTGCAAGTACGCCAAGTTCGGCTTCTACAATCACACCTTTTTTATGGGCGTAGTCCACAACTTTTTTTGTCAGTTTAACATTCTCTTCATAGGCAAGGGCGCTTGCGTCAATCATCACACTTTCAAAGCCGGCGTCAATTGCCTTTTTACACACTTCAAAACTTTTTCCATGGTCTAAATGCAAAAAAAGTGGAATTTTATACTCTTTTTTCACACTTTCATACATATTTACAACAAATTTTTCTCCAAGATAGGAAAGCGCGCCTTCACTTACACACAAAAGTGCAGGAGAATTTGTTTGCTTACAGCCTTCGCAAATTCCCCTTAAACTTTCATAATTTGAAAAGTTATAGCCGCCAATTGCATAGCCTTTTTTAAGGCAGTCATCTAAATAAAATCTTAATGTTTTCATACATCCCTCGATATTTTAATTTTAACACATTTTTATAATTTTTCAAACATATATTGCACTATAACAAAACTTTTTTGTGGGGTGGTTATGAAAAAGAAAATTGCATTGACTTTCATGCTTTTATGCGTCTGTGGGCTTTGCTTTGGGTGCGGCAAAGGCACATCTATGTATGTTATGGACAACCTTGCGGAAGTGACAAAGGTTTATTATTTTGGGCAATGCGCTGATTTTTATGCCGTTTTAAATTCTGGAATGAGAGAGAAAGAATATTTGATTGACGGCAAATGTGGGGATTGCACAGAGTTTGCGCTTTTAAGTTTGAAAATGAATGAAGCCATTTCTGTGCCAGCCTTTTCTGTGAAAGTTAAAATTGACAGCGAAGTTTTGGAATGTGAAGTTGAACAAAACGGAATGTATTATATGTATGACCTTGCACGTGAACTTACTGGCAACGAAAATATCGAAATAATCTATGAAAACACCACACTGTCGCTTGTAAATATGTCCAAGGATTTTAATGTGGACTATGTGCGCGCCGTGGAAATTGCCTGTGAAAATTTGAAAGACAAAATCACACTTTTAAAGAAAGGGCAAGTTTTGAATGCGGAATGTTATCTTCGCGTTTTAGACAAAAAAGCCAACAATTTTGACGAATTTTTCTGGTGTTTTACTGTTGTAAACACAAATGACGAGAATTTTTCCATCATCATCTCCACAAAAGATGGCAAAGTGCTCGCAAAATCATAGGCATTTTGCCTTTACATATTTGACAATTTTAAAAATTATATGTTAATATATTCACATGAAAATGCACGAAATTCAAGAAAAAGAAACTGAAAAAGCGATAATTTTCTGTCCTATTGAAAAGGACAGTGACAAAGCCTATCAATTTGCTGAGATTTCAAGGCTGTGTTTTTCTGCGCAAATGGAAGTTGTCAAGATTTTTAGCCAAGGAATAGATGCCTTCAACCGCAGAACGATTATGGGAAGCGGAAAATTGGAAGAAATAAAGGCATTTTTAAAAGAAAATCCTTGTGACACACTTGTTGTTGACTTTCAACTTACTGGGTCGCAACTTAGAAACATAAGCGAAGAACTTGGCATAAAGGTTTTGGACAGAATTTTGCTTATTATCGACATTTTTGCCTTAAATGCAAAATCAAGCGAAGGGAAAATTGAAGTTAAACTTGCGCAAAACAAATATCTTCTCACAAGGCTTTCATCCTTGCAAGGAAGTTTTGGGCGCTTTGGGGGAAAGGGCGCAGGGATGCGTGGTCCTGGCGAAACGAAACTTGAACTTGACAGACGAAAACTTGAAAAAGAGATAATCACTCTTGAAAAAGAAATTGAAAAAATTAAGGCAAGTCGCAGGCAAAATCGCGTTTTGAGAGAGAAAAACGGCATAAAAAGTGTTGTTTTGGGTGGATACACAAATGCTGGCAAAAGCACAATCTTCAACCTTTTGACAAGGGAAAATATCTATGCTGATGACAAACTTTTTGCCACACTTGACACCACAAGCAGAAGGCTTTTTTTGGATGATGGGCAGTTTTGTTTGCTTACAGACACCGTTGGATTTATAAGCAAACTTCCACATGAACTTGTTGAAAGTTTCTCTTCCACACTTGAAGAAGTGCAGACGGCGGATTTGGTGCTTCATGTGGTGGATGTTGCCGATGAATTTTATGAGAAAAATATTCAAATCACAAACGAAATCTTGGATGGGCTTGGGGCAACAAAAAATCGCATTGTCATTTTAAACAAGTGCGACAAATTAAAAAAGCCTGTTGAAATAAAACAAAATCAGATTCTCTTCTCTGCACTTGATAAGAAAAATGCAGAAAAATTGAAAAATTTTATTAAAAAAGCGCTTTATTAGGCGCTTTTATTTATATTCTTTGAGTTTTTTAAGCAAAAAGTCAACATCCACGCCATGAACCTGTGCGGCTTCTTCCACTGTTTCCATTTGGCTTACTGGGCAAGAAACGCAGTGCATTCCAAAGCCTAAAAACACTTCTTCAAGATTTGGATTTTGCTTTAAAACTTCGCCGATTGTCATATCTTTTGAAAGTTCTTTCTTTTTCATCTTTTTCTCCTTGTGCAATTATTTTATCACATCTTTTTTTATTTGTCAAAGCCTTTATATCTTATTATTGTCAAAAAATGCAAAAAAAAGTCTTTATTTTGACTTTATTTCTTTTTGAACTTTGCTTTGACATATATAAAAGCAATGGGGGATATGATGGAAAATATTTCAAAAATCGTGTTACAAACAAATGGAAAAAGGGTGGGCTATGTTTTGGATGTTGCACTTTTGGGGTTGGATAAAGTGGGCTATTATATTGTGGATGATGAAAGTGAAGGGGAGTTTCTTTTAAAAAGCGAAAACATACTTTGTGTTGCGGACAAGTTTTTGCTCGTGGATGACACATCAAAGCTTGAATTTATCTCATCTAAGCCTGCTTCAATTTTGATGAAAGAAGTGCTTGATGACAAATGTAACAGTTTGGGAATTATCAAAAAAATTGAGTTTAAAAAGGCAAAATGTGTGAAAATAATCACATCTTTATGTGAAATTTTGCCAAAATATGTGAAAACTATTGGAGAAGATTTTGTTTTTGTTTCATCTAAACGAAGGAAGAAAACAAAGCCCACTTTTCCAAGGGCGGATGAAAATATAACAGTAAAAATTCAAAGTGTTCCACAGCGAGTTGTTATCTCTTCAAGTTTCTATATAGGCAAAATAAGCGAAGAAGATATAATGGGATTTAACAATGAAAAGATTGTTAGAAGGGGCGAAGTTATCACAAAAAATATTGTTGAAAAAGCCAAAAGGCACAACAGACTTAATCAATTATTTTTTGCATTAAAAAGATAAAAAATAGCAAAAAAATTGATTTTTTAATGTTTTTTTATTATTTTTTGTGTATTTTTTGCATTTTTTCTAAAAAAATAATCTAAAAAATAATTTTTTACTTGTATTTTGCGTGTGGAAAAATATTTGTCAAAAAAATTAAATAATATATTTATATTATTTTTTTTGCTAATTTATTTGTATTTTTGATTGCGTTTGTAGTATCATATTTACAGGAGAGCAAAATCATGGTTAGAGTTATCCCAAGAAAAACGAAAGTCAAAAGTGAATTTATTCGTGGTGTCACAGGCCTTGATGTTGTTTTGGCAATCATTTTTGTTGCCATTGCGATAATCTTGTTCATGTCCGTTTTTGATATTGGCGGAACTAACATCGGCCCTTGGCTTGGGGTGGCTTGGCTTATTATTGCAATTTCAATGTTTTTGAAACTTGCCGATGACCAGCGATTTTATGTGACACTTATTTATCTTTTGAAATACTCCGTTCAAAAGAAAAAGTTTTCCAAGGGCAGTGACAAGAAAAAAAGTGACATCAGTGAGATGATTGCCTATGAAGGAATTTATCAAGACAGATTTATCAACTTTGGACAATACTATGCACAAGTTATTGAAATTCAGCCGATGTTTTTCACACTTCTCACTGAATATTATCAAGACAACGTTATTGAAAGTTTCGCAAATGCACTTAGGCGCTTAACTCCAACTCAAACCTGCTCGATTGTGAAAATTTCAAAACCTATGATTTTGGACAGATACATACACAACGAAAACGCAAAATATGATGTGCTTTATGATATGCAATATGACGGACAAATCACACAGGAAGAGATTGATGCACGCGCACCTATTTTTGAAGAGCGTGTTTCCTTGTATGAATTTATGAACCGCCAATCCAAGATTTTTAAAGACCACTTTTATTTGGTTGTCTATGACAAGGACATGGAAATTTTGGAAAACACCACTTCCGGCATGATAAGCGCCATGGCATCATCACTCAACCCAATCACATCACACCTTGTTCAGGGCAATGACCTTGTTGTGTTTTTGAAATCCAATCTTGGCAAAAACTTTGACGAAAGAGATTTGGAAATTGTGCCTATTGCAGAACACATAAATTGGGCGACCCCAGACAAGATTCGCTTTAATATTGCAAGATATTTTATAAATGACGAATGTTATCGTTGCTACAACTTGATTGACTATCCACTTCAAGTTGGAAACGCATGGGGCAGCCAGTTTTTCCTTTTGGACAGAACAAGGGTTGTTATGAAATTCAACCCAATTCCAAAACTTGAAAGTGAAAGACAGATTGATAAAGCCATCATGGAAATGGAAACAAAACTTTACAAGGCAGGAAAAAGCTCGATGCAGATTGAACTTCAAACCCACGTTGACACATTGAGAGAACTTTTGGTCAGCCTTAAAAACAACAACCAACAACTTTTCAATGTCAACACCTATGTCATTTGTGAAGATGCCGCAAAGAAAGATGTTCGCGCCATGCTTAAACAAGAAGGCTTTAAATACAGCGAACTTTTCTCACGACAAATTGATGGATTTATTTCTTCAAACGTTTCACGAAGAGACAGTGTTAAAAACAGTTTGCGCGGCATTCCAACATCTACACTTGCCGCAACATTCCCATTTATTTCAAACGCACTGCAAGACCCAAACGGCATTTACATAGGCGACAACGAATATCCTGTTTTTGTTGACTTCTTTAAACGTGACAGAGAAAGAGTTAACTCAAACATGATGATTATTGGAAAGTCTGGTTCTGGAAAATCCTATGCAACAAAAACGCTTTTGACAAACTTTGCTGCGGACAACTGTAAGATTTTCATTCTTGACCCAGAAAACGAATATCAAGACTTGACAAGAAACTTGGGCGGAAAGTTTATCGATGTTGGTTCTTCAACACACGGAATTATCAATCCTTTCCACGTTATTTCTTCCCTTGAAGCCAGCGAAGAAGATGAAGACGAAGAAGAAGATGAATTTGACGAATATGGAAGGCCAATTCCAAAGAAGGAAGTTGCCGTTGCAGCCGATGACTCATTCTCTCAACACTTGCAGTTTTTGGAACAATTCTTCCGTGTTATTTTGGAAGGAATCAATCCAGACGCATTTGAAGTTTTGAACTCGCTTATCATTGATGTTTATAAGGAATTTCATATTGATTATCGAACAAGCCTTGCAAAACTTAAACCAAAGGACTATCCAACATTTGATGCACTTTATGACTTGATTTTAAGAAGAATCAAAACGGCGAAAGACGACTTTACACTAAGAAACCTTATGACTGTTGAAACCTACATCAAAAAGTTTGCAACTGGTGGGCGTAACAGCGCACTTTGGAACGGCCCAACATCCATTGAAACAAACGAAAACTTTGTTACTTTCAACTTCCAGTCACTTGTTGCAGGAAACAACCCACAAATTACAAACGCACAGATGCTTTTGGTGTTTAGATACCTTAACAACGAAATTATCAACAACAAAGATTTCAACAAAAAATATCGCAAAAACAGAAAGATTATTGTTGCGGTTGATGAAGCGCACATCTTCATCAATCCAAAATATCCAATTGCGCTTGACTTTATGGCACAGATGGCAAAACGTATTAGAAAATACGGTGGAATGCAGATTATCATCACACAGAACATATCCGACTTTGTGGGCAGTGAAGAAATCAGGCGTCAGTCAACGGCGGTTATTAACGCGTGCCAATATTCACTTATCTTCTCACTTTCACCAGCGGACATCAACGACCTTGTTGCGTTGTATGAAAAGTCTGGCGGAATAAACGAAGAAGAACAAAACTCAATTGTCACTGCAAGCGTTGGACAAGCATTTTTAATCACAGGGCCAACTTCAAGAACAACTGTGCAAATCATTGCACAAGACTATGTTCTTCAACTTCATGGGGGTTGATTTAGAAAATATGACAAAAAGACTCAAAAACATTTTAATAGGCTGTTTCAGTGTGTTTGCCTTCTTATTTGCGGGTGTCTTTTTTGTCGGCTGCTGCGATGTAGATTACAGCAAAATCAGCCTTGTTGCTGACAAGGGGAATATAGAACTTGACGTGGGGGAATCTTCCTATGTGACAGTGAAAATTCAGGGCTATCAAAAGGGCTTTTCAAACAGGGTTAAGATAAACTCCAAAACAGACGGAAAGACGGATGTTTTCTCTGTGACGGACACCGTTTACACAAGCGATGACACCATAAGATTTACTGTCATGGGGGTTGCTGGTGGAACTGGACAACTTATTGTTCAAACTCTTGAAGGAAACAAGTCTTGCCCAATCAATGTCAGTGTCAATCAATACACAAACTATCTTTCAAGGGCAAACACAACAAACTATGTTTCAAATCAAACTGACTTTGTGCCAAATGCCGCTTGCTTTATCTTTGACGAACAAACAACAAACAGAGATTTGACCCACTACTATATTAAACCAGAACAAGATGTTGATTTCAGCACTTTGCAACTTTCACGAATTGACACAGTGCAAAATCTTGCTTACTTTGAAAATCGTTCTAATGGCAACGTGATTTACAGGGAAATTGCCGTTGTGGACAGATTTTGCCTTGAAGAAGAAAATGGAGTGAACAAACTTTACAGATGTTATCAAAATGAAAAAGAAGAGATGAATTTAGTTGGACAATTTTATTTTCTCAGTGTTTACAATCACTCAGTAAACCCAAATCAAGACGGAATTGCAGAAAACATTTTAAGTTGTCTAAGCCCAGTTTATGTGCTTCCAGATATTAAATTTGATGTGACTGGCGGCTATCTTGTAGATGGCAGGGTTGCTGAATTTAAAGAAAATAAAGGTGGCACTATTACAATAGTTCCTAATAATGCCAACAAAAGAGAATATTTATTAAGAGTTGAGATGGGGGCTAACACTAAAAATGAATTCTCTCAAATAGTGTTCTCACTTAGAAAATCGAACAACTATTCTGTTGTGGACTACTTTGATTATGAAAATCCAAATGACGAAGGGAAGGATGTTAGATACATAAAAATTTCACAAAACTCCCAGAAAAAAGCGACAACAGAATTTTCTATGGAAGTTTACTATGACATAGCGCAACAGGCGGAAGATTCAAGTGTTAGAATAAACCTTGATTGGACAATTGAAATTAAAATTGCCCCAAGCACAATCTATGTAAACGGCACACCTGAGCCACCAACTATGACCCTTTACAACTACTATCTTTCCCCAGAATTTGGCTGGCAAGATTTGTATATAGATGTGCTTTCAAATTACAGCACTTCGCCTGATTTTGACGGAATTTACTTCAATTTTAATTCAAGTTATATAGATATTATGTTAAACAACACTTCTATAAACAGTGTTGACAACTATAATCCAGGTGTAACTACACTTTATAAAGACTTGTCGAAACCTTTCCAAATTCGTGGAAGTGACTCTAAATCCACAACTGAAGACACGGTTGTCAGTATTTATGTTGTGAGTGATTTTGTGGAAGAAGGGCTTGAGCCGGCGGAAGTTCATTGCAAAATTCTTGACGGCGCGGACACAATTTCTCCATACAGAAACCCACAGCCAAACTATTACTATTTGGATATAGATGGCGGAACGCAGTCTTTCTCGACTCAAATATTTGCCAACAGGGCTTTCTCTTATTCAACCGCAAGATGCATAAGTTCTGTTGGCTATTCCACAGACAATGTAGAAGGTGTTGACCCTTCTCTCACAGAAAATTCAAGAGTTGTTGATGGGATTGCTATTGACACACATCCAGAGAACCCTTACATTCAACAAGGCGACCAATATTATATAAACTTGTCTGTGACGCCGCGACTTACTGGAATTTTTACATACACAATCACTTTGGACAACGGAATTTCAAGGAACATCACATTCAACTGCATAAGAGCGTTAAACACCACAGTTTCGCCTATGAGATTGACTGCCAGCGGAAATGAAGATGTTTCAAGATGGTCTTATGAACGCGAAGGAAACGCAACTTTTGATAATGTTTTAAATATAGAGATTTTAAACTCATCCACAAAGGATGTCATCACTTTTGGCAGCACGGCTGATATTGAAGTGACGGCAAATGTTTCTGCGGATGATGTTGCTTTTGCGCCAAATGACAGCCAATATATTTCAGTTGCAAAAAATTCGACATTTTACAGAATTACAACCAAGGCAAACGGCAACACGCGAATTACATTCACATTGAATGGATTTATTGTTTCAAATTTTGAACCTGTGTCAAGAACTTTAACAATGTATATAGACATAAGTTCTTATTCCATTGTCCAGGAATTTTATTTGCAAAACGGAACGAATTATGCGCTAAACAACACAGTTTATTTTGATGATACATCTGGCGGAAATTTGATTTCCAATTCAAACAGTATTGAATTTCAAGCAGTTGCAAATCGACCTGAATCAAGCAACTTTGTTCAATATTATTTTACAGATGCTTTTGCAAAAGAAATTTGGAACAATCCAAATTTAGACATAACTATTGAAGACGGCGAAGAAGTTTCAAATCCGCGTATCGACAGAGATGGGCATTACAGTTTTAACATAACCGCGCTAAACTTTGAAGACATGATTGGCACAAGAATTGTGCAAGAACAATATAACAAAAATTTTGTGTATTTCTATGTATTTGACCAATTTGGAAGAATAAAAGATATTGTCACAACCGAAATCACCATCACAAAAAATACGGAAGTTAGAACATATAAACTCAGCATTTCAAGCGGACTTATGTTTTTTGCGGACACACTTACTGTGTCAGTGAGCGACCCAGATAATCCAAATGTAAAAGATGAATATAAAGTTGAGTTTACCAACAAGTTTAATATAGGGGATTGGGCGACATTCGACACAGAAACATTTACATACACAAATGTTGACCCAGCCATTCACACCACAATCTTAAATGCAAACATCACACAAAGATTAAATCAAAGAGAGATAACAAGAAGATTTGATGCCCAAATTGTCACAAAAAGATACCAAACTGTAAAGAGCATCAGCCTTGCTTCAAGTTTGAAAGAACTCAATTTTTCAAGTGACAACCTTGAGATTTCTTTGGGAGTTTACACAACCCCAGTTGATGCCACAAACAATGATATTCGCGCTTACTTTGTGCCAACAAAAGACAATAAATATCAAAACATGGTGTTGATTGAAAAAAGTTATCTTGGCAACGGCTATTACACACTAGACCTTTCTTGCGAAGAATTTTTGAGAAGTGTTGACGACATTTTGAATGTTGGTTGCTCACTTACTGGAATGGTGTATATATATCCAACTGAGTGGGAAAGACTTCCAAATTACAGCCCTATTGTTTTGCCTGTTCAATTTAGAAACGGCTCTAAAGAAAATCCATATCTTCTCGAATCGGCAGACGATGTTTTGGCAATAAATTCAAGTGAAACAATGCTTAGAAGCCACTATGAGATAAGTTCTCAAATTGATATGTCATCTGTAAAAGGTGCAACTCCAATCGGCATATTAAATGGAAAACTTGTGGGCTTCAGCGGAACAATCACAGGCACAACAAGTGATGCAGCCATTACAAATCTTTCAGTTTACAAAAACGAAAATGGAAGCAACTTTGTAACAACCATTGAGGGCATAACATATGCAGGGCTTTTTGCACAGATAAACACATACAGCAAAGGCACCAAAGAAAACGCTGATCCAATATACACTGTGCTTGAAAACTTCTCTGTAAGGGGAAGTGTGGATTTGCAGTTGCAAGAAGGCGCAGTAAGTTATGTTGGGCTTGTCACGGCAATCAACCAAGGACAAATTATCAACGTCATGGCGGAAATTGAAAGGGCTTCTTCTGTGCAAGGCGGAACAATTTACTTTGGGGCGCTTGCGGCAATCAACTATGGCAGAATTACACAAAATATCAAAATTTATGAAACATCAAATCTTGACAAAAATGATGTTGAACAAAATCCTTTCTACAAATTGCAGTCCAAAAACTTGGCTTATTACAATGCAGTCGTGGAAATTAAAGCACAGAACATCTATGCAGGTGGCGTTGTTGGGGCATCAAGTGGGGTTATTGAAAGAATAAGTCCAAGCGAAAATTACAAACTTTATGGCTATTCTGGTTACACTTCTTACACACTGATAACCGTGGATGGAACAGGTGAAAATATTTCAGTTGGCGGAATTGCAGGGCTTATTGCATATTTGCAAGAGAACTCTGTTATTCCAATGCCTGAACTTGACATTCTTGAAGAAATTGAAGAAATAAATTCATGGGATGGGGCAAACTTTGCCGCATCTGTTGTTGACAATATTCTAGTTGGGGGAATTATCACTGCAACTGGTGACAACGCGGCGGCTGGCGGAATTGTTGGAAATTCCTATATATATAGTAACACAAACACAAACTATATTTACAACAGCACAGACAGAACATTTATTCGTGGAGTTGTTGTTGGCGCTCTTGTGGGCAAGGAAGTTCGTGGCATGGAAGGTGGACAAGGTGCGACAACGACATTTAAAAACAACAAAATTGAAGCAGTTGATGCCCAATATAATGCGTTTGACAGTGCAAAAATTATTAAATATTCAAACGATATAACAGGACTTCCACAAAAACCAGAAAAAACGGAAGAAATGGATGACGAAACTTACAACAAAAATCTTGAAGACTATTATAAACAAGTGGCAAAACTTGTTGCCATTGGGGAAAGTCTTGGCGGAAGTGCGGATGATGTGACGGCAGTTTCATATCTTGACAGAACTTTGATAACAGTTAAATCAACTGACGTTATCAATCCATCAGCAAACATTACAACATCAAGTTTTTATGGGGACTTTATCTTAGCACAACAAAACGGAAACGGCTTTAACATTTATGGCTGGGCATTATTTGAGCATAAAGATGTCAACATCAGTGAAATTTTAGATGCATCTCAGGGAGCATTTAAAATGAAGATTGACGAAGCCAATGCACCAGATATGTATTTTATGTATCACTTCTCTGTTTCTGGAAGGGTTGATGGAAGCGCAGGAAAACAGGCTCAAGACGACATTGATGCCGGCGGACTTAACACATTCAATCCAAATCAAACAGACCTTTATCCATTTGTTTTGAAAAGTCAAGAAGTCAGCATTGTTGCATCAAGTTCTACAGTTTTGTCAATCGATATAAACGGCAATATTACAACAAAAACCACTGGCGATGCAACCATCACATTATCCAGCATTTTAAACACTGCAAAAAGCAAGACGATAAGGATTCACGTTTTCAATTACTTTAATAAAGATGCAAAATCGGCAATGTTCTATGACTCTCCAGACACTTCTTCAGCTTGGCTTCAAGGACAAACAAACTTGAATATTGTTGGAAATTCTTATGCAAACATCTATTTGATTCCTTCTTATGAATATAGTGAAGAAGGTGCTGATTTTAGAATTTCATATGACGGAGTGTTAAACTTCAACAACGTCAACTACTATCTTGACCAAAATCTTGACATGACAGTTGATGTTAAAGTTAAAGAAAACACTGATAAAGAAGATTACAGTGAAACAGAAAGATATTTTGAGTCTGCTGTGACATCTCAAACTGTCATTTTCTGGAGAATGCAAAATCCAAATCCAGGCGGCACATACGCATATGTTTTGACACCTGTGATAAGGGTTTCAATTAGAAAGGGCTTGGACAGTTTTTACAATTATTATTATTCACTTGCAGATGCAAAATTGGAAGTAAAACCACAATATTTTGATGCGGCAACCTATCTGTCAGCAAAATATCACACAAACTCTTTGGCAACAAACGAAACATTCACTGACTTAGTGACAGTGAAATCTTCAAACGAAAACGAATATTTGTTCTACAAAGTGTTTAAAGGCGGTGTTTTAATTCAAGACAGACTTCCTGACATAGGGGAGAAAATTCAACTTACAAGTGAAGAAGATTGGAAAAAATATATCGGATATGAAGGGGAATATGAGGAAAACGACTCTTTCGATGACACAAGACTTTTTGATATAACCATCACAAGAAGAATCGGTGCAAATGGAGAATATTTCTTTGACTACACCTTTAAAGTGAACAAAAAAAGCACTTCATTTGAAGAAGGCTCTAAAAACATCTACGGAAAATATGTTTTGAGATTTTACGCAACAGAAGGCGAAAGCGGAGTTTATGACGAAGTTGAAATTGAACTTAAAGAAACAGTCCTTAAATATGTGAGTGCAAACAACTATTCCAACGGCATAAATGCAACACAGATAGATTATATTGTTGTTCCTTCACAAAAGGGAATGTTGGAAGTGAACCTTAATCCTATTGAAGCCACTTTTGAAACATTCAAAATCTCAAACAATGCAATAAACAATCAAACAGGCTCTGCAAACGCAACTTTTGCACTTTTATATCGCACAAGAACAAGTTTTGTTGAAGTTCCAAACTTTGGGACAATGCTTGACGGCACTTTCAGTTTCACTTATCAAGACTTTATCAATTACCTTCACTCTTTGCCGAAGACTGAAAATGCTTATCCATATCTTGGAAAGATTTATCTTTCTTACTATATTCCTGCGCTTAATGTGGAAGATGGCAGCCCAATTGCGTTTGATATTGAAGTTAAGGGAAGTGAAGAAGAACCGCTCACATGCCCTGTTGAACTTAAAATCAAACTGTTAAATTATGCAACCGTGCATTTTGCTGACAAACAGCCTGTTGGCGATGGATATTATGTTGCAAGGGGGCTGGGCTATGACCTTCAACTTGATTATTATGGGTACAATCTTGACGAAATCAGCCTTTCAGTTGACAGCGAATACATAACACTTGTGGACAACCATGATGGAACATACAGGCTTAATGTGACAAGTGGCGGTGTGATTTATGGTGATGACGACCCAGGTTATAGGGTGACACTGACCGTGAACGCAGAACGTTCTATTGACAATCAAAAATACGTTTCTCAAAGTGAAATAACCATATATATAATGGACTATGTTTTGAATTACACCTATCAAGAAGGCATAAATGAAGATATTGTTCGTGGAATGGAAAACGGCGTTATCAGCACCGCAATCGGCAACCCTTATAAACTTGAATTTAACATACTTGACTTCATTGAATACTTTGATGACCCAAACAACATGGAAGTTATATGGCGCGTCAATGAGTTTGTTGAAGAAATGACAAACTCTGTGACTTGGACAGTCTATGAAAACGGAAAAGAGCCTTTTGTTTTACAGAGAAATCAGTCTTCTCCAGTAAGCGATTATTACTTCTTTGATTCAACAGATTTCACAATCACTCCAAGCCGTCTTTACAACGCAGAAAGCGACATTTATCACTTCTCGGCTGGCGGATATTACACCATGAACAAGGGAAGTTACAGTGTCAGCACAAACCCAGTGACGGCAATGAGAATTTACACAGAATTTGCATTTGATGTTCACAATCAAAGCACTCAGGACAGCCCTATTCCTGTGTATGACTTAGAAGACTTTTTGGGAATGGAAGCGGATGCTTACTACATTTTGATGAAAAATATTAACTTGCCAAGTTCTATTGACGAAACTCCGTTCACACCAATCACCACTCAAATTCGCGGACTTGACGGCAACAACAAGAGAATTATATTCAGCGGAAACTATGTTTTTGACGGACTTGAAGATGTTGGGGTGTTCACTGAAATTGCAGATGGGGCAGTGTTTAAGAATGTCGATATTACAATAGAAGGTAGTGTCACATTCAAAATGAACACAACAAACTTTAATATTGGGCTTTTGGCAGCAACCAACAATGGAAATATAACAAACTGTCAAGTTTTGGCTGATGTAAATGGCGGAACATTGTCGGTTGACAGTTCTGTTGTTGCAAATGGGTCGAACATAGCGGGACTTGTTGCACAAAACAGCGGCTTTATCACAAACTCTCGAACAGGAGTGAACATAAATGGAAATGTCAATATTGCCGGATTTGTGGCAAACAACACTGGGCTTATTGCAAGTTCTTACTTTATGGGCGCAACCTTAAACAACACCACAGACCGCGACAACACCGCAGGCTTTGTCATCAACAACAGTGGACGCATTTACACATCATATGTAAGTGGCGGCCGTCAAGACAATCAAATCTATTATGGCTACTTAAATGAAGGAAAACTTAACCTTTCATCAGCCAACAATCCAAAATATCTCACATCAAGTTATGGAGTTTCTGGCTTTGTTCACACAAACACTGGAACTATTGAAGATTGCTATTCAAACATAATGCTTACAGGAACACCTTATGCAGTCGGTTTTGTATATCAAAACTCTGGGCTTATTGAAAGAGCTTTCTCAACCTGCCTTATGGACAGTGAACAGACAATCAACTATGGTTTTGCACAATCAAATTCTGCCACTGTTGGGGGTGTAACAACCGATGGCATGGGAATTAGGGAATGCTTCTTCTTGCAACAAGAAAAGAAGGAAAGTCAGGATGGACAGGAAGGGCAGATTGGCATCAACTATAATATAGCAGACAATCTTAAAGGTGATAATTGTCAAATCACACCGCTCACTTGCAAAGAATTTGATTTGCTTGATGAAGAAAATGGAATGGCAAATCTCTTTGAAAACTTTGCAATTGCAAGGGGAAGAGATATAAATTCTGTTTGGTTTATCAGCAACAGTGTTCTTGACGGCAGAAATGACCACTTTAACAATCAAAATTTTGTTCATAACAGACTTGAACTTGTTGCACCAAATATTATTGCAACTTCTCAACGCGTTCTTAGCCGCATGGAAACTGTCACAGAAAATGACGTGACTTACACTTTGTATATTTACAACTATGTTACAAAAGAAAATGCTTCGGCTTTGGGTGACGAATACAACCCTATTCTTATTGAAGATGCAGAAACTTTTGAAAACTATATTGTTCAAGAAAACAATGCATCAAATGTAAACACATCTTATTACAGACTTATTTCCAATATTGATTACAGCGAATATGAAGGCAACGGCGGAACTTACAACACCAAATTTGTTGGCTATCTTGAAGGCAACTTTATGTCTGTAAGGGGTGTTGTGCTTCACAGCGCAAACGCATTGCACTCAGCAGGGCTTTTTGCTGAACTTGGCGACAGCAAGATGTCTTCACTTCGCGGAACACTTATGAACTTCACTTTTGCACCAAGGTCTGTCAACTTTGCAAATGCAAACGCAGTTGGTGCAGTTGTTGGAAAGGTTGATGGCGGCGCGATTATAAATGTCAATGTGGAACTTTACACCAATTACTCTAGCAACGAAGATATAAACGCAAATGCAACTGTTCAAGGCAAAAACCTTGTAGGTGGTGTTGTGGGAGTTGCCGTTGGGGATTATATTTTCAACAAAATTAGCTCGCAGTTTGGGGCAAGGGCAAGACAACAAATTATCACTGACAACAACTTTGATGAAAGTGTGTATGATTGGAGCGATTATTCGTTTGCAGGCTCGGTTGTGGGTGTGTTAAGCGGAACAGGAAATGTTTATAATATTCAAAATGACAGCCGTGTTGTTGTTGCAGGGGCAAAGGCAGGACTTTTGTTTGGAAGCATCGGCTCTGGGGTTACAGTTCAAAAAATCAGCCTTAACCTTCTTGCAGAAGACAGTATAAATGGGTATAACTACTGCGGCTTAATCGCAGGGGAAAGCATGGGAACGGTTAAAAATGTTCAAATCCTTGGCGAAAGTGTTACATTTGAAAATGTGAGAAGGTCGCCTGTTATGCCAATTTCCTTTGGTGCGTTTGCAGGAATTGTAAACGGTGGCTCGCTTAGTGACATAACAGTTAACATTCGTGAAATTTTGCTCAGTTCAAGTACTGATGAAAACGGAATTACATATGTTGGTGGAATTGCTGGTGTTGTTATTGGACAGCACGTTTCAATGGAAAATATCACTGTAACATCAACAAGTTTAAGGGCATATAAATATGCTGGTGGCGTGGCTGGAATTGTCGGCTATGCAAATGAAATTGTGGGCTATGGACAACTCTCTCAGGCGGCTGTCAATGCAAGTTTCAAAGGCTTTAATGTTGATGTTTCAATAAATATTGTTGGAACAAAACAAGACTTTGTTGGAATTGGTGGACTTACTGCAAAAGTTGCGCCACTTACGACTCTTGAAATTGCAGGAGTAACACAGACTGTGGGCGAAACAGAAACAACAAAGAAAAACACTGTTTCTGTGAACGCAAATGCTCATATGCTTTTGTTTGGAACAACTATTTCCGTTTATTTGGGTGGGCTTATCGGCTACAACGAAAGTGCAAACACTCACTCAATTGGCGACACGGACTCTACATTCATAAGTTCAAACAGAATTTATATAGACGATGTTACAAAGGATTTGACTGAATATGAAGACACAACTTTTGCCGTTCAAGCAGCTGGCGGACTTACTATTACAGGCGAAAAGACGGAAGATATAAAAGATTTGATAAATGTTGCTTCTCCAAATTGCACATATAAATGTCAGTTTGTTTACAGAAGATATTACATGGGGGCTAACACAAATTATCGACTTTATCTTTCAAACTATGGCTCTCCTCAGCCAATTCAAACAAATTAAAAAAACTTTGCAAATTTGTTTGTCTTATTGTTGTAATTTATGTTATAATCAAATTTATGTAAAAATTTTAAATTTTTTCTTCAAAATAGTTGACAAGGGCTTGATTATTTGTTATAATTAAGCAGTTAATTGGCGCTATGTTGAAAAATTTATACCATTTTTAACTTAAAATTAAGGAATATTGGGGCTTGCTGGCTCATATTCCTTTTTTTTGAAATGTGAGGAGAAGACTATGTCAGCAGAAATCATGAAAAAACAAAAATTTGGAAAAACTGAAAGATATACTTTCGCACAACTTAAGGATTACATCGACATTCCACCATTGCTTGAAATTCAAAGAAATTCTTATAATGATTTTATCGAACACGGCATCAAGGAAGTCCTTGACGAATTTTCTCCTATCGTGGACTATTCTGGAAAGGCTAAACTTTATTTCCTTGACGTTGTTATGGACAAACAACCAAAAAATTCTAAACAAGAGTGCAAAAAAAGAAGTGCAACTTATTCTATTCCACTCAATGTAAAAACTCGCTTTGTCGTTGAAGAAACTGGACAGGCCGTTGAAGACACTGTTTTCTTGGGCGACATTCCTTATATGACAGAAGACTGCTCTTTCATTTTCAATGGAGTTGAAAGAGTTGTTGTAAATCAAATTATCAAATCTCCAAATTACTATCTTCTTTTGGACAAACCACACGATTTATCAACTCTTCACGGACAAATCATTCCAAAAAGGGGAATGTATATCGAATTTGAACAGGGCGCAAATGAAGTTTTAAAAGTTGTGCTTGACAGACGTCACAAAATCACACTTGGGCTTTTCCTTAAATGCTTTGGTTACACAGCAGACGAAATTTCAAAGCTTTTTGGTGACCACAGACTTGTTAAAAATGTTCTTGAAAAAGAAACCGTTCAAACTCAGGAAGAAGCACTTATTGAATTTGCAAAGAAAACACGTCCTGCAGATGTTCCATCCGCAGAAACTACAAGAAGTTATTTAAACCTTTGGTTCTTCTCGGAACAGTGGTATAACCTTTCTCGTGTTGGAAGATACAATCTCAACAAAAAGTTCTCAATCGCACGCCGCATTGAAGGACACATTTTGGCAGAAGATGTAATCTCACCAGATGGCGAACTTCTTGCAAAGAAAGGCGAAGTTGCCACAATGGAAATTGCAAACAAGATTAAAGAAAGCGGTGTAAACGAAGTTTGGATTCAACTTACAGACCACAAGTATCTTGTTCGTGGAAACAACAGAGTTAAACTTTCAAGTATCTTCCCTTGCAATGAAAAAGAACTTGGAATTTTGGAAGAAGTTTATTATCCTGTTCTCGCTCAAATTTTGAAGGACAACAAGACAAAGGAAAAGAGAATTCAAGCAATCAAAGATAATGCCAAAGATTTGATGGTGACAACACTCACTATGGACGATATTTTGGCAGGAATTAGTATGTATTTGGATGTTTTGGAAGGAATTTGCCACACAGACAAAATCGAACACCTTTCAAACAAGAGAATTGCCACTGTTGGCGAACTTTTCTATGACCATTTTAGAAGTGGTGTGACAAGACTTGTTGCAAATGTTAGAGAAACCTTGCAGGGAAAGGAATTTTCCGAAGTTACTCCAAGACAGATTGTCAATCCAAAAGCAATCAACAGAGCGCTTCGTGATTTCGTGGCTTCTTCTCAGCTTTCTCAACTTATGGACCAGGTTAACCCACTTTCTGGAATCACACAAAAGCGCCGTGTTTCCGCTGTTGGTCCTGGTGGAATTAGAAAGGAAAGAGCTGATGCCGAAGTTCGTGATATTCACTACACAAACTATGGGCGTATCTGCCCTATTGAAACCCCAGAAGGTCAGGCTATCGGCCTTGTAAACACACTTACAAGTTATGCAAAAGTAAACGAATATGGCTTCCTTGAAACACCTTACAGAAAAGTTGATAAGGAAACAGGAAAGGTTTCGGACAAGTGCGAATATTATATGGCGGATATCGAAGACGAAGCCTACATCGCACAAGCCACAGAACCACTTGATGAAGAAGGAAGATTTGTCAACAAACGTGTTGTTTGCCGTCACAAAGACTATGCAATCGAAGTGCCAGCAAAACAAGTTGACCTTGTGGATGCTTCTCCAAGACAGTTTATTTCAGTTGCTACAAGTTTGATTCCATTTGTAAACTCAAACGAAGCAAACCGTGCGCTTATGGGTGCAAACATGCAACGTCAGGCAGTGCCACTTCTTAGAAGTGAAGCACCTATCGTTGGAACAGGCATGGAAGCAAAGGTTGCTCATGACTGTGGCTACACAACTCTTGCAAAATCAAACGGTGAAGTTGTGTATGTCAGTGCAGACGAAGTTCGCGTTAAAAACGAAGATGGCGAAGTTGAAATCTATCCACTTACAAAATTTGATAAGACAAACGATGAAACTTGCTTCAATCAAAAACCTTGCGTTGTAAAGGGCGAAAAAGTTAAGAAAGGTGATGTTATCATCGATGGTTATTCCACAGACAACGGCGAACTTGCACTTGGAAAAAATGTGCTTGTTGGATATATGAACTGGGAAGGATACAACTACGAAGACGCTATCTTAATCAACGAAAGACTTGTTAAAGAAGATGTTTACACTTCAATCTGCCTTAAAGTTGAAGAACTTAAATGCAGAACAACCAAACTTGGGGATGAAATTATCACAAGAGATATTCCAAACCTTGGCGAAGATGCACTTAAAAATCTTGACGAAAACGGAATTATCCGCATCGGTGCAGAAGTTGTTCCTGGAGATATTCTTGTTGGAAAAGTTACTCCAAAGGGTGAAACAGAACTTTCACCAGAAGAAAGACTTCTTCGTGCTATTTTCGGCGAAAAGGCAAGAGAAGTTCGTGACACTTCACTTCGTGTTCAACACGGCAAGGGTGGGGTTGTCGTTGATGTTCAGGTGTTCAGCAGAAAAAATAAAGACGAATTAGAACCTGGTGTAAATGAACTTGTTAAAGTGTTCATTGCTCAAAAGAGAAAACTCTCTGTCGGCGACAAGATGGCTGGCCGTTATGGAAACAAAGGCTGTATTTCAATTGTTATGCCAGAAGCAGATATGCCATTTATGGCAAACGGACGTCCACTTGACATCATCTTAAACCCACTTGGCGTTCCTTCTCGTATGAATTTGGGACAAGTTTTGGAAGTTCACCTTGGACTTGTTGCCGGAAGCCTTGGCTGGAAGGTTGCAACTCCAAACTTTGATGGTGCGGATGCAGAAAAGATACAACAGCTTCTTAAAGAAAACAATTTCCCAGAAGATGGAAAAGTTCAACTTTATGACGGAAGAACAGGCGAACCTTTTGAAAACAAAACTACAATCGGCATAAAGTATATGCTTAAACTTAACCACATGGTTGACAGCAAAATTCATGCTCGTTCAATCGGCCCATATTCACTTATCACTCAGCAACCACTCGGCGGAAAAGCCTTGTTTGGTGGCCAGAGATTTGGTGAAATGGAAGTGTGGGCGCTTGAAGCCTATGGTGCAAGCCACGTTCTTCAAGAAATGCTTACTGTCAAATCCGATGACGTTGTTGGAAGAGTTAAAACTTTTGAAAGCATCGTGAAAGGACTTCCTATTGCAGAACCTGGAATCCCAGAATCATTCAAAGTTTTGGTTAAGGAACTGCAAGCACTTGCACTTGACGTCAAGATTTTGACAGAAAATGACGAAGAAATCGAACTTCCAGAACTTTCTCAAGACGAACAAGACAAAGTTAATATCGAAAACGATGTTGAAAAGGATTTGAACAAAGTTACTCTTGATATTGACGACATGATTAACGAAAGTGAAACGGAAGACGATGATAAAACCGAAATCCAAAAAGAAATCGAAGAAGAAACAGAAATGCCTGCAAACTTGGATGAAATGAATCTGTTTGACGACTTTGGAGATTTCGAGTAATGGCGAAAACTGCGCTTTAAACTCGGCTTGCTGGCGTAAGCACTCGTGGTGACGCTTGTTTTCGCCACCTTCGCGCCAAACGAAAATCGCAGCAGTGCTTGGCGATTTTGCGCGACTACTGTGGATACTGTTAGATGTGAAAGTGGGGTGTTGAGAGATGTTTCGTTTTGCTCAACATGGCGAAAGAGAATGCTTGACATGATGAAAAATCCAATTCGTCATTCTGAGCCGAAGGCGAAGAATCTAGATCCTTCGTTGCACTCAGGATGACGGAAGAAAAAAGATGTTTTACACAAAAAGTGTTCAACATAAAAACTTAGATGGGCTTGCCAACAAGGGGTTGGCGAAAGTGATGTGAAATTATTACAGCGTTTTAAGGGGAGAAGGTATGTTTGAATTAAACAACTTTGAAAAAATCAAAATAGGAATTGCAAGTCCTGAAAAAATTAGAGAGTGGTCTCATGGTGAAGTGACAAAACCTGAAACCATAAACTATCGCACGCAAAAACCTGAAAAAGATGGGCTTTTCTGCGAAAAGATTTTTGGACCAAAGAAAGACTGGGAATGCCACTGCGGAAAATACAAACGCATTCGCTATCGCGGTGTTGTCTGCGACAAATGTGGGGTTGAAGTCACAAGAAGCAAGGTGCGCCGTGAAAGAATGGGGCATATTGAACTTGCCGCACCTGTCACACACCTTTGGTATTTCCGTTCAGTTCCATCTCGCATTGGGACTTTACTTGACCTTACTCCAAAAACTTTGGAACAAGTTGTTTATTATATCAACTACATTGTCACAGACCCTAAAAACACTGACCTTGAATACAAACAAATTTTAAATGACAGAGAATATCGCGAAGCTGTTGAAAAATATGGCTATGGTTCTTTTGATGCTGGAATGGGCGCAGAAGCAATCAAAATTTTGCTTTCTCACATCGACCTTGACAAAGAAAGCGAAGCATTAAAAGAAGAAATCAAAAGTTCTAAGGGTCAAAGAAAAATCAAGGCTGCAAAGAAACTTGACGTTGTTGAAAGTTTTAGAAAAAGTGGAAACAATCCAACTTGGATGGTTTTGGACGTTATTCCAGTTCTTCCACCAGACCTTCGTCCTATGGTTCCATTGGATGGGGGCAGATATGCAACTTCCGACCTTAACGACCTTTATCGCCGTGTTATCAACAGAAACAACCGTTTGAAAAAACTTATGGAACTTGGTGCGCCAGACGTTATTATAAGAAACGAAAAACGTATGCTTCAAGAAGCAGTTGACAACCTTATCGACAACGGAAAACGCGGCAAACCTGTTCAAGGCTCAAAGCAAAGAGATTTGAAATCACTCACCGCTATGCTTGGCGGAAAACAAGGGCGTTTCCGTCAAAACCTTTTGGGAAAACGTGTTGACTATTCCGGCCGTTCAGTTATCGTTGTTGGGCCAGAACTTAAAATGTATCAATGCGGACTTCCAAAAGAGATGGCTTTGGAACTTTTCAAACCATTTATTATCAATCGTTTGATGGATATGAATCAATCCAACAATATCAAAAGTGCAAAGCGCATGATTGAACGCGAAAAACCTATCGTTTGGGACGTTCTTGCGGATGTCATCAAAGACCATCCAGTGCTTTTGAACCGTGCGCCAACACTTCACAGACTTTCAGTTCAAGCGTTTGAACCTGTGCTTGTTGAAGGAAAGGCAATCAAACTTCACCCATCTGTCTGCGCTGCGTTCAATGCCGACTTCGATGGTGACCAAATGCCTGTTCATATTCCACTTTCAATCGATGCAAGAACAGAAGCGCGCACACTTATGCTTGCTTCAAATAATATATTAAAACTTTCAGATGGCGAACCTATTGTAACTCCTGCACAGGACGTTGTTTTGGGATGCTATTATCTTACTCTTATAAGACCAGGCGCTAAGGGCGAAGGCAGTATATTTGCTTCTAGAAACGAAGTTATTTATGCTTATCAAACTAAAAACCTTGACCTTCAAGCCGAAATTCAAGTTAGAATGACAAAAGAAGTTGACGGAAAAACTTATTCAAAGAGAATTACAACTTCTGTGGGAAGAATTTTGTTCAACAACATCATTCCACAAAACTTGGGTTATGTTGACCGTTCTAATCCAGACAACATCTGCGAACTTGAAATCAACAAACCAGTTAAGAAGGGCGACCTTAAAAAGATTGTTGCTGATTGCTATGATAAGTTTGACACAACGGAATGTTCTAAACTTGTTGACAGACTTAAAGATTTGGGATATAAATACTCAACTTTGGCTTCAGTTTCTGTTAATATCTATGATATTGAAGCACCAGAAGAAAAAGCCGAAATCATGAAAGAAGCCGAAGCAAAAGCACTTGAAAATGAAAAGATGCTTCGCCGCGGACTTATCACACTTGATGAAAAGATAAATGAAAATGTTGCTGTTTGGAACGAAGCCACAAACGAAGTTCAAAATGCAGTTGTTAAACATCTTGACACTTTCAACCCATTCAGCCTTATGGTTGTTTCAGGCGCTCGTGGTAACAACACTCAGCTTAACATGGATGTCGGCATGATTGGAATTAAAGCAACTGCTTCTGGTCAAAAGAACGACACTCCAATTAAATCTTCGTTTAAACAAGGCTTGACACCTATCGAATACTTCATCAACTCTCGTGGTTCAAGAAAAGGTTTGTCCGACACCGCACTTAAAACAGCGGACTCTGGTTATCTTACTCGTCGTTTGGTTGATATTGCACAAGACGTTGTTGTTACAACAGAAGACTGCTTTGAAGATGCTGGCGAAAAGGTTAAGGGTGTTACTGTAACAGACCTTGTTGTTGATGGATTTGTTCAAGAAACTCTTGCTGAAAGAATATATGGCAGAGTTGCCGTTGAAGACATTGTAAATCCAAAGACAAAAGAAGTTATCGTTCCTGCAAACACAATGATTTCAAAACAACAAGCCGCTGCAATCACAGATGCTGGAATCAAGGAAGTTCAAATTCGTTCACTTATCACTTGCCGTTGCAAACACGGAGTTTGCGCAAAGTGCTATGGAAGAAACTTGGCTGGAAAAGATATGGTCACTCTTGGCGAAGCAGTTGGAATTATCGCTGCACAATCCATCGGTGAACCTGGCACACAGCTTACAATGAGAACCTTCCACACTGGTGGTTCTGCCGTTGCTGCCGATATCACACAAGGTTTGCCTCGTGTTGAAGAAATCTTTGAAGCGCGCCGTCCTAAGGGTGAATGTCTTTTGAGTGAAGTTGCCGGAAAGATAAAGATTAAAGAAGATGTTAAAAACTACTATATCACAATTGTTACTGGCGAAGGCGACATTGACTATGAAGTTAGAAAACCTGCCGTTTTGAAGGTTAAAGATGGCGAAACAGTTGAACCTGGAACGCAACTTACTGCTGGGGCAATCAATCCAAGCGACCTTCTTGTCACAAAAGGACTTAAAGGTTTGCAACAATATCTTTTAAGCGAAGTTATTTCCGTTTATCGCGGACAAGATGTTAAGGTTAATGACAAACACATTGAAATTATCATTAGACAGATGCTTAAAAAGGTTAAGATTGAAGATAGCGGTGACACAAATCTTCTTTCTGGAGAAGTTGTGGATGTTTCTAGATGCGAAGAAGAAAATGAAAGAGTTCTTCGTGCCGGTGGACGTCCTGCCATTGCAAGAAGAATCTTGCTTGGAATTACAAAGGCTTCACTTTCAACAGAATCATTCCTTTCTGCTTCGTCATTCCAAGAAACTTCAAGAGTGCTTACTGATGCTGCTCTTAAAGGCAAAGTGGACAACCTTATGGGTATCAAGGAAAATGTTATCATTGGAAAACTTATTCCTGCAGGAACTGGTCTTAAAAAATATCGCACAGTTGTTCCTGTTAAGGTTGAAGAAGACATTGGATAAAAAGGCTTTTTCAGCCTTTTTTTCTTGTGAGAAAAAATAAAAGGAGTTGTTATGGAAAAGGGTTTTGATGCGCTTTTTAATGAAACATATGATTATGATATTGACACTTTGAGCGATGTCAAGTCTTTTCCTAGCGACCAAAATGACCTTGCAATATTAAAAGCACTTTACAAATGCCAACAGTGGGTGTTTCAGGGGATGCTTAAAGATATTCTCAGCAAAAGGCCGGAACTTTCCAAAATTGACACCAGAATTGCTTGCATTAAAAAGGCAAACAAACTTGCATTGGCAGGCATAAAAGCGCAACTTGTTGAACTTGCCGAAAAGCCAAATCTAAATGCACTTGCTTTTTATGTCAGTGCGGATGAAAAGAAAAATTGGAGCGAAAAAATACAAAAACTTGTGAGTGAAATCGAAAAGAAAAAGGTGAAAACTCCGGAAGAGTGGGAAGTGGTCGCGTGCGCACATATTCATGACAAGGTTCAACTTCCATATGGCAAAGACGAATCCTTTATGGACATTGAAAGTGTTGGAATAAGCGCGATTTTTGAATACAACAACTATCTTGAAGCCTTTGAGAAAAACAGCAACACTTGGAAAGAATTTTGGCTGAAATGTCGATTATATCATTCAACCTTTTTAAACACCGAATATGGGAAAGCTTTGCAAAAGGCTCAACTTGGCTATTATGCACGTTTCTTTACTTCCAAAGAAAGAAACAACAGCGATTTGTCAGGTTATTTGCGTTCTTCTCAGGGAATAAATACAGGGGCAGTCCCAAAAAATGTGCTTAAACAATACAGCGAATGCTTTTTCTCAAGGGACAGCATTGCGAGATATTTGTGTAAACAGTTTAAAACAGAAAAAGATAAAAGCGCAGAGAAAGAATATATGTTTGCACACGCACTTTTAAACTGCTCTAAACCTGGCTTTAAAAGATTGGGCAAGATAATGCTTTATGATGTTGCAAAAAAACCACTTGCAAAAGGCAAAATTGAAACAGATAACATGAAAAAACCAACTCAATTTTTCAACATTGGGCTTGACGTTCACACTTAAATAAAATCGTGCAAATAGATTGACATAAAGCGCGTTTTAATGATAAAATAATTTAGAAATTGACG
>CANRCQ010000005.1 GCA_947629145.1 uncultured Clostridia bacterium
CCCAACAAGTCAATTTGAAGACGCTAAAGAAGGAGACTTCTATTTAGACAAAGGCTCTTATGATATTTGGCACTACGAAGCCGAAGGTTGGAAGAGTGTAGGAAATATTCAAGGTGAAGTTGGTCCAAAAGGTGATGCCGGAAAAGATGGTATAACATGGACTATTGGCGAGTTGGACCCAACGCAACCGGACTCTGCTGTTGAAGGAAATGAAGGAGATATGTATCTCAACTCCAATACATTTACACTTTATAAATACACGCAAGAAGAGTGGGTTGAACTTGGTTCAATCAAAGGACAAGATGGCGAAGATGGACAAGAAGGGGCGCCGGGAAAAGACGCAGACGAACTATATATGGGCTATGACGGATACATATGGCGTGGTGCGGAAAGGTCAGATTGGTATATCCCTGGTGCAACAGCAGGAGAAGATGTTTTTGAACACACCACTGAAGTTGCCGAAGTTATGAGCAAGTATTTTGAAAGTGACTATGTTGACCTTTCAAGCAATGTTATCGCCCTTATGCCTTATTATAAAGAGCATGTCGATCAAACGCTCTATTCTGGAATGGAATTGACTGAAATCACTGTCTATGCTAAAGAAGAAGGAAAATTGCAAATTGGGTCAGCAAAGGTCAAAGATGTCATTGACTCACGAACAAATGGCACAGATTTATTAGTTATAAATGAAAAAGATTTAACTGTTTCGAAAGGCAAAAATGTCATTAAACACACTCTTCATATTGACGATGACGAAACAATTGTGCTTGGTGGAAAAGGTTCAGTTGCACTTTATTATGCAAAGGATATTCCTGTTGATGATGAACCAGGAAATTTCATTGTGATTGACCAACAACCTCACGAAGAACTTCTTGAAAAAACTGGAAAAGAATACAATGACACACTTGCCATTCAAGTCAGGATGTCCTTGACGGTAGATGTTCCTATATTTGAAGATTTGCGTCAACACGTCCAAGACGACATCGGTGGTCTTAAAGGTTTGACAAGCGATCTCAGGTTTGCAGGTGAACACTGGGGAGCATATATGTATGCTTATACTGGGCAAAATACCAATTTGTTTGAAGGCAAAACAATCACAAGAATTGGCGTGCCACTAGAAAAGTTGAATAGGAGTTCAGACGGCGGACTTCCATATCTTGATATGTATTTAATTCCTACCTACAAAGATGAAAATGGTGTAACACCTGCCCCAGATAGTGACGACGTTAAAGCAAAAAGAAAAGAGCATAGTATATTGATAGATAACACACTTGACCGTTTAGAAATAAAAACTGAGTCGGAATACCAGGCAGAACTGAATGCATTGGCGGAAGGACCTACTTGGGTGGATTTTGACTGTCGTTATGTTGTTCCAGATGGCTACACGCTTGCTTTCTGTGGCGATGGTGGTGGCTTTAAGTGGCTTCTAGCGCACAGTAATACTGCTGAGGGTAGTGAAGTAGAGCGATTGGGATTGGCCAAAATTCCATATTATACTCCAATGAATTCTATTGCGGGATTAGGCAAAAATAAGGAGTTGGGTACGGGTGATTGGACCACTTATGGTGGTCAGGCTGAGCCTACCAAATTGCTTTTTGACATCTATTATGAAGTTGAATGGTCGCCGGCTCAGCAAATTGACAGACTTGAAGAACTTGAATGGGAGGCAACCGAAATGGATAGACTCCGTGCCAAAGTTGGCGGCAAGTATATCTCCATCCTTGGCGACAGCATAAGCACCTTTGAAGGCTATTCAAATGAATATGAAACTCAAAACAGCGATATAAAACAGAATGGAACACACACTGATTATGGTATTACTGAAGGACAGCATAACTACTATGGCAACGCGGTGGCATATCCACGACTTGCTGACATATCGGTAGAGGACACCTGGTGGAAGAGGACAATCAATCAGGCAGGCTTGAACTTGTGCGTAAACAACTCAAGTGCTGGAGATTTGGTCTGGTCGGAGTACGAACGCAGTCAACAAGGGTGGCAGATGCGATGCGAGCAACTGCACGACAACACAACAAAGAACGATTCGGATCCAACTATTGCATCAAAAAATCAAGACCAAGAACAAGATATTTATCCAGACATTGTTGCAATCTATTTTGGTATAAATGATTTTACGAATCATATAAATGATGAAGACGGAGGCGTAAAGGAGTTTGAAACCAATTACAAACTGATCGTCAACAAAATTATGGACACGTATGGCGCAAAAGAAGGCTTCAAACTCTTTGTGTTCACACTTTTCCCAGAAGAAGGTGTTAGTAAAGACTACCATCCCACTCTCGATAAATTCCCAGACGAAGAAGATTATCAAGCAGCATTGGATAAATACAACACTGTCATCAGAAGTATTGCACTAGACAATCGCAAGATTGAGGTTGTGGACCTTAGCAGAAAATATCACCTTTCAAGGGATGAATTCAAGCCTTACGCCTTGCAAGATAGTTTGCATCCAAATGAAAGAGGTATGAGATTGATGTCAAATGCTTTCCTTGAAGAACTTTACAGAGTGTATGTTGGCAAATAAAATAAAGAAAAATTGATAATAAAAAAGACACCAAAAGTGGTGTCTTTTTTCATTTATGAAAAAACAATGTTATATCAAAAGGTAAAAGATTGCGCAAAACAGGCGCAATTAGTTAAATAATTTTAAATATAAGTCAAAAATTATTTTGTAGTTGACAGTAAAAGTGTTATAATAACGATGTGGAGTTTATTATGAAAAGTAAACTGATAAAGGGTCTAACAAGTTTGCTTTTTGCAGTTTTGGCTTGGGTTTCATTGGCATTTCCCTTTGGAGTTGAAGTCATAAAAAGCAAAAGTGGAACGGCATCCAATGTGTTTTATCTCGATGATTGGTTTTTAGTGATGGACATCAATCAAGTTCAAATTTGGCAAATATCACGAATTTTTATGTTTATTGCACTATCTTTAATTTTGATAACGGCCATTGGTGCAATTATTAGAATTTTTATAAACAACAAAATCACAACAACTATTGTCAAAGTGTTTGGATTTACAGGATTGTTTATGATGATTTTGTTTCTGGTTTTGTTTTTGTGTGGTGGTTTGACCTATGCCCAATCTATAAGCACAAAAGAATTAAAATATTTTTATTATCTTCATGCGGGAGTTTCAATATTATGTTTAGCCGGGCTTATTTCATTATGTTTTGCAATTCCATGGAAAAAAGAAAAACTTGACAAAAACACAACAAAAGAGAAAGGGGAGAAAAATGAAAAAATTGTCGATTAAAAGAATTATAGCAATCATTTTATGCTTTATAATCGTGGGGGGGACCTGCAGTCGTGGTGTCGATATGTATGGCGGCCGGCAAACATCCCGTGCCAACTTATGACGAAAGCCTTGTCACACACTTGGATTTCAAAGAAGATGCTGATGAATTTAAAATTCTTCAACTCACTGATACACATATAGGCAGCGCCGAACAACTGGATTATGCAAGAAAGTCTTTTGACCAACTTATAAATTTAAGCCATCCGGACATGATAATATTTACAGGCGATTTCATTTGGAAAGCACACACAAAAGAGTTGTTGCCACAAGTGTTAGCGATGATTGACGAGTTTAAAATTCCGTATGCATTGGTTTTTGGAAATCATGATTTGGAAGGCGATGCAACTTCAAGCGACTTTGTTAAGGCTTTTGAAGAGTCTGAATATGGAATATTTGAGCAGGGCCCTGATTATGTAACCGGCAACGGAAATTATGCAATCAATATCAAGAAAGACGGAGAAATTGTGTATAGCCTTATCATGTTGGATTCTTTAAGATATGCAAAAAAGAATAAGGTTAACGGTTATAATTACATACATGATGACCAAGTTGATTTTTATGAGTGGAATATAAAAGGCGCAAGCCAGGCGGCTTATGGTGAATTTAATCCTGAAGAAAATAAAGTTGTTCCATCTCTTGTCTTTTATCATATTCCACAGGTTCAGTTCTTTGAATGTCGCCAAAAGATACTTGATTATTATCAAGAGCATGGACTAACATATGGAGATGAAACACCTTATGGGGTGGCAACCCTTTCGGATGATGCAGAATATCCCAACAAGACAAGTGACGAATGGCTGTATCCTTTTGAAAAAACAAAACTTTTTGACAGAGCATCTCAATTAAAAAGCACAAAAGCAATGTTTGTTGGACATTTGCACTACAACAGTTCTAATTATTTTTACCGCGATGAGATAAATGACTATGAAATGGAACTGGTTCACGGAACAAAAACTTTGACAACTTCACTTTATTGGGGCTGCGAAGAAGCTCAAAAAGACGATGTTTGTATTGGGGGAACGGTTATCAGCATAAAGGCAGACGGCTCTTATTCATATGATAGGTTGGCATCAACCTATTTTGCGCCAGAGTTTAATTTGCACAATTTTGTTGGTTAGGAGGAAAAATTGATGTCATCAAAAACGCGTAATATTTTATACATAATTATTTCTGCTGTTGTGGTTTTGGCAATGGGCAGTATTTCTTTGCTGCTTTCAGGTTGCAACGATTCCACTCCAAAGGAAAATGTTTTAGAATATTCTGTTCAAACTTTTGAAGAATTGAAAGATGCGTTTGCTGATGATTCAGAAGGCACTCCAAAACGCATTTTGCTCACAGCAGATATAGATTTTACAGAAACATTGGCTGTTCAAGAGAAAATTACGTTGACTTCTGTTAAAGATGTCACTTTAACCAGGGCAGAAGAGTTTGACGGTTCATATTTTTCAGTTCAAAGTGAAGGTGTTTTTGACTTAAAATCAGAACACAAAGTGATTTTTGATGGCAAAGAGAAACTTAAAAGCACATCTGCTATTTTAAATTTAGGGACTTTAACTTTGGGCAAAAATATTGAATTTCAAAACTTTATAGGAAATCAACGTGGTGTTGTGGTTTATAATGGTGGCTTACTTGACAATGAATTATCTGCCAATGCCTTACTTGAAATTGATGGTGCAACAATTCACGACAACAAACTTGACGAAAATGCTAAGAGTGTATATGGAATTGTTTATAACTATCAAAAAGCAACCTTTAACTTTAAAAGTGGAAAGTTTTACAACAACTCCACTCACACAACAGGGGCGCTGTTTATCTTTTCCGATTCTACGGCAAATTTTATGGGCGGAGAAATTTATGATAATGTTTGCACTTCCGGTGGAATTATCTATGTAAAAAGTGCAAAGGCTGAATTTGGAAAATGTAAAATCCACAATAACAAGGGCACAACTGGCATTGTTTACTTTAACAATGAGGCCGATGCTGTGATTGACGGTATTGAAATCACAGACAATGAAACAACAGATAATGGTGGGGCAATCTATTTGAATGAAACTTCAAAAGTTGTCATCAACAGCGGAAAATTTAACGGAAATAAGTCAGCAGTGAAAGGTGGAGTAATCTATACTGCGCAAAAAAGCACTTTAACCATAAATGGCGGAGAGTTTTTGAATAACTATGCTGGCACTTATGCTGGAGTGGCATATCTTGCAGGTTCTTCAAAAATTGAATTAAATGGCGGAACTTTAAAAAATAACAAGTCAAAAAACAGTGGTGGAACAATTTTTGTTGACTCAAACAGTCAGTTTATTATGAATGGCGGCTTGATTGACGGCAGCACAACCGAAGAAGAAACTGCAAGTGGTGGCGCAATCATAAATAAATCTTTCACAACCATCAATGGCGGAACAATTTCAAACAATTCTACATATTTGATGGGCGGGGCAATTAGAAGTTATCTAAATGCCGATGTTAATCCAAATGCAAAATTGACAATTACCGGTGGAAAATTTGAAAACAACAACAATGTCAGTGACCATGGCGGCGCTATACATTGTGTCACAGTTTTAGAAGTTACTGGCGGCGAATTTATTTCAAATTCTACAACAAAAAACGGTGGTGCAATCTATTTTGGCACAGGATGCACAGGGGCTATTGAAGGAGCAATATTTAAAAATAATTCCGCAAGCGGAAATGGCGGAGCAGTATATTTTGTCACCAATTGTGAAGGTGGGGTGAATAATTGCAAATTTGAACAAAATGTGGCTAATAATGGTGGTGCTGTTGCTGCTTATTCTAAGAATTTAAAAATTGAAAATTCAAACTTTAATGCAAATAATGCAACAGATGGTGGGGCAGTATATTTGTTTAACACTGTCAATATTAAAATGAATGAAAATATTTTCGAGTCTAATGAAGCCACAAGCTATGGTGGGGCAGTTTACACTGCGGCAGCAAGCCAAACAATAAATGGCGGAATTTTTACTAGAAATGTTTCTGCCCAATCAGGTGGCGGAATTTTCTCCTATAACCATCCAAATTTGGAAATAAATGGAACACAGTTTTCTTTGAATGAATCTAATGGTGGTGTTGGTTCTGGTTTTGGTGGTGGCGGATTGTCCGTGTACAGCAACGGCAAGGCTGCTTCAAATGTAGTTTTAAACAACACAAAATTTGAACAAAACGTTGGTGTAAATCGTGGACAAGACATCTATGCTTATTGCGCAAGCAACCAAGATACAATAACTCCTATTGTAACAATAAATGATGGCGAGTTTGACCACATCGGCATTCAGTATGCCACTTTAAGAATTGGTGGAGATGTTGTTATAAAAGATATGTTGGAGTTTCATGCAACAAAAAATGAAAAATTTGCTTATCTTGAAATAATTAAGGAAGTGACAAATCCATTTAAAATAAACTCAATAACTGGCTCATACACAGAAGAGAAAACAACCACAAAAAATCGTTTCATCAGATTTAATACAAATGACCCATGGTCTAATATATACAGCCAAGTTAGAAAAATCACACTGTTAGAAGAGCTGGCTGGAAATGGCAACACAAGTGCTGGCACAAAACCAGGATATGGTTTTAAAGTTAGCGAAGGTCAAATTTTAATGTGCAAGACAAACAGAAAAATCAATATAGATGCATCTGTTATGGCTATTGATGCGCCTGTTGATGCTGTTGTGGGAGAAACTGTAAACTTTAAAGTGTTTGATGTATATTCAATTGAAAATGTAAAAGTTATTAATGATGACACAAATGAAGAAATACAACTGCAACAAACTGATGATGGATATTCATTTACCATGCCGGATGCAGATGTAACAATAAGTTATACTGCAACATCTTCACTTAAATTGACAGTGGACGAAAATATAAAAGACTTTATTCAAGTAGATGAAACATATCAATTTTTGCAAGAAGTCAATGTTGTGTTGGTTAAACAATTTGACCAGAAGGTTGTAAAACTGTTTATTGCCCTTAACAATGGTACGCAAATTGACCTTCTTAAAAATCCAACTTTCAAAATGTTTAAAGGGGCAAGAATACAAGGCGAAATTAGCAAATATTATGAAATTGGTCAGCAAACAGATGACAGAATAAAAGGTTTAGTTTTTCTGGAAACAGATTGTGATGACAGTGGCAAAGCATATGCGATTGAAAACGAAGTTGTTAAGTTTAAAATTGAACTAAATGACACACAAAATCGTTATATTGTAAACGAAGTTTCCTATAAATTTAATGGCGGAAAAGTTGTTATCACAAAAGAAAACGATGTTTACACCTTTATTAATGCACAAGGGAACATTGAAATTGAATTTGTTATTGAAGATTTGTTAGAAGGAATCGAAGAGGGTGTTGTTATATTTAATGAAGAACAATTAAACGACACCCTCAGCAAACATAAAATTGCCGTGATTAAAGATGAAATTGTCATAACTAAAACAATAACTCTTGACCAAGGCACCTACCAAATTATTGGAGTCAAAAACGCCAAATTGATTCGCGGAGAACAAATGAAAGGCGCTTTTTTTGATATTGGCTTTAAGGCAATATTAAACTTGGGTGCGGATTTGGATGGAGAGCATCCGTTGATATTAGATGGCAACGCCACAAACGTTTCAAACATAAAAAGTTCAATTATTGTATGTAGAGATAATGGAGTTCTTAATATCTATAATGGAGTTTCAATTTGCAACAACACACTTCAAACAGAAAATGTAGTATTTTCGGCTGATGGATATGGGCAAATTTACAGCATTTCAAATGTTGGTGGAGCAGGAATTATAAATGTTTTCGGTCAAGTCAATATGTATGGTGGCGAAATTTTCAACAATCAAACCACTGGGAAAATAGATGGTGCGGGAGTATATAACTATGGCACATTTAATCTCTTTTCTGGCAGCATTCACGATAACACAACAGTAAATGGCAGCGGAGCAGGGATTTACAGTGCAAAAAGCCTAACCCTAAAAGGCGGGAAAATTGAAAACAATAACATTTCTGGAAATGGCTATGGTGCTGGAATTTATATGCTAACATCAAAATACGCACATACTTTTATTTATGACGGAGAAATAAGCGGGAATACATCGCCGAGAAGTGGGGCGGGGATGTTTGTTTCTTCTTTAAGTTCTTGTTTTATACATGGTGGAGTGTTTAATGGAAACAAGTCAACAAAGTATAATGGTGGAGCAATCAACAGCCGTGGCAATCTTTATATCTATGGTGGCACTTTTACAAACAACACCGCTGTTGCTCAAGGTGGGGCAATATATCAATATATTTGTGAATCAACAATTGCAGGTGGAAAGTTTGAAAACAACAGTGCGGCAAATGGCGGCGCAATTTGTTATGGACAAGGGGCGATTGCGCACATTACAGGCGGCGAGTTTTTAGAGAACACTGCCACAAATCGAGGCGGAGCAATTTGTTTGATTGGACAAGACAACACTTCAACCACAACATTACTCACAATCACTGGCGGAACTTTTCAAGGGAATGTTTGTGAAAATGGAAGTTTTGTTGCGATTGAAAAGGCAATTTTGGAACTTGGCGGAACTCCAACAATCACAGATGGAAACATCAAATTGGTGATAGAACCAACAAGCAAATTTGCCTTTATTAGATTTATTTCAAATTTTTCTGAAGATATAAAATTTAACATTTGTCCAAACTCATACACAAATTTAGAATGTTTATTCTTGCAAATCAAAGCGGACGTAAATCCTGAAAATCTACTGCAAAACATTCTTCTCGATAATCCAGATTATGAGATTCAAGTCAAAAATGGACATTTTGCGCTCAAAAACAGAGGTGATTTATGAAAAAATTGATAAGCTGGGCATTAACTTGTTTAGTGTTGGTCTCTTTGTCTGTGGGCGGCGTGGTTGCAAACTTTACTTATCACACTAATTTAGTTTCTGCAGCAAGTGTCGTGAAAGACTTTAAATTTCACGATGAAAATTATGACAGAGATGTGAAAGTTGAAATCTATGAACGCGCAAGTGGAGAGTCGGAGCATAATCCAGTTTTTGCCATTTGCGAACTTGTAAATCAAAGCATTGATTACAGAAAAGAACACCCAGAACAAACTGATATGACAATAGACTGCTCTTTTTACCGTGTAGAACGTGATACTGCTTGCTATTATAAGAAGGGCGACAAAAATTATGGAAAGATGACAGTGCTAAAAAATCAAGATTACACAGACAACTGCGAAAGGGTGCTTTACAGTTTTATTAAGGCAGCAAAATATGGAATATACACAAAAATAATGTGGCATATTGCTGTTTTGAAAGATGGAACAAAAGTTGCAGATTATTTTAACGACTATATGGATGAGTCATGTATTTTTGATTCAACCAAACAGGTAAAAGATTTCTTAGAAATAAGATGTTCTACATGGGAAAATGCTGGAATAAGCCAAATGCACAACAAACAACTTTTAGTAAGTCATTACAAGGATTATGATGGAAAAGAATATCAAGACACCATATTTACGTCAACCAGCAATATTGATTACTATTCTGCAACAAACAATTTGCCTATTTCATATAAAGACTGGTCGCACACAGGATTTACTGTGTCAAACCACCCTTATGTATATGGCAGCAACAAAAGATATTTTGATGTTTGTTTTGACAATGCATACAACCGTTATGAATTTGCTAGTAAAGTCTTTGAATTACACGATAAGGGCGATTATCTTGATGGTGGACTGAACTATGCAGATGAAAATTTTGAATGTTATTTTACTCCGCTTTCACAAAGTCAATCTGCAAATCTCTATGATGACACAAATCCAGTAGCAAGATATATTGAAAAACTTAACAGCTGCAATGGGAGAATAGAATGTTTTTTAAATCAATATTCGCTCAATGAAAGCCAAACGGACCCACTGATAAGCAAATGCTTGGAAAGAATTTATGACGCATTTTCAAACAATAAGACAAGGGGAAATAAATTTGGACTTGTAGCAAACGGTTCATTTACAAAAGATTGTGAAATTGCACAAAAACTGTTGCAAATAGGGGATATAACCACTCAAAAAATGACCCATACAAAAGATTCTATTTTCTATTTTGGCGACAGTGATGAATATGTTGTAATTACAGGAAGCACAAACTGGTCTTTTGTAAATTTCTTTGGTCAAAGCAACACTCTTATGGTCTTTAAGGAACAAGGGTCAAATCACCAAATTTATAATGCTTTTAAAAACAACTACTACAAGACAATGGGGGACCGCATATGAGACTGAAAAAAATAATTCTAGAGCAATTTGGAAAGTGGTCAACAATGGATTTTGTTTTAACACTGCTTGCTATACTTGTTGTTATCCCTGTATCTGTTGTTCTAAATAAGCCTGCCCTTTTTATGATTGTTGGAGTTTTAATTGTTCCTTGCGCAATCTTGGCTAGCAAAAAAACAGCATTGGGATATTGCGCTTTATCTGTCGCTCTACTTCTTTACAGTTTTGTTCTTTATCGCTTGGACATGATGGGAAGTCTAATCTTGGCAGGATTGATAATTCCTTTATTTATCTATAAAACTGTGAAATTATATGTAAAAAAATTAAATATAAGCACAAGAATAGGTTATATTGAAATGATTTGCTTGGGATTGTTGCTTGCACTTAGTTGCTATCCTATTTATCTTCTTATGAAAATTTTAGATGTAGGATTTCCTATTGTTGAAACAGTTTGCCTTATTTTTGGCGTGCTGGCAGTTTTTTTGGAAGTAAGAAATTGTAAACTAGCAAACTTCATTTATCCTATTTTATTGATTTTGCAATTTGTTATCTATGTTTTGTTTATCATAGAATTGAGAAGTTCTGTCATTCCTGTGTCAATTGGCATTCTTCTTGCTCTTTTATCGCAAATAACAATTTTAATAAGATTTTTAAAAGACAAATTTCTAATCAAACGAAGATCTTGGTCTAAAACAAATTCTTAGAAGCAAAAATTGGTTTTTTATCTTTTTTTACGCAAATTTTGGCAATTTTTAGCAAAAATGCTGTCAAAATCTGGATTTTTTGTGAAAGAACTGTTTGACATTATTTATGTGAAATTGTATTATCTAGATAGGAGAATTGTTTATGATTTTAAGAGGCTTTGATGAAACTACAATGAGAAAATCGTTTGAATGGTTTTTGCATAATCAAAAGACGTATTTAAACAACAAGAGAATAGCTTTCATTACAAGGGCCGTTCCACATTTGGGTTGTGGTAGCAATGCAAACTTAAATAATGAACAGATGAAAAAAAGCGAAAGTGAATTTAAAAATTCTATGGCGCTTTTATATTTAAAAACTTTTTATGGCAAAAAGTCGGCTGATTTTAAAACAGAAGCATATAAGAAAGAATGTGAGAGATTGCGCTCGATTATTGAGACTAGTCCAAATTCAAGTGAATTAAAAGAAAAGATAGAAAAATGTTTAAGAGATGGACATATTGATTATATTTCTGGCGAATTGCCAAAAAATGTTTTTTATGAAAGATTAAGCAAAATAGGACTTGCTACAGACGATATGGACCATAGAATATTTGTTTCTCCGGATTATGTTATACAGGCGAGAATTTATATCAACCCTTCTCAAAAAGATTATGCTCATTTGATGACTTTTTTATATAAACATGCTGCCAGTCAAGAATTGGAAATTGGAACAAAAACGAGAATGAGAGATATTGGGAAAAGTTCACTAGACAACATGATTATCTATACATCCGCCAAAGATTTTCCTAAAATTGTTGAAATTTTAAATGAATATGGAAAAACATATCCAGAGAAAGTGGCTCAGTTTGGCGATACAAATGAATGTCTTGGCAGAAGCGAACAGGATTGGTTTGGATTTGGCTTTGACCCACAAAGAACAGCCAAAGGTCCGGTTGGATTGGGGACATTTAATACAGCGATAGAAGATTTGTTTAATTCATATATTTTCCCAGCGATAATGTTTGACGATTTTGAAGAAATAACAAACGGCATGAATGAGAAGCAACTGACTGAAATTTTTATGGAAGTGTGTAAAGATTCAAAATTAGCGAAAGAAATTGCATTGTCTTTGCGAGAGCCGATACTTAGAAGAAAGTTAATAAACAATTTTTGCGATTTGACTTATTTAAAGGAAAAATCCGAGAGCTATACAAGAGATAATGCAAAATTATCTGAAGCGGAAAGAAACGGTCGCTCTCCTGAACAATTAAGATTTCGAGATAGCCAGTGGAGCGATTTTGACCTTTTGTTGAGAGAAAAAATCACCATTCCTTTAAGGGATGGAAGGGCGGTGGTGTTTCCAAGATACATTATTTCGGACATAATGAAAAGTCCATTGTTGCGCACCGCTATGGAAAAATTTTATAACACGGAAGAGAAAGTGCGCAGAGAAGTTTCGCAAATGTCTTGGCTTTGGAAATATGCAGGCAAAAACATGCCATACCTTAATGAAACTTATCCTTTTTTAAGCAATGAGATGGTTAGGGAGATTGAAAAATATACAGCAACGAGAACAAAATCAGACACTTCAAAAACACAGACTGAAAAATTGACAGGTTATGAAAGATGGCTAAAAAGACAGACTATCCGAAAAGGTTTAGAAGAGAAACATAAGAAACAGGAAGAGATTATCAGATTGCTTTGTGGCGGAAGATATAAGTTAGCTTCCAAATTATTAGAAATGGGCGCTTCTTCCGAGGAAATTCAAGATAGTTCAAGAGAAAACTTAGAAAAATTGTTTATTGAAAAAATTGGCCTTGATGAGACAATTGAGGCATCAAGTTATGTCAAATCATTAGAAAACAACAAACTTACGCATAGATATGAAAACTCTATGCAGGCATTAAGGCACCAAAGAGGGAAAGTTTTATGTGATAAAATCAAGAGCTTGTCAACAAAAACACAGAGAAACAATTATGCCCTAACATTATCTCAATATGCAATAGAAGATGTTATAACAGCATATCAATTTGAAAAAAGCCTGAAAAAAATGGATGAATTTATAAAAATTTTATAAATTTCACGCCAATTTTGCAAAAATATCGATTTTCCGCATATATTTTAATCTAATAAATAGTTTTTTTCATTCTCTGAGTTAGGCCGATGATATATTTTTACTCTTTAATAATGGTGGTTTTTTCCACAAATCTGCTAGTGGATGATTTTTTTATTATTTTGCTGACATGATTTTTGTATTTTGTCGCATAATGTTTCTCTATGCTTATAAAAAAATATGATTTGAGCATAAAAAATTAAAAAAAATACTTGACAAACATAATCTTATGGTTTATAATAACCACATGATTTGGTTTTTCATAACCAAAATTAAAAAAGGAGAGATAAAGTGGAAAATAAATTATTTGAATTAAATTCTAAATTAAGAGGGGTGGTTGCGCCATCGGACATTTATGATACTACACTTGCAATCATGTATTTAAAAAAAATTAGTAATGAACAAAATGAAAGGGATTTTAAAAATGTTTTTAAAAAAATCAAGGATGAAAACATTAAATTGTTTATTGCAGAACTTTTTGATAAATATAAGTTTTTAGTTAATATTTATGAGACTTTTGATTATGATGACAAAAGTGCAACTGAATTTATTGAGAATACATCTAATGAATTTTCTAATTTCATAATGCCAGAAAACACTACTCCAAAATGCCTAATTTCTCTTTGTAAAGAGTTGTTAAATATAGATAAAGATGATGATGTTCTAGATTTTTGTAGTGGAGATGGGAATTTTCTTTACACAATAGCAAAAAACTGCAAGTGCAAATCATTGTCAGGAGTTGAAATCAATACACATGCAGTGGCAATATCAAAAATCAAAGCGTATTTGACTGACTCGAACTATAATGTTAGGCAAAATGATGTTTTTCTTGTTGATAATGAAAAATATTCTAAAATATTTTCAAATTATCCATTTGGTATGCAGATTAGATATATCCATTCAGCAAAAGAATTGGTTAAATCTTTAAAAGAAGGCAGTTATGGGAATTTAATTTCTGCTGATTGGGCATTCAACTACAAGATATGTAAATTACTTACAGAAAATGGAAAAGCAGTTGTCATTACCACCAATGGAACATTAACAAATAATTCAGAAAGGGCGGTTAGGGAATTCTTTTTAAAAAGCGGTTTTATAGAAACAGTTATTTCGTTGCCTGAAAAATTATTTAAAACTACAGGAATTCCAGTGAATATCATTGTTTTTAGCAAAAACTGGAAAGATGGTGTTAGATTTGTAGACGCAAGAAATATTTTTGTAAAAGGTCGTAGAAGTAATGACCTGTCAGATGAAAATATTGAAACAATATTAAATCTTTGCAAAAACGATTCTAATTTAAGCAAAAAAGTTTCATTAGCTGAAATATTTAAAGAAAATGCTGTATTAAGTCCAGTTAGATACTTGGAAGTCCCTGGCAAGAAAGTGGAAGACGGTATTGAATTTGGCAGTGTCATAAAATCAATTACAAGAGGGGCTCCATTGTCTGGAAAGGACTTAGATTGTATTATTTCCAATGAAAAAACCGACTTTCAATATTTAATGCTTTCAAATATTAAAAATGGTTTAATAGAAGACGAATTGCCTTACTTAAAAAATATTGATAAGAAGCTGGAAAAATATTTAATCAAGGATAAAAACTTGGTTATGTCTAAAAATGGTTATCCTTTTAAAATTTCAGTTTTTGAAAAGAAGCATAATAAAGTTTTGGCTAATGGGAATATGTTTGTCATTGAGCTGGATGAACAAAAGGTCAATCCCTACTATATAAAAGTGTTTTTTGATAGTGAAGCAGGTATAGCCGCTTTAAAATCTATTTGCGGGGGTTCAACCATTCCAAATATAAGTCAAGAATCTCTAAAATCAGTTTTAATTCCAAATATTTCTTTAGAAGAACAGCAAGAGATAGTCAATAAATACCTTGCAAAAAAAGATGAAATTGAATATTTGAAAAGGCAACTTGAAAAAGCAATAGATGGACTCAACCACATAATGGATTAAGGAGAAGAAAATGCTGGATATTGAAGAAATGGAAAACCTTTACAATCAAGTTATTGAAAAAATAAGGGAAAAAATGTTTTTGCTTAATCGAGATGATGACCCAAATAGTCTAATTGATTATTTAAAGGGCATAGGAATGAAAGATATTTTTGCAAGTAATCCAATTTATGAAACCTACAAAAAAGGAAAAATTGTTATATTTGGGGATTCTGCTGTTGACAAAAATGTGATTTACGGAATTGCAAAAAGTCTGGGGATAGATATAAATAGACTTGAATTGCATCTAGAATATGAAGAGGCAGTTACATATAATTTTAATAAATTAAGATATGAACCGTCATATCGAGTGGTTTTGGTTGGCCCTATGCCACATAGCACGGTGGGAAAACAAAAACATAGTAGTGTAATTGCAGAAATGGAACAAGAAGAGGGGTATCCAAAGGTTGTTAGATTGGTCGCTGGGCAAGAATTAAAAATCACAAAAACAAACTTAAAGGAAGCCCTTCAAAACCTTCTAAAAGAAAATTACATATAAGTTGAAATTTAACGATTTTAGTAAAAAAGTGAGGAGAATATGAAACGAAGTATATTGTTATTAAATGTTGGAAAATCAATTGAAGAATTTGAAAATGGTTTTTATTTATGTCCAAATAATAAAGACTATTCTTTTAATCAGAATTTTAACTTTATCGCAGGGCATTATAATAAACAAGTTCAACTTATTGCTGAAATTAGAGCTCGTGGCGTTTTAAAGATAAACAACGGGATTAAAGAAGTTTCGCTTAATTCTTTTAACATGAAAACAGACAATGAAGAAAATTTAAAACGCGAAATTGAAAAGGCTTTTGATAAAGCGCAAGAGATAAATGTATTTGATAGAAGTCAGGAAGCGGAAACTTGTGGTTCTCAGGTTTTTTTATTAAAAAATATTCAGCCATTAAATGCAACTTATACACACGGAAGTTATATTTGGAGCAAAGTTTACTTAGAAGTTTACTCAGAGCAGAATATCACCATTGAGCTAATAACTTCTCGGCTATATGGAGAAAATTTGAATAAATTAAAGCTGAAGAAAATAAACTTAGATGCAATGTCTGTAAAAAAAATTGGCAATATTACAGAACCGCAAGCACAACAAACTACGAAAAAACAAGATTCTAGTTCAACCGAAACAATAACGAAGCCACAACAAAAGATTTTGTTCTGCAATATTGGTTGGATGGAGAAATACGAGGGGCCAGACGGAAATAGATTAAAAAGTGGAGGCTCTTATCCGAAAAGATATGGAACAGGCGGAGAACAATATAATTTTTATGACCATTTAGGTTATTGTTATGGTTTTTTTGAGACCTCTGGAGATAATGTTGCGATTAAAAGGATAGATAAAAATTGCGACAATGATTTTGTTGACGATGTTTTGGTGGTTTGGGTTGCTAATAATCCTAACGACAATTTTGGAACTAGAATTGTAGGCTTTTATAATCACGCAACAGTTTATAGACAGATGCAAAAAGATGTAACTATAAATGGATTTGGATATAATGTTAAAGCAGAACAAAAATTTTGTTATTGTATTCCCATTGAACAAAGGGAATTTGAGGTGCCAAGACAACAAAAAGGATTTTTTGGTGAAAAACAATTTTGGTATGCAGACGCTGATTCAAAAGAAGTTGTAGACTATAAAAAAAGAGTAATTGATTATTACAATAAAGAAATTGTTAATAAAAATCACAACCCTATTTCTTCTGTAGACATTGAAGATGCCGATTATCAAGACGATGTTAACGAATATATCAATGCTCAACGAAAAATTGAAAACATTATAGATACACCTATAGAAGCCGAATCTGTTTCTGTGGATGCTAAGCAATATGAAACATATCCAAGAGACCCAGCAAATGCTGCTGCAGCATTGAGAAATGCAAATTATTTGTGCGAGGTTGATAATACTCATAAATTGTTCATAAGAAGAAATGGGAAAATTAATTATACTGAATCTCACCATTTAATACCTATGAAATATCAATATAAATTTAAAAACAAATTAGATTGTCCAGCAAATATTGTGTCTTTGTGTAGTCATTGTCATAATAAATTGCACTACGGAAAAGATATAAAAGATGAGTTAACTTATCTATATCAACAAAGGAAATCAAGATTAGAGGCTGCGGGGATAAGTATTACACTAGAAGAATTGTTTAACCTATATAAATAAAAATTTTCTAAACAACACCTACTAATTTGCTTTAAGTGCGCAATGGATAAAATGCTATAAGGTTAAAAGCATTTCATTTCTTAAAATTGGCTAGCACCTAATGAATCTTTTCAAGAAAAACAGTATTTAATTTCACAGAAAACTGTTAAACAAAATAACTTTACTATTGACTAGCTAAAGATTTTTGCGGGTGGGGCTTTTTCAGTAATAAATTTAGTAAAGATTTCATTTTATTCTTTTGTTAAAGTTTTGGAAAAGTTGTTATATAGTTCTTCAACGGGGCCTTTGTTTTTTAGTTACAAGGGAGTTTGGAATATCATAAAAAAGTATTAGAAATTTTTAGTCATTTCAACTTTGAAATGACTTTTTATTAAAAACATTTGCATTATTAATTTTAATATGCTATTATATAAATATGTTAGTTAACATATTTACAAGGTGAATAATGAAAAATAATGCATTTGGAAGATATTTAAATAAATGTAGAGGAAAGACAAGCTTGCAAAAACTTGCCGATTTTTGTGATTGCTCAAAACCTTATTTGTGGGACATTGAACAAGGCAACACTAAGCCGCCGCAAAATTATCAAAGATTAAATGATATTGCAGAGTGCTTAAACTTATCAGATGAACAGCGTAGGAAATTGTTTGATTTGGCTTGTGATAAAGATGATATACCGTTGGATGTTAAAGAAATCATAAGACAAAATCCGAAGTGGATAAATAAAATTCGAAATGAAAAAGGAGATAATTATGACAAATAATAAAGTTTTAGATACAATGTGGGATGACAATCCTATCGATGTAACACAGGAGGCGAATTTTATCTGGTCAATTGCTAATAAATTGAGAGGATCTTATATGCCTGATAAGTATGGGGATGTTGTCATTCCAATGACTATTCTAAGAAGATTGGAATGTGCGTTGGAATCTACAAAAGACAAAGTAATTAAAGCCTATAAAGAGAACCCATCATTTCCTGCAAAAGCATTTTATAGAATATCGGGATTCCAATTTTATAATACAAGCGAATATTCCCTTAAAGAATTGTGCAATGATCCAAATCATATAGCTGACAATTTTAAGAACTATATCAACGGATTTTCTGATAATGTTAAAGAAATATTTAATGAATTAGAAATGAATAAACACATTGACAAGATGGATAAAGATGGATGTTTGTATATTGTTGTTGAAGCGTTCTCAGACTTGGATTTAAGTATAAAAACTTATGATAGCATCAAAATGGGATATATCTTTGAACACCTTATCGGCAAGTTTTATCAAAATGTTGATGCTGGGCAATTTTATACAGGACGAGATATTATAAAGTTGCTTGTTGAGATTCTTATGGCAGAAGGTTGTGATGATATTTTTGATAATAGAAAAGTTATCACTGTATGCGATCAGGCGTGTGGGACTGGTGGTATGCTTTCAACAGCATATAATTATATAAAACATTATAATCCTACTGCTGATGTAAAATTATTTGGACAAGAATTTATGGGCCAGTCTTATGCGGTTGGTCTTGCTGAAATGCTTATTAAAGGACAAGATGCAGAAAATTTTAAACATCAAGACACTTTTAAGGCGGATTGTTTCAAAGATATAAAAATGAGATTTGTTATAGAAAATCCACCTTTTGGAACGCCATGGGCAGGCAAAGATGCTAAGGAAGGACAGGAGAAAGCGGTTAGAGAAGAAGCTCTCAAGGGTGAAAATGGACGCTGGGGACATGGTCTACCTAGTGGAGGTGATTCACAATTTATATTTATGCAATCAGCCATTGATAAAATGGCTGATGGAATTGGGCGTGCGGCTATTATCGAAAATGGCTCACCACTTTTTACAGGCGGGACGGCCTCTGGCGAAAGTCAAATTAGAAGATGGATGTTAGAAAAAGATTTAATTGAAGCAATTATTGCCTTGCCAACAGATTTGTTTTACAACACCGGAATTCAAACTTATGTCTGGATATTGTCTAAAAACAAACGACCAGAGAGAAAGGGCAAGATCCAACTTATAAATGCAGCAGATATATACCATAAATTGCGCAAAGCAGCAGGCAACAAGAAGAACGAAATTAAACCAGAAGACAGAAAAAAGATAACGCATCTTTATGCCGATTTTGTTGAAAATAAAAATTGTAAGATATTTAAAAATGAAGAGTTTTTATATAAAGAATACACCGTAATGCAGCCACTTCAAAGAAGTTATGCAATAACGGAAGAACGTATTGAAAATATGATTACAAAAGGCTCATTGTCTTATATTTATGATGAGGGAAAAGTTTTTGAATTTGAAAACAAATTAGAACCATTAACGGATAAAGAAAAGAAAAAGCTTGAAGAGTATTATAAGAACAAACCTACATACGATAAAATTTTAGAAACTTTAAAAACCGGTATTGATAATAAAAAATATTACAAACTTTCTGAATTCGAACCTGTTATTTCTAATGTGTTGAAAGATTTTGATAAAAGGATTGTGGATAAAGTTATTGATGGATTGTCAGAAATGGACAAGAAAGCTGAAATTCATAGAGATAAAAAGGGAAATATAATTTACGATAAAGAATCAAAAGACACTGAAATTATTAAATTTGAAGAAGACATAAACGAATATATGGCTCGCGAGGTTTTGCCACATATTCCTGATGCAAAAGCTTTTTTTGAAGGCAAAAGCGAAACTGCAACTTGGGAGGAGGACAATGGCGAAAAAGTTATAAAAATTGGTGCTGAAATACCATTTACGAGATATTTCTATGAGTATAAACAACCAACTCCAAGTGAGGAATTGCTTGCTAAATTTCAGGAACTAGAAAAACAAGTTCGCGAAAAAATCAACGAATTGTTTTAGGCGGTGACAATATGATAGAAATGAAAGATAGTGGAATAGGATGGATTTGGAAAATACCAAAGCATTGGGAGATTATGAAAGTAAAAGATGGCTTTTACAGAAAAAAGGCTAAGGCTTTACAAGAGGAACCTGTTGTCTTATCTCTTGCAAGAGATGGAGTAAAAATTAGGGATATTTCTACTAATGAAGGCCAGCTGGCTGCAAGTTACTATGAATACAATCCAGTAACTATAAATGACATGTTGTTAAATCCCATGGATATACAAAGTGGAGCCAATTGTAGCATTTCCAAAGTAAACGGGGTAATAAGTCCTGCATACATTAATTTAAGATACAAAAAGGGCTTTAATCCTAAATTTTATGATTATTATTTTAAATATCAATATTGGTCATATGCTTTTTTTACATTTGGTAAAGGTGTGTCATACGAGAACAGATGGACTCTAAATGAAGATACGCTCATGAATTTCCCATTACTAGTTCCCGCCAAAAGTGAACAAGATATTATTGCTGATTATTTAGATAAAAAATGTGCGGAAATCGATGAGATAACATCGAATTTACAAAACCAAATCGATATTTTAGAAAATTATAAGAAGTCAGTTATTGCAGAAGCTGTAACAAAAGGATTAAATCCTAATGTTGAAATGAAACAAACAAAAGTTCTGTGGATAACCAATGTTCCAATGAGTTGGGGGCTGAAAAAAGGGAAGTATTTGTTTAAAATTAGAAACTCTAAAGGGAACAAAACAAATCTTGAATTATTATCTCCAACGCAAAAATATGGTGTTATTCCTCAAGAAATGTATGAAAAACTTACAAAACAAATAACAGTAAAAGTAAACGAAAAAACTAATTTGAAATCCTTCAAAACAATACATAAAGGCGATTTTTGTATAAGTTTAAGAAGCTTTGAAGGAGGTTTTGAATTTTGCAATTATGAGGGTGTTGTTTCGCCAGCATATACTGTTTTTTTCCCGAAAGTAGAATGCTGTCGACAATACTATAAATATTTATTTAAGATTGATGTGTTTATCTATGAAATGAATTCGTATGCCTTAAGTCTAAGGGATGGAAAGCCTATATCATTTGAAGATTTTGGTCAAACATACTTGCCTGTACCGTCAATCAAAGAACAAAAAGAAATTGCCGATTACTTGGACAAAAAGTGTGCGGAAATTGATGATATAATAAAAATTAAGAAAGAGCAGTTGACTACAATTGAAGAATACAAGAAATCTTTAATTTATGAATATGTAACAGGCAAAAAGGCGGTTGTTGATGATTGATAGAATTATTGAGGAAATTTTTGTTTGCTTAAACAGTAATTGCTTTTTAGCCGCGCTTTCAACAGCATTAACTTTGCCGGATATATGCGGCAAGGCTGAATACGGAGATATACAGACTACTAAAAGATATATCAAATGGTTTGATAAATATATAGGAGATTTTGAAAACTCAAGTAGTCAAAATGCAGATATGCCATACTTGTCTGGGAAAATTGTTTATGACTTGAGAAATAATGCTTTGCATGCTGGAACTTTCAGTATAAATGGAGAGAAACAAGACATACAAAATTTTGAATTGTTAGTTCAAGAACCAAACCGTGCAATTCTTTCAGGGAGCAGTGCACAAATCGCCACATATTATGACGGCGACAATGTTGTAAGAAAGGAACGGACCCTGTGCATAAATATAACAGACTTAATTTTGAAACTATGTGTTGTGGCTAAAAGTTATTATAATGAAAATAAAGATAAATTTAAATTTATTACTAGTTCGATTGCCACTGTGGATAATCAAACAAGGCAAAAGTTTCAGATAAAAGAACCATTATTATATAACGAAACATTCAAATTAGACAAAGATAAAACGACTACGAAATGGTATTTAATATAATAAAAAGAGGTGCAAAATGAACAAAATTTTATCAGAAAAAGAATATCAGAAATTTATATTGGATATTTTAGAAAAACAAAATGGTTATAGAATTCGAAAGAATGTGAAATATGACCGTCTTTTTGCAATGGACAAGGAAATATTGTTCGAATTTTTAAACGCATCTCAGCCAAAAGAAATGGAAGCATTAAAAAAGATTTATAGAGATGCTACCGAAGAAACTATTGTTAACTACATTAATGCCGATATCACAAATCCAAGAAAGGGCTTATTATATGTTTTAAAGCATGGCGTGGATTTGACAAATTACCATTTAAACTTAATGTACACAAAACCGGCAACGGATTTTAATGAGGAATTGATAAAAAAATATCAAACAAATATTTTTTCGGCCATGGAAGAGGTGTGGATAAGTGATGAAGAAAGAATTGATGTTGTGCTGTTTTTAAATGGCTTAGCCATAATATCTTTTGAGTTAAAATGTAATTATGCTGGGCAATCTTATCAAGATGCAATCTATCAATATAGAACACAGAGAGATTATAAAAACAGGCTATTTCTATTTAATGCAGGTTGTTTAGTTAATTTTGCGATGGATTTACAAGAAGCTTATATGACAACCAAACTAAATGGCGAGAACACATTCTTTTTGCCATTTAATATGGGCAGTGGAGAGGGCATTAACGCAGGTAGAGGCAATCCTATTTTTAAAGACAAATATTCCGTTCACTACATGTGGGACGATATTTTAACAAAAGATACAATTCTTAGTCTTATAAATGAATTTATTTTTATTGAACACAAAGAAGAAGTGGATGAACTTACAGGCAAAACAAAGGTAAAAGAAAATATAATCTTTCCAAGATATCATCAATTAGATGTAATAAGGAAAACGTTGGCTGACCTACAAATTAATAAAACTAGTCAAAACTATCTTATCCAACATAGCGCAGGCTCTGGGAAAACAAATTCAATTGCTTGGCTTGCGCATAGATTAACATCATTGCATGACAATGAGAACAAAATTATTTTTGATAATATTATTATCTGTACTGACCGTGTTGTTGTTGACAGGCAATTGCAAGCAGCAATAATAGGTATGGAGCATAAATCGGGGGTTATTAAGGTGATGGACGACAAATGTTCATCTGCCGATTTAAAAACAGCACTTGAAAGCAATGTGAAAATTATTGCCACCACAATTCAAAAGTTTCCTTATATTGTGGATTCAGTTAATAACATGAAGACAAAAAAATTTGCGGTTATTATCGATGAGGCGCATTCTTCCACAGCGGGCAAAGATATGGCTGCAATAACAAAGACACTTGGCTCGGGAGAGGTTTCGATAAGTGAAGATGGTGTTTATGACGCCGAAGATATGATTGTTGACGAATTGGCGAGAAATGGAAAGCAATCAAATGTTTCTATGTTTGCTTTCACTGCGACACCAAAGCCTACAACACTAAACTTGTTTGGCAGGGTAAACAAAAAAGGGCAGAGAGAGGCTTTTCATTTATATTCCATGAAGCAAGCTATAGAAGAAGGCTTTATTATCGATGTTCTAGAAAATTTCACAGAATATAAAACTTATTACCAAATCAATAAAGAAATTTCAGAAGATCCAAGATGTAAGACTGTTGACGCTAAAAGGCAAATAGCACGATTTGTTGAATTGCACGAAACTAACATTGCACAAAGAGTTGAAGTAATTGTTGAACATTTTAGAACTACGGTAATAGACGAATTGGGTGGAATGGCTAAAGCAATGGTTGTCACGGCTTCAAGAGCAAGCGCAGTCAAGTATAGACAAGCTTTTGAAGATTATGTGAACAAGAAGGGCTATACAAATATTCATGCATTAGTAGCCTTCTCAGGTAAGGTGAAATTACCAGATGATGATAAAGAATATACAGAAAGCGGCATAAATGGTTTTTCTGAAGAAAAACTTCCAAAAATGTTCGACAGTGACGCCTTTAATGTTTTACTTGTTGCGAACAAATATCAAACAGGGTTTGATCAGCCAAAATTATGTGCTATGTATGTCCTTAAAAAACTTAGAGGGGTGAATGCTGTCCAGACTTTTTCAAGATTAAACAGAATTTGTCCTCCATTTGAAAAGAAAACATTCATTCTTGATTTTGTTAATACTTATGAAGAGATTGTCGATGCGTTTAGCCCATATTACACTACAACATTGTTGGCAAATTCAGTTTCTCCTAATTCTGTATATGAGTTAGAGGCAAAAATTGATGGGTATATGATTTTTGACCCATACGATATCGATGTATCTGCAAATATCATCTATAAGAAAAATATAGATGCCCGTGACAAAAAACAACTTACATTTTATTTACAACGAGCAGAACAAAAAATACACCAATTTGACTTATTGAAACAAATAGAAATAATGGCTGTGGTTAAACACTTTGTAAGATTTTATGAGTTTTTGATACAAGTATCTTGTTTCGAAGATGTTGACCTACATAAGAAATACCTATTTTTAACATATTTTATGTCGTTTGTAAATATCAAAAACCCAGGCGGCGGATTTGATTTAACTGGCAAAATTAAGGCTTCAAATTTTTTACAAAAGAAAGAAGATGAAGATAAGAAAGAAAAGCTGATAGCTTATCCTATTGTAAAATTGCCAACCGCCGATACATTCAACCTAACCGAAGATAAAATCAAACATCTCTCAGAAATTATTGCAGAAATCAATAGTAGAACAGGCAAAAGCTATGATAATGATGTCGCTATAAAAGCCATGTTACAAATAAAAGATTTACTTATGAAATCAGAAAAATTAAAGGAAAGTGCAAAAAACAACACACAGAAAGACTTTGAATTTTCATATTTTGACGACATTGACGATGCCTTGGTAGAGGGATTATCGCAAAATCAAGATTTCTTCTCACTTTTATTAAATAATCCAGATATGAAAAAAGAAGTTATGGGAATATTTATGAGCGAAATATATAAGGAGCTAAGAAAATGATATGGTAAAAGAACGGTTAATATCCGTTCTTTTTTATTGATTTGGCGGATTAGAATGTGTGGGGATAGGCAAATAACGGCATAAAATTATATTAAAACCGTCATCTGTTATTCTTGTCATGCTGTCATAAAAAACTCCTATATAACGATTTTTTGTAATTTTGTTATTTTGGAATTGGTTTTTGTGTTGTGTTTGAACAATTTGCTGGTTTTCGTGTGAAAAGTGTTTTTTGCGTCTATGGTGGAGATTTGGCGACTTTTTGAAAATTGGTTGTTGGTGGCGGGCGGTGAGTTGTCGGTAAAAACTTGGAGATGTATACTTGTGACGTCAAAGGTTGGTAAATTTTGATAAAATAAGAATTATGTTTTGTAAATTTTAGTAAATATAAAAAAGCCAAGAATGGTCTTTTTGTGGGGGGGGTAATAAAATAAAATTGTTTTATTTGACATTATAATATTCAGTGGTTGGGACATCTAAAAAATAAATTAAGCTGTCTTTTGTTTTAAATTCCAAGCCAGTATAGGTTGGTTTTTCTATATAAGTAAAACGGTTGTCGTGTGTGTAAGTTTTTAAAAATTTTGAATAATCGGTCATGCGAAAATCTGGTGCAGCCAGCCATGGCAACCTTGTTTTGTCAAATTTTCGAATTTTGAATATTTTTAAAACTCCAAATTTGGTTTCAACAGGCTTATGGAAGATATAAAAATTGCCCCTATCAGTTTGTTCAATAATATCAGCAATTTGGCTAGCTTCTTCATCTAACAATTGCTTATGTTCTTCACTGCGCGGGAAAATATCGATAAAATCCACTCCATCGATAAATTTTAGAGATGTAATATCTTTTTCACAATCATTTAAACAACATGAAATGATTGTTTTTATATCTTTCATAAGTGCTCCAAAAGTTTTTTTTGATTATTTTCGTTTGATTTTGCGACACATTTTGATTTCATCTTATTTTAGCATAAAAAATCAATAAATCAAAATTTTTACTTGAAAAACAAGTAAATTATTGATAAATACTTCGCTTAATGATATACTTTTATTAGTATTCTTATAAAAATAAAATCGCTACAACAATTTGTGTAGCGATTTTTTAAGAGTTGTCTTAAAAAAGACAATTTACTTATTCTACTTGGTGCGTCTGCTGGGACTCGAACCCGGAATAACGGTTCCGTAGACCGTCGTGATATCCATTTCACCACAGGCGCATTTTTTATTGCCCTTTTATTATAGCAAAGAAATTTAAACTTTGCAAGTGTTTTAAATAAAAAAGCCAACATTATTTGTTGGCCTTTTATATTTTTGAAAAGTTATTCAGCAGAAACTGTGTATGTTTTTTCTTTGTCAGATGTTGTTTCATCTGGGCTTACTTTAAAGCCTTGTTTAACTTTGGCATCGTTTTGTGTATCTGCTGGATTGAAACCATAGAATGTTCCGCCAGAAACTGTGATAGTTGCGTTTTCGTTAGGGTCTTGTGTGTTAAGCATATGTTTAACATAATCTGGATGTTCAGCATTTACAATTTTGTAAGAGCCACCTTTGATTTCAGCAGTGCCTTTTTTGGCATAAACAACTGAGCAAGATGCTTGATAAGAGCCATCTTCAATTGTAAGTTTTGCATTTTCTTTTGTTGTACCATCAATTTTAAAGATATACAAATCGTCAGAAACAATGCTGCCTTTTCCTTTAATTGTGAGATTGCCATTATCTACAATTTTAAAAAGTGTGTTTTTTACATCTTTTTCATAAGTAATTTCTTCTGTAATGTTAAATCCGTTAAGGTCGATTGTCAATGTTTTGCTAACATCAACTACTTTTGTAAGGTTAAGATTGCCAGTAAGTTTTACTTCTTCTTCCTGTGCAATTGCAGCAAGAAAGTCTTCTTCTGTCATTGTTTTTGTTTGGTCGCAGCATGCAGAAAGTGCAATTCCGCCAACTAAAACAAAAGCAAGGCAAGCCATAATTGATAAAAACTTTTTCATTTTTTCCTCCTTTATTTTTGCTAATTGAATGGGACAAGCTCGACTTTTAATCCTTGTCTTATTCCAAACTTTCAGCCTAATGTTATTTTAAAACTGCGGGGGGGGATTTGTCAAGCAAATTTTTAACTTTGCAACAAATTTTTATACAAAAAAATTTTTAAGCAGTTTTTGATTGTATTCTTTTTTGATATTTGATAAAATATACTTATGAAAAATACCGTTTGCAAAATATTATTTACAATTTCGTTGATTTTGCTGCTATGGACAGCGAGTGCGTGTGTGCCGTTTTATTTTCGCGATTTTTATTTTATGCAAATGGATTCGCTTGGGGTTTGTGAAGAATCAGGGAAAACTCCGCAGCAGGTCAAAGATGCCTACAATGATATGCTTGATTTTTTGGTGTTTAACAAGGATTTCAAACTTGGCGATTTTGAATACACGGAAGATGCAAAGGCGCATTTTCAAGATGTGAAAGCGCTGTTTGGGGGAATTTTAATTGTAATGCTTGTCAGTTTCATCGTGGTTGTCACACTTTTGTTTTTGCAGATACGAAAGAAAATCTCCCTGAAAATGTGGGGATTTCATGCAGGCTTTTATGCTTCGATATTTGCAATTTCGCTTCCCTGTGTGATTTTGGCATTTAGTGCGATAAATTTCAGGGCGGCTGGGGAGTTTTTCCATTATATTTTGTTCCCTGGAAAATCGAACTGGGTGTTCTATCCAAGCCAAGACCCAATTATCAAAATTTTGCCAGTGCAATTTTTCGTCAACTGCGCAATTTTGATTGTTTGTGTTTTGCTATTTCTGGCAGCAATTGTGATAATTTGCAGCATAATTTCAAAAATTAAGGCTCAAAAAAGGGCAAAAACTTAAATTTCGCCCTTTTCATGAAAATAATCGTATATGGTTTGAGCAAGCGCTGGATGGATTCCTTTGACAAGGCAAAGTTCTTCCACACTTGCTTTTTTGATGTTTGCGGAAGTTTCAAAGGCGGAAAGAAGTGCATTTTTCTTCACTTCTCCAAGCCCTGGAATTTCGTCAAGGTCGGTTGTTGTCTGGGATTTTGTGCGCAGCGCTCGGTGGAAAGTGATTGCAAATCGGTGTGCTTCGTCACGAATGCGTTGCAAAAGTTTCAGTTCGGCGCTTGCTGTTTTCAAAATGACAGGGGTGTGGCTGTGTGGCACAAAAACTTCTTCAATTCTCTTCGCGAGCGAAATCATTTGGATGTCATTTTCAAGATTAAACGACTTTAAAATCTCATAACAAGATGAAAGTTGTCCTTTCCCACCATCTATCACCAAAAGGTCTGGCTTTTCGCTGAAACTTTCACCGTTTTGTTCGACATATCGCTTAAGGCGGCGAGTGAGCGCTTCTTTCAAACTGTCAAAATCGTTGTTCCCTTTCACATATTTGATTTTAAATTTGCGATAGTCCTTTCTCTCTGGCTTGCCATCTTTGAAAACAACCATCGATGCCACTTTGTTTGTGCCACTGATGTGGGAAATATCATAACACTCCATGCGGCGCGGCGAAGTTTGCAGCCCAAGGCTTTCCTGAAGTTTTTTAACGGCGCCAAGAGTGTTGTTGTATTCAAGTTTGTCGCGCTCGATATGTTTGTTGAGATATTCTGTGGCATTTTCCTTTGCCATTTTCAAAAGGGTTAAATTCACACCGTGTGGGTTGGAGATAATGTTTGCGGATTTTGAAAGATATTCACTTAAAAGATTTTCGTCAATTTCGTGGCTGACAATAATCTCATTCGGCACAAGGCAGTTTTGATAATACTGCGCAATAAAGTTGAAAAGGGTGTCCTTTTCTTCAAGTTCGGCATCACTTTGTGCAAAATTGACTATTCCAAGAATTTTGCCGCCGCGAACAACCATAACCGTCACAACACCAGAAAGCCCATCTGTCGAGTAAGCAAAAACATCTTTGTCTATGTTTTTTGGAAGGTTTGCCACCACGCGCTGTTTGAGTTTTGCCACCATCTTTAATGCTTCTCTAAGTTCAATCGCGCGCTCAAAATTTTGAAGGTTGGACGCAATATTCATCTTTTCCAGCAGTATTTTTTCAATTTCGTCATCATTTCCAGATAAAAAACGCACCACTTTTTTGATTTCGGCGGCATATTCTTCTTTTGTGACTCTGTTTGTGCAAGGGGCAAGGCACAGCCCAAGCGAATAGTTTAAACATTCGCGTTTTGCAGGTTTGTTTGGGTCAATTTTGCTTTTGCAAGTGCGGATTTTGTAGGCAAAACTTATGGTGTTTAAAATTGCCTGTGGGTCGATCCCAGCAATATAAGGCCCAAAATACTTTGCACCATCATTCTTTTTCACTTTCCTTACAATTTCAAGACGCGGAAAGTCGTCTTTCATATCTATTTTTATATATGGAAATGCCTTTCCGTCTTTTAATAATATGTTGTAAAAAGGCTGGTGTTTGTGAATAAGGTTGCTCTCTAAGCCCAATGCATCCAACTCCGACACGGCAATAAAATAGTCAAAATCGTCAACATTGTCCACCATGGCTTGAACTTTGCTTGGCTTTGGACTGTTGCGGAAATACTGACTTACACGGTTTTTTAAATTCTTCGCTTTGCCGATGTAAATAATCTCCCCAGCGGCGTTTCTCATAACATAAACCCCTGGGCGAGTTGTCAAAGTTTTAAGTTTTTGGCGTATTTTGTCGTTCATGCCTTTATTATATAACATTCAAATAAAAAAAACAACTTTTAAAATTTTTTTGTTTTATATCGAATTTTGTTGCAAAATGTGTTTTTATTTGTTAAAATGAGAAAGAATAGAAAGTATAGGAGGAAAAAATTTGTGCAATCAATGCTTTTAGGAATGTTTGATTGGATTAGTGATTTCTTCAAGTCAATGTTTGATTTGATTCCAAAAATCATGTATCTTTTGTATGCATCATTTTCATGTGTCATTGATGTGCTTCAATTGTTCTTCCGTAAACTTGCTGGGCTTGACGTCTTTTATGTAGAACAAGATGGGCAAACCATCACGGTTGCTGGCGACCTTGTAACAAGTTTTATCACTGGAATTTTAGGAATAAACGAAAATGGATTTCAATATAGTGCACTTTCGACTGTCTTTTGGTCGATGATTCTTTTTGGCGTGATTATTTGCTTTATCAGTGTTTTTATCAAACTGATAAAAGCCCATTATTCATATGATGAAGATTCAGCCAAAGGCCCTATGCCAATAATTTACACAGGGCTTAAAGCGCTTTTAAATATTGCAGTTGTTCCTATCATTGTTATTTTAGGGCTTTATCTTTCCCAGGCAATTCTCACCGCACTTGACAGCATGACTTCCATAACAACTGGTAATATTGAACAGATGTATGGAGAAAAAACAAACATGCTTATTTCAACAAAAACTGCAAGAGGTTCGGCAGACCAAAATATATTGGGGCTAAAAGACGAAACGACATATATTTATTATGATATATTTGGCTATCAAAGTGATATTTACTATGGGCAAGATAATGTAGAATGGCTTTTATCAGGTTTTAAAGCGGCGGAACTTGCAAAAATTGCATCAACTCAACAGCCTTTTTCTGGTTCTGTGTTTAAGGTTGCGGCTTACAATGCCAATCGTGCAAGACTAGGACAAATGGATGTAACAAATCCTATCTATACAGGTGGTTCGGGAAGTAGTATGTCGTTGTTTAAAAGAGCAGACGATAACAGTGTTGCAGATGGACAAACACTTCTTGCGGATATGATTGACACTGCATTTGCTTGCAATCTTCACTTGATAAGTGCGTATACATTAAATTATGATTATGGTGGGGCATGGGCATCTTCTAGATATTTTACAAACTTTTTGACAAAAAATGTTAAATCATTCTCAAAATTTAATGTTGGTTTAGTTTGGTATTATTATGATTTGTGGCAGTTCAACTTTATTGTTGGATTTGGTGCAATTCTTGTTTGTGCGTCTTTGTTTATCAACATCATTTTGGGGCTTATCACTCGTCTGTTTATGTGCATAGGATTGTTCTTAGTAGCGCCACCACTGTTTGGACTAGCTCCATTAGATAAAGGTGATGCAGCGAAGAAGTGGAGAGAAAATTTCTTAAAACAAGTGCTTATGACATATGGTGCAGTCGTCGGTATGAATATATTTCTGCTTATATTACCATATATGAATGAAATAAAATTCTTTAATATAGGAATAGCGGACTATTTGGCGCAGACACTGGTTATCATAGTTGGGCTTGTAACCATAAAGGCATTTATTGCAACGGTGAGTAGTCTTATCGGAGCGGCAGATGCTCAAGAAACTGGCGAAAAGAACAGAAAAGATGTAAGCAGTGCGCTTGCAGGTGCTGGAAGGCTTACTCTTGGTGCGGCAAGGGCAGGGACCGCTGTATTTAAAAGAACTCCACTTGGCGCTGTAATGGGGGCTGGAGTTGGTTGGGCTGGAGATAAGATAAAAGGTGGCGTCGGAAAAATTAAGGAATCAAGAGTTGGTAAAGCTGTTGCGAATTATATTGCGGATCCAAGCAAACAATTAAGAAAGCTTGGTCAAGGCATTTTAAAAGGACACAATGCCAATATGGCACTAAGTGACAAAGAAGAAAGAGATGATCTTAATAGTGTTTTAAATGTAACAAATGCTTTAGGAGAACAGAAAACTGGTGAGTTGATTCAAAAAATAAAAATATCGCAAGCATCAAGTTCTATTGCTACAAAACTTTCTTTAAATGGGCTTGTAAATGATGAATTGGAGGCAGCTGGATTGAAAGGAAGTCAAATCAAGGCATTTAAGAAGGCGGCTAAGAAGGTTGATGAAAGCAAGGCAGGAACAGGTGCGGATTATTATCAAAACTTAACAAACGAATTAAATAATCAAATTAACTCGGAAATTAAAGATACATTCAAACATCAGCAGACTCATATCAAACGTGCTAAAAAACATAGAGATAGGAGAAATACATTAGCAGAAGATGTGGAAGATAGTAGATTAAAATTAGCTAATGAAGGCGGAATTATAGGACATGCATTGGGTGGACTTAACACTGCATTCACCTTGGGCTCTGGTTTGGAATCTAAGACTATTGGGGAAACAATCAAAGACTGGAAGAAAAGCCAAAAAGATGCTAAACAAAAAGAGACAGATAAAAAGGAAAGACAAGAGGAAACCGCTAGACAAAATAAGGAGATAGAGCTTTTAAATGAGATTTCAAATAAACTTGGCGGCAGAACGCCATAAAGCAAAAATAAGACTGAGTAAAATCAGTCTTATTTTTTTTGATTTTATTTAAATATGGTGGTGATGGGTGAAATCGAATCACCGACCTTATGGGTATGAACCATACGCTCTAACCGGCTGAGCTACATCACCATATGCGTTTGTATAATATCATACAAATAAAAAAAAGTCAACTAAAAAAATAAAAAAATTACTTTTTTGTTCAATCGTTTGCGTTTTGGTGGCAAAAATATTATACTTATATCATAAAGGAGTTGTTATGATTGAAGAACAAGTTAAAAAAGCAAACATCCAGGCTATGAAGGACAAGGATGTTGATGCGCGCGCATTTTACAGTGTGCTTATGAACAAAATCTTGCTTGAAAAGATTGCGAAAGGGGACAGAGAAAAGCCGCTTGATGATGCAAGTGCTGCAAACATCATTCAAAAACTTATCAAAGAACTTAGTGAAGAAAAAGAAAACTATGTGAAAGTTGGAAACTCCGCACAGGTTGCCGTCATTGACAGGCAGATTGAGATTGCAAAGGGCTATCTTCCAAAGCAACTTGGTGCAGAAGAAATCAAAGAAATCATCCTTTCTCTTGCGGACAGGTCAGTTCCAAATGTTATGAAGCATTTTAAGGCGAACTACAATGGACAGGTTGACATGAGACTTGTGCAAGAAGTTTTGAAGAGTGTTTAATGAAGATTTATGCGATTGCCGATTTGCATCTTTCCGTGAACAACCCAAAGCCGATGGACATTTTTGGGCCTACATGGGAAGGCTATTTGGACAAAATTTTTGACGATTGGAAGGAAAAAGTCACAGATGACGATGTTGTTTTGATGGCTGGGGATTTTTCATGGGCAATGAAACTTGAAGAAACGGCGGAAGACTTTAAACTGCTTGAAGGCTTGCCCGGGAAGAAAATCCTTATTCGTGGCAACCATGACTATTGGTGGAAAAGCATAAGCGCAGTGAGAAAGGTTTTGCCACCAAATTTCTATGCCATCCAAAATGATTCGTTGAAGTTTGGTTCTTGTGTCATTTGTGGAACAAGGCTTTGGAATGTGCCAGATGTGAACAAGCCTATGACGGAAGAAAATGAGAAGATTTACAAGCGCGAACTCATCAGGCTTGAACTTACCCTTCAAGATGCGCAAAAACTTTTGCAGGAAGGGGACACACTTGTTTGTATGCTCCATTATCCGCCGTTTACATTTAAAGAAGAAGACAACGAAGTGACCGCGCTTTTGGAAAAATATCATGTGAACAAGGTTGTTTTTGGGCATATTCACGCATACTTGAAACAACACGCATTCTTAGAAAAAAACGGCGTGGAATATTATCTCTCTTCGTGTGATTTGGTTGGAAATAAACTGGTTGAAATTGTGTAAAATAATGCCAAAAATATGGAGTTTTGGCAATTCTTTGAAAAATTATTGACTTTTGGGGCAATAATAGTGTAAAATCATATAGAATATCTTTTAAAGGACTTATAAAATGAAAAAATGGGCTAAAATTTTGTGTTGTTTGTCGCTTTTCGTGCTGGTTTTGACAGGATGCTGTGGTGGGTCGGCAACGGTCAGCAACATTCGCAACACTCAAGAAGGAATAATCTACAATGGAAATATCGCCGCAAGAGTTGGCGATTATCTTTATTTCAGTAATTCTTATCAAAATGACTTCACAAATGATGCTTCTTACAAAAGCGCAGCATCTGTTGGCTTTTTGGGGCGCGTGAATTTAAACAAATTGAATGCCAAAGACGATGTTCACAGTCCAAAAGAAGTTGGAAATGTCACAAGCGAAGTTGTAGGAAATGACAACAGTTTCATGTTTGTGCTTGGTCAGTCAATTTATTATGCAACTCCAAACACCCAAATAATTGAAACAGACGACAACGAATATCAACACAATTATCGTTACACAAAACTTTATCGTTCAAATTTAGACGGCAGCAACAAAAAGAATTTTTACACTTCCACTGCCGAAGTAACAGCTATTGAAGCGGTTAAATTCAACAAAAACTATTATATAATTATGCGCGCAGGAAGTGAACTTTTGGCTGTTAATCTTGCAAATGACAATGTTTATGGGCTTGCTAGTGACGTGACATCTGTTGCAATTCCAAAAACTATGCAACAGGGCGACAGCACAGGCTTGGCTGACTGGAACGGCTTTATTTACTATACAAAGACTGTTAACGACGAGCAGACCGGCACACAAGCCACAGCCGTTGAAAGAATAAGCATTACTGGTGGCACTAAGAAAGAAGTTTATCGTGAAGACGGCAGCGGCAGTGTTTCACTTATTGGCAGAGATTGTGACACAATTTTCTATACAGTGAGCAGCAAATCTTACTATTCAAATGTTTCTGGCGATAGTGCAGAAAATGTTGACAGTTTTGTTGACACAAAAACAGATTTATACAACACTGCTGTGACTGATGTAAGGGCTGTCAAAACAAAAATTATTGAAGAAAATGGAGAGCTGACAAAAACTTTGGGTTATGTTTTCATGTCTAGTTCTTCTTTGGCTTACAATTTTGGTGGTGAAAATATGGGTGCAGTTGTTATGCAAAATGACACTGAATCCCCACTTTCATCTTACAAAATCCTTGTTGCGAGCGGCGAAAGTATGTATGTTTCAACCACAAGCGGAATTTACAAAGTTGACCTGTCAAACCTTGCAAAAAATAAAGGAAAAGCATCTTACACAACTGTTGCAACCATGACAAACATCTATGACGGCGATTTTTATGCTTTTGATGGAAACTATTTGTATGTATATGCAAAACTTCAAGATTTGCACGCAACCGACAACGAAGATGACACACTTACATCAACAGACGAAACATATTATCTCTATCAAGTTCACATCCAAAGTGGAAAATTCCAACTTTTAAGTTATGTAGATGAAAGAAAAACAAAATAATATGAAAAATTTTAACGAAAAAAGAGTGTTCTAAAAAAGCACTCTTTTTTTCGTCATTCTGAGCCGAAGGCGAAGAATCTCTTGAGATGTTTCGCGCGGCGCTCAACATGACGCATGACAAAACCTGCATTTTGGCTTGTTTTTGCCACTGATATGGCAAAAAGCGGCGCTTGGGCATTTGGTTTTGTCCTTTTTTTCGCGCCAAACGAAAATCGCAGCAATGCTTGGCGATTTTGCGCGACTACTGTGGTGATTTATATTGTGGCAAAATTCCGCTGGACATTTTGCTGGCGGCCAAAGCACCATCTGGTTTTTGAGAGCGGACACCGGCAAAAACTGCATTTGTTGCTCATTTTTGACTGCGTCAAAAAGTATCGCCTAATGATTTGTTTTTGCCTTTTCCCCAAAAGTATCAAGCACTTTTGGGGTGCCCCAAGAAAGCCTACAAAAACCAGATGGATTTTTTTATATATGAAGTTTATATTTAAAGTATGGATGCGTAAGTAAAGTGTTTAGAGTGTTTTTTAAAACACTCTTTTTTTCGTCATTCTGAGCCGAAGGCGAAGAATCTAGATCCTTCGTTGCACTCAGGATGACGGATGAAAAGTCTGCCAGGATGACGGATGAAAAGTCTGCCAGGATGACGGATGAAAAGTCTGCTAAGATGATGAATGAAAGTTTGTCAGGATGACATTGCATTATGAGTGAAGTTCGTTTTCTAAATCAATGATGATATAGCCTTGTGGCATAGAACAAAGTGGGCATTGTTTAAAGCCTTCTTTTGAAAACTCAACATAGCCACAGTTTGAGCATTTCCATTCTGTTTTTTCGTTTCTTTTATACATTTTATGTGAATTATACAAGTCCGCAAGATATTTTAAAATTTGATGATGGGTTGACTCCACATTCGCGACCATTTCAAAGGTTTTTGCAACATCCGTAAAACCTTCGTCACGAGCAATCCTTGCAAAACTTGGATAGATGTTGTTTGCTTCGCTTTCTTCAATTTTGCTTTCTTCCAAAAGGCTGTTGGAAAGCTGGGGCATATCAAATGGATAGCCTGCTTCGATTGAGATGTTTTTCACATTTCCGCCACCAAGTTCTATGATATAATCATAAAAGACTTTTGCGTGCGCCATTTCGTTTTTTGCAAGTGTTTTCATTGTGTCGGAAAGGTATTTTTGTTGGTCTGCAAGTGCCATTTTTGACATAAATTGATACCTTGCACCTGCTTGGCATTCGGCGGCAAAAGAGCGCGCCAAGTTTGATTTTGTTACACTGTCATTAAAATTCATAAAATTCTCCTTTTACAAACTTAATATTGCCATAAAATTCATGTTTAAACATTTGCTTTTTTTATAAAATTTGTTTAAAATATAATCATGGAGGGGAAGTATGTTCCTTGGAGATAAGGGAAAGCCTAGTGAATTTGAAAATGTTAGAATGAATTATGACATCATTATTGACAATGAAAAGTTCACAATTCAAAAGATGATGCACAGGCTTGGGTTTTACACGATATACAGTGATGGAAAAATTAAGACAACAGAGATTGTCTATGACACTGACAAAAAACTGCTTTCTGGGGCAGGGCTTTATCTTCGCAAAAAAATCACTGCGGAGAGGACTTACTTTTCACTTGTTCGCGTCAGCTCAATGAGCAACATTCAAAACAGAGAGAAAAAGTCTTTCTTGGGAGAGTGTGAAACTAACGACCAGCCAAGTGAATTTCCTGTGCAAATTGCTGACGGAATCAACAGAATTTTCAACAACTTATTTACAATCAACATGGTGGATGTTGTAAAACACTGCACTCCATATCTTAGAATTGACATAACTGGCAATAGATATAAAATTGTAAGTGGAACAGGTTATGAAGTGGAAATGGCTTTTGAAAATCTTAAAATAAAGGATTTTCGCACTGGGAGAAAGGCTAAAAAGCGCAATTTCACAATTGAAATGAACAATGACCCAAACTACGCGCATGAAAGAGAGCAGATTATGGACTGTATTGAAAGATATTGCAAAGAGATGCTTTTTGTAAATCGCAATCGCTTTGAAATCGCAGAAGTTGCGGTTAAAGTGCCAGAAGTTCCTGTGGATAAAGACGGCAATCCAATAGCAGTTAAGAAAAAGACCAAGAAAGATTTGAAAAAACAAACAATGAATGAACAAAACGGCTAAATTTAGTCGTTTTTTTATTTTATGCTTGTCCTTAAAATAGATTTACACGCATAGAATATAGGGTGAAAAAGAAACTTGGATTTTTTACTAAACTTTCATATGGTGTGGGCAATTTGGGCTATGGTTCAATGGGGCAGACTGTCAACAGCATGATTATGTTTTTTGGCACAAGTGTTTTAAAAATTCCTGCAATCTGGGTGGGGATGACAATTGCAATCACTTCACTTTGGGATGGGCTTTCCGACCCTGTGATAGGCTATCTTTCCGACCGAACACGCAGCAAGTTTTTTGGGCGCAGACTTGGGCATATGCTTTTTGCATCTTTTGCACTTTCAATCAACAACATTTTGCTTTGGCTTTGTCCACAAAGCAGTGCGCTTGGAATGTGTGCGTGGCTTTTGATTTTTCTTCTACTTCAAGAAACTTTCAACACATTTTTTGCTACGCCATATTCTGCACTTTGCATTGATATTGCGCCAGACTACAACGACCAAACAAAAACACAGGGCTTTAAAACGGTGTTTTATATTTTTGGACTTATCTTGCCAAGCATCTTGATGTATTCGCTTATGCCATCAGGGGCATCTGGGCAATTTTCACGAGAAGGCTATCTCAACATTGCCTATGTCAACTCTGCGCTTGTGCTTGTGTGTGGGCTTATCACAATAATAGGCACAAGAAGGCGTGTGAGAAGTATGCCACATTACAGCGAAGCAATAATTGAAATAGATAAAAGCGAAAAAATATCAAAAAATGACGAAAAAATTCAAAAAAAATGCAAAAAAAGTGGAAAATTGTCGAAAATTATGTCTGGATATGTTGATACTTTCAAAAAGAAAGATTTTAGAACGGTTATGCTGGGCTATTCAGTTTCGCTTATTGCATCCGTGTTTATCACTTCGGTTGGAATGCACCTTTTCACATTTTGCTATCACTTCACAAGCGTGCAAATTTCTTCGCTTATGATTTGTTTCTTTGGCGGAGCAATCCTTTCTCAACTTGTCTGGGTTAACGTTGTCAAAAAATATGACAAAAAACAAACGCTTATTTTTGCGCTTAGTGTCATGCTTTTTGGAATAGCCATGGCAAGCATAACTTTTCTTTTTCGCCTTTACACCACAAGCGACAAAATTTTTGTGTATGTGCTTTTGTGTCTGTTTGTGTGCGGAATTGGCTCTGGGGCGCTTTATTCTCTTCCACATTCCATGTATGCGGATGTTGTCACAATGGACGCAATAAAAACTGGACAGAATAATGCTGGGCGATATACTGGCTATTACACATTCACCTACAATTTTTCAAATTCAATCGCACTTTTATTTATAGGATTTTTGCTTGATTTTATTAAATTTGATGCATCACAACCTGTTCAGGCGCTGTCCGTTCAATCAGGGCTTGGAAAAATTGTCTTTTTCGGCAGTGCCATTGCAATCACGTGCGCAATCATAATTTTTTCCAAATATTCACTTAAAAGAGCGGATGTTTTGAAAGTTCAAATTGAAGCAAATGAAACCCCAAACGAAAAAAAATAATTTGTTTATTTTTATATAACTTTTTGCATAAAATAGTTGCAAAAATAAAAAGAATTATATATAATGATTGTGTATGAAAAATGCAGACAGGCTTCTTGAAATAGAAGCGTTAACGGAAAATTTAACAAAACACCTTGCAAACAATAATCTACTTAAAATAAAGGTGCTGTATTTTATATCACAATATGAAAATTTGTCTGTCAGCATGATTATTGACAAACTTGGAATAAAGAAATCCAACTTTGCGCTTATGGCAAAACAACTTGAAGATGAAGGGCTTATCTGTTCTAAACAGGGCGAAATTGACAAGCGATGTCGCCTTATGACGCTCACTAAAAAAGGCAAGGAAGAACTTGCAATGTATCTTTCAAATCTTAATAATTGTTTTAAAGATATGAATGGCGAAATTGAAAGCGCAATTGAAGTTCTTGTCAATTATTTGAATAAAAAAATATAAAAAACGCAAAAAAATCACAAAAAAAACAAATTTTTGGAGTAAAAAATGTTGAAATTTTATAATTCACTTACAAGGCGTGAAGAAGTTGTTTCGCCTTTTGATAAAAAAGTGATAAGAATGTATTCTTGCGGCCCAACCGTTTATTATTACCCACACATAGGAAATTTTCGTGCCTATCTTTTTATGGACAACATTCGCCGCGTGTTGAAATATAACGGATTTAAAATTGACGGAGTTATGAACATAACAGATGTTGGACATATGACTTCGGATGCTGACGAAGGCGAAGACAAGATGCTTGTTGCAAGCCAAAGAGAACACAAAAGCCCATGGGAAGTTGCAAAATTTTACACAGATATTTTCATGAAAGATGCAAAGGCGCTTAATATCGACCTTCCAGAACATATTGTCCCAGCAACATCCGTGATAAAAGAGATGATTGTTTTCGTGGAAGGGCTTTTGAAAAAAGGCTTTGCATATGAAACAAGCAAGGGCATCTATTTTGATATTGAAAAATTCCCTGAATATGGCGCACTTTCCGGCATGGACATCCGCGAAAAACTTGCTGGGGCGCGCATTGATGTTGACGAAGAGAAACATTCGCCATATGATTTTGTGCTTTGGGTTAAAGCTCCAAAGGAACATATTATGCAGTGGGAAAGCCCTTGGGGAATGGGCTATCCAGGGTGGCACATCGAATGTTCCGTGATTGGAGACAAATATCTTGGACAGCATATCGATATTCACACAGGTGGAGTTGACCATAAACCTGTTCATCATGAAAATGAGATTGCACAAAGCAACTGTTTTTACGGACACCAGGTTGTGAAAATGTGGATGCACCTTGAATTTTTGCAAGTTGATGGCGGAAAGATGAGCAAAAGCCTTGGAAATATCTACACACTTGCAGACCTTGAAAAACGCGGTTATAGTGCGGAAGATTTTAGATTTTTCTATTTTCTTGCACATTATTCAAAACAACAAAATTTCACTTTTGACGCGCTCGATATGGCAAAAAATACATTAAAAAGCATTAAAAACCTTGTAAAAGAGCATCAAAAAGGCGAAAAAACACTTGATACAAGCGAATTTGAGCAAGAATTTTTGGACTCAATCAATGACAATTTGAATATGCCAAAGGCGATTGCGTGTGTGCAAAGAATGTTGAAACAAGAAAGAAGCAAAGATGTATATCAAACATTTTTGAAGTTTAATCAAGTTTTAGGCATTAAACTTGAAGATGAAGATGTGCCACAAGAGATAGCGGCCCTTGCCCAAAAGCGTTGGCAAGCAAAAAAGGACAAAAATTTTGCCCTTGCAGACGAACTTCGCATGAAAATTGACAGCCTTGGGTTTGTTGTAAAAGACAGCAAAGACGGATATGAAATTATAAAAAAGTGAAGAGAGAAAAAGTGAAAAGAAGTGGTGGATTAAAAATAAAGAAACATCATGGAAAGTGAAAAAATTGGAAAATTTATAAAAAATAAAAAGCAGTTTTACAACTGCTTTTATTTTCTCATTTCAGGATTTGTGTTTTTGTTTTTTAAGCCTGGCAATGTTTGCTGAATTTCTGCATCCAATATTTGCTCCATTGTTTCAATGCCAATATAATATTGAGCTAAATCTTTATTCTGCTCATTTTTTGGCAAATCCACAAATGGAACATCAAGTTCTCCGCCTTTTGCCCAATCATTTCTTTTAAGCCATTCTGTGTGAATTATTTCTCCAACTTCGTCAATGGAATAATCTTTGTCACTTTCAAGAACTTCTGCAACAACTTCTGCTGCTGCTTTGTTTTCTACTTGCCAGTCTGCACTCAACTGCTGATATGTTGAATTTGCAATATCAATTTCAACAACTCCCTCATTTATGCGGACATTTGCAGGGAGATTTTCTAAATCAAGTTTTAATATAAAACTTTCGTCTTTTACTTTCTTCCATCTAGGCTCATAAACTCCGGTTTCAGTTAAGCGAGTTTTACGCCAATCTTCATGTAATTTTGAAGCAATTTGTTCTGCTAATTTCATATAAATTCTCTCCTTTTACTAATTATATCATACAGCATAATCATCAAAATGTCAATTTTTAAACTGTTTTTATACTTATATTTTGAAAGTGAAGGGGAAAAAGTGAAAAGTAAAGAGTGAAGAGAGAAAAATAAAAAAATCCAGACTTGCGCTGGATTTTTCTTGGTGACCGCTACACGAATTTTTAAATAAAGTTTATTGAACCCATGATAGCAAGGAGCACGAACTTGCTTGCAAGAGTGAGTGCGACGCAGATAACTGGGTTCGAATTGTGTGCGGATGCACACACGATTGCGAAGCAATCGACCGTAGGGGGGTGATACAACGATAAAACGATGATAAAGTTATATCACTTAATCGTTTTATAACTTTACAACTAGAAAAATCCACATCGTGTTGATGTGGATTTTTTTTGGTGACCCCTACGGGATTCGAACCCATGATACCGCCGTGAGAGGGCGGTGTCTTAACCGCTTGACCAAGGGGCCGATATAAGAACAACATAATCATAGCATTTTTGTGAAAAAAAAGCAATAAAAATTTGAAAAAAGCGGAAATTCTTTTAAGAAAAGTTTGGCTTTTTGAAATTTTTTATGATATAATAAACACGATTTTGGAGGAACGTTTTGAAATTCGGCGGCATTTACAAAGCAATCAAACTTAATATTTACAGGAATATGTTCAAGAAAATCAAGGACCAAGAAGAGCAGTTAACTTCCACGGAGTATTTTTGTCTTGAAATAATTTATCTTATGGACAAGCCGACCATTTCACAATTTGCTGATTTTTTGGACATATCTTCGCCAAACGCAACATACAAAGTTAAGTCGCTTATCAAAAAGGGGCTTGTGGAAAAACAAAAGTCAAAGAAAGATGGAAGGGAATACTTGCTTGTTCCAACACAGAAATATTTTGAATTGTTTCAAAACAGCAAGGTTGCGGAAGAAACCAATTTAAACAAAGTTAAGAAAAATTTAGATAAAACAGAAAGCAAAAAGTTTGACAAAATCTTAAAAATTTTAGATGAAATGCAAAATGAAGAAATTTAACGGCGAAAATTGCCGTTTTTTTGTTAAAATTTTTTAAATAATTATGCAATTTGCTTGAAAAAATATTTTATTTATATTACAATAAACATAGAATTTTTAAAACTTATTTTTGGAGTTTTTATGATAGATAAAGACGGCATTGAACGTCCTGACGAATTTGACGGCAATGTCATGGAGATAAAAAACGAAACGAGAAAGATTAAGATTGACGGCAATTATCCCTATAAGCCGCGCAACATTTTTTTTCGTGCATGGTGTGCCACATTCAGGGCGCTTGCAATTTGTATTATAAGTCCGGCTTTGATGATAAAACACAAGATGTATTTTTTTGGGCGAAAGAACATAAAACAATTCAGGCATAAACCGTTTATTATGACTTGCAACCATGTCAGTTTTTTTGACGATTTGACGATTGGAACAAATCTTTTTGCATGGCGCAAGATTTATTTTGCAACTCTTTATCGCAATGTGCTTAGGCCGGCAATAGGCTTCTTTTTAAGGTCACTTGGGGGAATTCCAATTCCAGTGCAAAGCATTTCTGGGACAAAGAAATTCAACGAAGATATAAGCGAACTTTTAAAAGAAAACAAACCTATTTTGTATAATCCAGAAGGGTCGCTGTGG
>CANRCQ010000006.1 GCA_947629145.1 uncultured Clostridia bacterium
CAAACACAATCGGGCTTGCCCCAATCTCATACAGATGGTGGTATTTCGCAGTGGCAATGGGTGTTGCGATTGTGATTGCAATGCTTTCTGGCTTGTATCCTGCAAGCAAGGCTGCAAAACTCGACCCTGTTGAAAGTCTTAGAAGAGAATAATATGGACGAATTAGAAAAGAAATTTCAAAATGTAGCGGATTTTTATGCCACAACACATAAACTGAAAGAACTTGTTAGAAGTGGCTGGAAACAATGGAGAATTGATGCCACTCGCCTTGAAAGTGTGGCAGAGCATATTTATGGTTGTCAAATGCTCGCCTTTGCAATGATAAGTGAATTTCAACTTGATGTCAATCTTGAAAAAGTTTTGATAATGCTTGTTTTTCACGAACTTGGAGAAAATGTGATTGGCGACTACACAATCCATGACAACATCACCAAGGAAGAAAAATATAAAAAAGAGTGGCAGGCAATTTGCAATATTTTGTCCCCACTTAAAAACAAAGAGTATATTTTAAATTTGCTTGACGAATTTTTCAGTAAACGTTCCAAAGAAGCGCTTTTTGCCTATTACATCGACAAATTTGAATGTGACATTCAATGCAAATATTATGACGAAATGGGCTGTTGCGACATGAACAAAGTTAGAGAGTGCGAAGACCTTTTAGAAGACCTACGCCGTCATGATGCTTTAGATAATGACGACAGTTTTTCGCAAATTTGGATAGGCTATGACAAAAAAGTTTTGCCCTATGACGAAACTTTCAAAAAATTTTGCGACTTTATTTTGTCACATGAAATTTTCAAGGGCAAAAAATGATTGATATAAAAAAATTCATAAAAGAAAATGCCGACAGCGGTTATGCAGATTTTAACCGCAAGTTTATCTTTTCAAAATACAAAATTGATGGCGTTCGCATCCCAACACTCAAAAAATTTGCCAAAAATATAGAGCCAGAATACATTGACCTTAACGAAAACATCACGCATGAAGAGATTTTGTTGTATGGCTTTTCGGCAGCACATTTTGATGGCGAACAACTTGAATATCTGTCGAATATTTTGCCTTACATAGACAACTGGGCAACCTGTGACAGCATTGTGCAAGCAATGAAAATAAATAGTGAAGATGCCTACAAATTTTTCACAAATTTGCTTTTTGACAGCCGTGAGTTTTATGTTCGTGTTGGGATTGTTGGGCTTATGCGCAACTTTATAAAAACTGACAAAATCGAAGAAATTTTAAAAAATTTTAGCAAAATAAAAAGTGATGCATATTATGTAAAAATGGCGCTTGCGTGGTTTTATGCCGAACTTGCCACCGTAAATTTCGACCTTGCAAAAAAGCAAATAAGTGCCACAAAAGATGCCTTTATAAGAAATAAATCGATTTCAAAATCGTGTGAAAGTTATCGCCTAAATATTGAACAAAAAGCGCAACTAAAACAACTTAAAGTTTAAAATAGTGAAACCAAAAACTTGCAAGCATACTGTCATTTTTAGATGTCATAATCTGGACTTGACAGTTTTTTTCATCTTCACCTACAAAAGATGCAAGCCGCCTTGCCACCCCATTTGCACTATCAAAAATCTCAACACCTCTAAATATTTTTTGAAAAATATCTTTGACGGCAAAGTAGTGTGTGCAACCTAAAACAAGCGCCTTTGGAGAAAAACCTTTAAGCGCCTTTTCAATCACTGGTTCAAGCCACGACAAATCGTCTAAATTTTCGTCAATAAGTGTTGCAAGGGTCGGCATTGCCACAACCTTAATTTGCGGATTTTTTGATATTAAAATGTTATGCTTTGCCGTCACAGGCGTTGACAACACTAAAATATCTTGTGGGCTGTATTTCGAAAGTGCAGGCTTTATCGCCGGCACAGTGCCAATAAAAGTCACATCTTTAAATCGTTTGCGGCAACTGTCAAGCACGGTGCAAGAAAGTGTGTTGCACGCAAATATCACAATTTCAAAATCAAAAAAACTTTTAATATTTTCCAAATTTTGAAAAGTTAGTTTTATAAGTTCTTCCTTCGTCTTTGTTCCATAGGGCAGATTTTTATCGTCACAAAACAAAAGATAATCACACTTTGGGCAGACTTTCACACACTCTTTTAAAACATTCACTCCGCCGCTGCCACTGTCAATTAAAAGCACTTTTTTCATGACATTATATATGCAAAATCTTCTATAAAATTGCGTCAAAAACCTTTGCAACAACTGATGAAAAAAACTCAACTTTTTCTTCTGCATCTTTCTCTGTCAAAATCAAATCTCGCTTTTCTTTGCAAAGTGTCATCATCACCGCCCCAACACTCACACATGGCACATGAAGTGTAGAGTGATTTATGGCAAGCCCAAAGTTGTTTAGCGCGCTGCCTGGTGTAAGCCCTGCATCATTGAATTGAATGGAAGTTCCAAGTCGCGCGATGTTTTCTGTGGCAAGGCTGTCAAAAATCACGACCGCATCAATATCAAACGCACCTACAAGCAAGTGAATTATGTCATATGCGTTAAATCCAGTTGAATTGAAAACATTTGGCATAAGTTTAAAAATGCGATTGTTTTTCTTAAACGGCATAAATGAAATTTTTTCAACCGCCCTAACCCCAAAACTGTCCGCCAAAATTTTAGGATTGCCAATCCCCACAAGCAAAATTTTATCTTTCTTTTTGATATTATTTTCTTTGAACAAAAATCTAAGTCGCATCTCAATCTCTTTGGCAAGTATATTTTCGTGTTCTTTCAAAAAATAAGAAAGTTTAGGTGCGTTTAAAATAAAATAATGCCCCTTTTCAAAGCCAAGTTTGTTTGCCTTTGCAGTTGTGTCAACAAAAAGTTTGCTTGAAGTGGCGTTAAACTTGCCTAAATCCACAGTTTCATAGCCCAAAGCAGTCAAATCCTGCCCACATTCATCGATTAAATCCAACATATTTTATATTATTTCAAAATTTTCTTGAAAAATAAGTTGATTTTTGAAAATTGTTATGCTATAATTACATAGTTAGAAAATTTTAAGGAGAAAGACATGGCAAACATTAAATCAGCAAAAAAGAGAGTGTTAATTGAAAGAGAAAGACGTGTTGAAAACAACTCTGTCAAATCTGAAATCAAAACATATATCAGGAATTTTAAGGCTGACCTTGCAAACGATGTTACAAAAGCAGAAGAAACATACAAAGTTCTTATTTCTAAACTTGACAGTGCAGCAAACTCAAATGTTATTCATGCAAATTCTGCAAGCCGCAAGAAAGCCCATTTTGCAAAGTTGTTAGATAATGCAAAAAAAGCAAAATAAAAACCCAAGCATATCTTTAAGATATGCTTTTTTATTGACAATTTTCACGACAAATGGTAAACTTAAAATATGATTAGAATTACGAAAAACTGGGCAACCCTGTTAAAAGACGAATTTGAAAAGCCTTATTTTAAAAATTTGCAGGCCTTTTTGGAAAAAGAATACTCCACGCACACCATCTACCCTGACATGGAGAATATTTTTGCCGCACTAAACACAGTGAAGTATGAAGATGTGAAGGTTGTGATAATCGGTCAAGACCCTTATCACGAACCCAATCAAGCACATGGGCTTGCTTTTTCTGTGCAAGATGGTGTTGAACTACCCCCAAGCCTTGTGAACATCTACAAAGAAATTGAAGATGACCTTAAAATCACTTGTGATAAAAGTGGCAATCTCACGCGTTGGGCAAAACAAGGAGTGTTGCTTTTAAACACATCACTCACTGTGCGCCGCGGCCAAGCAAATTCGCATCACGGAGTTGGTTGGGAGATTTTCACAAATGTGATAATCAAACTTCTCTCCCAGCGCGAAAAACCACTTGTGTTTTTGCTTTGGGGTTCTAACGCGCAATCTTTCACAGGCGAAATTGCTCCGCATCACCTAGTTTTAAAAGCCCCTCATCCAAGTCCGCTTTCGGCATATCGTGGCTTTTTTGGATGCAAACATTTCTCAAAAACAAATGAATTTTTAATTAAAAATGGACAAACTCCAATAGACTGGCATTAAAAAAGCACTTTTAAAGTGCCTTTTTTATATTATCTTTTTGCGATTTAAAATGTAAATTATGGCTGCACCAAGCATAGTTATTGCAATCGAACTTGCCATGCAAATCAGCGCGCTGACTGGCTTTGAAAACAGCGGCTTGTTCACAACAAAACTATCTACTTCAACCCCATATGCCACATTGATATAGCCAATATGAAAGGTGCTTGCGGATGTTGTGCGAATTGTCACGACATGGCGTTTTGATGCCAAATCAGCGACAGACAACACCCTTTGATTTATTTCAAATTCCCCATTAAGCGAAAGTGTGCAATAAGTTTTGCCGTCAATAAACACTTTTGCACTGCCATAGTCTGGCGCTGTGTTTGCAAACAAATCAAAGCCCGTGCCAACAAACTCAAATTCAAAAACACTGCCACTTTTGTTGGATGTAAGTTCGCCAGCTGCGTTTTCTGTAAAGCCTTCAACTTCCTTTGCAAAAGTGGATGGTTTCACAGTCTGTTCAAGTTTGCTAACCATCCCAGCATTGAGTTCTGCAATAACCGTGAACCGATAGCCACCATAATTGTCAGTTGTGTGAGTTACAACAATTTTAAAATATCTTGCACTTATCTCATCAAACTCAATAAATGCCCTTGAATTTGAATAATACAAAGAGTCAGTTTCATAAATTTTGGTGTAATTTTTGTTATCTTTTGAAGCATACAACTCCATTTCAATGATGTAACTGTTGTAGAAATTTCTGGTGACAATTTCAAAGTAATTGAATTTTTGGACAGACTTGGTGTCAAGAACAATATTGTGCGGCATAGGTGTTATGTCGCTACCTGAATATCTGCTGTGGAAAATTGTTGCATCATTGCCATCAACCATATTCTGTGGCCCATCCGCCCCTGGCTGTTGATTTGGTGCTTCAAGGATTTCCCAGCCTTCTTTTTCAATCGGCTCTATAAACTTTGCATCATCTTTCACACTGACAAGAAAACGCGGAGTCCAGCCAGTAAACGACAAAACTTTTTCAATATCCTTTGTGGACAAACTTGGATGAAAAATGTTCTGTTTTGGAATATTCACAATATTTGTCGTGTTTGGAAATCTCACACCCACATACAAAAATCCCTGTCCGCCGTTGTTTACAAGGTTGCCTTCAACAAGAAGTGTGTCACCTTTTTTAAGTGTGATTGAAAGTTTGTTTGTTTCTTGGAAATTGTTTGTAAAAGCCGATGTCGAAAGTGTGCCAACAACTTTATTGTCTTTTGTGAAAGTCAGTTGAACGCCGTCATCACTTCTCACAAAAAACTCATGTTCGCCGTCTTGGTCGGCAACAAATTTGAATGTGGAATTTGTCAAACTTTTTACATTCGGTTCGTTGAAAGTCGGCCTTCCAGCAACAGAACTTACAAAACTTCTTGTTGGTTCATTTTCCTTGCTGTATGCAATCGCTTGTTCCATGTTTGTTGTGTTGATATTGTCCCAAACAATATTTTGCGTGCCATTGAAAATAAAGTTGAACCTTATTGGAAGTTTCACTTCTTCCCCAGTTTTTTTGATTTTCACAACAACGGCAAATTCATCGCCTTCAACAATCTGTTTTGGCGGAAAATATTCAACTTTTAATATGTTTAAATTTTCATTTATCTTGCCATATTTAGGAAGAGTAAATCTTACAACTTCAAACTCAGTTGTAGAAAGAATGTTGTCCCCTGAAAAGTCAAAAATTGTTGGAGCATAAAAGTCAATTTCGTGCTTTCTTGCAGTTTCCGTGTCATTCACTCCATTTGCATATCTATATGCAACTGGATAGAAAACTTTAAGTGATTTTATAAATTCAAGTTGGCTTTCTGTAAACATTTCGTCTTCGATATTTGCTGCAAACACTTCGTTGAGCCATGGCACAATATTCCAGTTTGTTGCAAGCGCCATTCTGTAAGCAAACTCCGCACGCGGATAACCAGGACAATACAAACTTCTTTTTTGTTTGTAAGTGTAAAAGAAATCAACAAATTTCTCTGGCCCAAAGTGATGCACAAGTGTCACATAAAGTGAAAGCATTGTGAAATACTTGTCATCTCCGCCAAGTTGAGAAAACTGCGAATAATCGTCAAAGTTGTATTTCATAACCTTGTTTACAACATAGTTCATTGTAAGATATGGATGAGTTGACATATCGCCGTGTTCCACAGTTGCAACACGATTATCCATGTTGCAAAGCATGGTGTAAACAAGAATAATCATCAAGTTGTTTGTAACTTCGCCTTCTGCATCACGTGGATTAAGCATTCCCCACGCATCAACCCCATATGCATCATCTTTTGTATGCCCAAGTTCATGGAAAACTCCCCAGCAACCCCTTGTGGTTATTGTTTCATAATTCAAACACGAATCCAGCCAGCCCTTTGGCATTGCACAACTGCTTTCACTAAGTGCAACCGCACTTCCAGCAGGCACATGGTGGTCAAAAGACATAACGATATTAAAATTGTATCTTTTCCCAGTGAAACTTTCATTGACTGTGAAAACTGAGTGCCAAAAATAAGCAACTTTTTCAATATCATCAGTCTTTCTCATTGAAGAAGATGGCCCAATAAGTTGCCCATTTTCAGTGTCAAGAGTGCAAATAACCCCAGGTGCATCTCTCAGTGTTTTTTCAAATTCGTCTTTGGTTGTCACACCCAAAATAAAGTGTGGAGTTTCCACTGCGCCTGTGATTATCACTTCAACTGAGTTTGGCAGCGGCTGGATGTAAAGTGGGCCACCATAGGGCGAACCGATTTTATATTCTTTGTTGTTTTCCGTGAATGAAAATGTCGCACTCATTGCAGGCAGTTCATTGAAAATATTTTTGTGTTTGTCAATTCCAACAATCGGCAAATTGTAAAAGTCAGGCTCTGTCTTTTCCGCTTCGTCAATAATCATTTTGTCATACTTATTAAAATAAGAATCTGCTTGCCCTTCGGCAACATAAGCCATTGTTTCTTGCTGATGAGTTGTCATTTTAAGTGTTTGCCCTTCTTTAAGCCCTTTCACAACCACTGTTGCAACTTCTCCTGGCGCAAGATAAAGCCCAGTTGTCATTGGGGATTGATAGTTTGAATCTGTGACAATTCTTTTCTTAACGGCATTGTTTTCCACTTCAATCTTGCCATATTGGTCATCAATAGCAGGATGCTTTTTTAAAGTGCCTGCTTCGGCATCGGCTTGAGCATATTTGTTGAGATAAAGCGACTGCCTTATCATCATGTAACGCTCAAAAACAGAGATAGGTTCTGCCACACCCTGCTCATTTAACTGAGTGGCATTTTGCCCATTTTTTGGATAATGTTTAAATTCAATATAAGCCTTTGTATTTTCTCTTGTTTCAAAGTTTGGAAGATAAAATGTGTCACTTAAAACTTCTGGAGCTTTTCTCTCCAAGCCGCGCTGTAAAACTTCCATAACTGGCTGTCTAAGTGTCACACGTCTGCCCAAAAGTTCTTGAAAAGTCTTTCTGGACATTCCTTCTTCAAGGCTGTTGGGTCTATCAAGTTCGCTTTTAGGTGCGGATGTGCTTGCATAGCAAAACATAGTCCCAAAAGAGCACATAATTGCCACAAAAAAGCAACAAATTATTGATAAAAACACAAATTTTGCTTTTTTCACACTCTCTCCTTCTTACAAGTTCATTATATCATATAGTATATAATTTTTCAAGATAAAGTGCGAAAAAAAAGACTGCAATTTTGCAGCCCTTTTTAGTTGGATTTATATCTTCTCCAATAATCTGTGTATGTGGTTGTCAAAAGTATTGCAGCCGAACTTGGATATTGAAGAGCGCCATCCAAAGCTTCAACTCTTCCAAGCCCAGATTCAGCATTTGCATACCACTTTTTAACGGTGTTTTCATCATATTCAAACACAACAGAATTAAGTGAAGTGCAACCCTTAAACGCATTGAAGCCGATGTATTGAACTTCTTTTGCAATCGTCACACTCTTTAAATTTACACAGTCTTTAAACACATCACCAGCGATGACGGTTGTTCCGTCTTTAATATCCGCCGTTTCAATCGTCTTTTTAGCACCAATCAGCAAAAACTTGCCGTTTTCCATTTGAATATACAACAAATCGCCGTCCCAATTTGCTGGATTGTTGTAGTAAGCGGTGTTGTTAAATGCATCTGCGCCAACTTCGGTCACATTCCCTTTGATTGTGATTGTGGCAAGATTTGTGCAGTCTTCAAACGCATTAGAGCCGATTATTGTCACACTTTCTGGAATGACAATCTCTGCAAGAGAGTTGCCTTTAAAAGTGCCAGATGGGATATTTGTGATGCCTTCTTGCAAAGTGACATCCCCTTCGCCCTGAATGTTGATTTCATGTGCATAGTGCATAGGGTTTGCATGGTCGTTGTAGAATTGAATTCCCAGCCACTGAGATGTTGTGCCTAAATACACAACTTTTTCAAGATTGTCGCAGTTTCTAAATGCGTTGTAGTCACAGCTTAAAAGTGATGCAGGAAGTTGAATATGAGTCAACCCCTTGCAATCGTCAAATGCAAGTGAACATATTGTCAAAGTTCCGTCCCTTACAATAAGTGGCGATTCGGCAGTTGTCTGTATTTCAAACTCATTTGCTTCAACAATGTGTTTGCCGATATACATAACGCCGTTATCCCAGTTTTCTGGATTGCGATAAAAGGCAGTTCCATCAAAAGCGCATCTTCCCAAATATTTAACATTGTCACCTACATTTATATCAACAAGTTCGGTGCAACCAAGGAAAGCATATGTTTCAATTCTCTCCACAGTGGATGGAAGGGTCACTTTTCTAAGTTTAACACATGACATAAACGAATATGCTTCAATATTTTTAAAGCCTTCGCCAATTTCAACTTCTTCCAAGAAGTTGTTTCTACTGAGTGTGGAAAGGTGAATTGAAAGAACTGGCAGTTCATTGTGCAGAGTTGGAATGATAAGTTTTCTAACATTTTTCGCATCGCCATAGCCACTTATATAATAACTTGCGCCGCTTTGTGTGTATTCCAGGCCGTCATGCCCACAAGGACAGATGTTTGACTCTTCATATATATGTTCAGTTTGCGTAAGTTTGTGTTCGCTGTGTCTTTGGCAAGTTGCACTGTGATTGTCGCCATGGTCAATCCAATCTCCCCACTGATGCCCAAGGGCAGGTTTTTCTTCCTTAGTATATGTGTCTTGACAAACAGAACAAGTGGATGTAGTTTTGCCTTCGGTTTCGCAATCTGGGTCAACAACTGTGTCATAATAAGTGCAGCCTTGAATGTCTTTAAAGCCACATTTATTGCAAGTTCGAGAGTGCGTCATTGTGCCGCGACCGTCACTTTCATATGCTTCCTTAATCCAAGAATGCCCCAGTGCAGAGCCGTCATCTTCTTGCTTTTTTCCATGAGAGCAAACTGTACAGACACTGTCTGTGTAACCGTCATCCGTGCAAGTTGGCTCTACATATGTTTCCCTGTATTCGCACTTTCCGTTTTGTTCGTCTGGTGCTTGGCACTTTAAACATTCTCTATGATGCGAATCGGTTTCGTCATCATGTTGCCAGTCCCCAAAAGAGTGACCCTGTGCATCCTGTTCGTTGTCTCTGTAAGAATATTGACAAATTTGGCAAGTGTGGTCTGTGTAGCCAGCTTCCGTGCAATTTGCGGTTTTTGTGATTTCTTCAAGCGCGCATTCTTCTTCTACTATATGAGTTGGGTCATTCTCGCAAACTTTAAAATGCCAACCAGGTTTTTCGGTGTCTTTTTGCCACTGGCTGTATTTATGCTGCAAGGCATCAACTTCGCTGTCATTGTATGAATACTGACATTGAGTGCAAGTGTGCGTTGTAAAGCCCTTTTCTTCGCAAGTTGGCTCTTTTGTCACACTTGTATCAAAATGACAATCGTCAAATTCAAGATGGTCACAATGTATGCAAGAATGAAAATGCTTTTTGTCTGTGTCTTGCAATCCAAATTCTTCCGCCATAGAGTGTGAAACGTGTTGCCAAGGGCCATATTCATGTTCCTTTTGGTCAACAAGATTATCTTTAAATGAAAATTCACAGAATTGGCAAGTATGCTGCGTGTAGCCCCCTGCTTCGCAAGTTGCTTCAACCACATTTGAATCATACACACAGTCCACAATCCTTGTGTGAGTGTTGTCATTTTCACAAATATATGTGTGAGTTCCGTTGCCGTTGTTTACAGGTTTATCAGGCCATTTATGCCCCAGTGCCGCAACAACCCTTTCGCTTCGCGCTCCACACAGCGTGCAAATTGAATATTCAAGCCCATCATCTTCACAGGTTGCTTCAATTTCGGCAGTCCAAACTGCAAAATTATGCTTGCACTCATTGCATCCAGAAAACAATAAAACTGCCCCAATCGAAAAGAGCGCAATCATAATCACAATCAAAATATTTGAAATAACAACTTTGCGTGTTTTCATAAATCCCCCATACAACTAGCATTATATCACAACATTTTATTTTTTGCACCTAATTTTCAAACAAAACAAAAATTTTTTAAAAAATTAAAAACACCACAACTTTAAGTCATGGTGTTTTCTCAAAATTATTCAATCACAACCTTAACAAATGTCTTTTTGCCTTTTTTAACGACAAATTCTTTTTTGTTGTCCAAATTTAAAACTTCGTTTAAATCTGTCTTTTTCTCGTTGTCAATAAAGATTCCACCTTGTTCAATCAAGCGCCTTGCAGCGGACTTTGATTCAATTATCGACAAACTTGAAAGAAAATCAACTATTCCAACATCCCCCTTTAATGACAACTCTTGTGTTGGCATATTATCGGTTGAATTTTTATTTTCAAACAACGAAATCGCAGCTTGTTGGGCTTTTAAAGCTTCTTCCTGTCCATGCACAAGTTTTGTCACTTCAAAGGCCATACGCTTTTTGGCTTTGACAATATCTTCTTTGCACATCCTTTTTATTTCTTCAACATCAATCTTTGTGAAAAATCTCAACAACCTTTCAACATCTGCATCCAGGCAATTTACAAAGTGTTGGAAAAACTCAAAGGCAGAAGTCTTTTCTCTTGACACCCAAAGTGTGCCTTTTTCGGTTTTGCCCATTTTAATCCCATCTGCGTTTGTTAAAAGTGGACAAGTAAGCCCCATCATAAGCGGCCTTGGCGTTCCATCCTTAAAATTCATTTTGCGAGAAAGTTCAACTCCGCCGCAAATATTTCCCCATTGGTCAGAGCCACCAATTTGAAGTGTGCAACCAAATTTGTCGTTTAAATGCACAAAGTCAAAAGACTGCATAAGAATGTATCCCATCTCCATAAAAGTCAAGCCGCCTTTTGCAAGCCTGTTTTTGTATAAATCCTTAGAAAGCATTTCGTTGACATTAAAATGCACACCAATATCTCTTAAAAAATCAATGTAAGAGATGGGTTTAAGCCAATCGGCATTATCAACAACAATGGCAGGATTGTCGCCGTCAACACGCACAAATCGTTTAATTATACTTGAAATTTCGCGCGCATTTCTTTCAACTTCTTCCTTTGAAAGCATTTTTCTCATGTCCGTTTTGTTTGTTGGGTCGCCAATTAAAGCGGTTGCTCCGCCAACAAGCACAATACACCTATGCCCACAATCCTGCAAAATTCTTGCCATCTGCAAGCCAAAAAAGTGTCCAATGTGCAAGTCGTCAGCCGTAGGGTCAATCCCAATGTAAAAAGTCACAGGTCCTGATTTTAAAGCCTTTTTAGTTTCTTCTAAATGTGTGGTTTGAAATACAAATCCACGTTCTTCTAATTGCTCAAAAGCATTATCTATAAATTTCATGTTTTTCTCCTTTTTATTATACAAAATTTTAAATCAAATTCAAATCGTTTTCACGCCCAAAAGGGCGTATTTTTTATTAAATATAATCATATAAAACTCCTTTTAACAAAAAATCTGCCACAAGTTTTAATGCTCATGACAGATAGAAATAAAAAACTGCCACAAGCTAATTCGCTATATGGCAGATGTTTTATAATTTTTTATTTGCAATACAAAACTTCTACATATAGCGTTCTAGATGTAGTAGTAATAATATGAAGTGTTTGCAAATAATTTTTTCATAATTTCTCCTTGAAACATTACTATTATATCACATTTTTCACAAAAATCAACAGTTTTTTTATAAAAAAACACCATGATTTCAAATCACAGTGCAGATTTTTGTTTGGAGCGGAAGACGGGGATCGAACCCGCGACTGCGTCACAAACTTCGCTTTGTGCTCATTTTTTGTAAAACAAAAAAGTTTCGCATTGTTGCTCGTTTGCTCCTTTCCCCTAAAACATTTTGAAATGTTTTTGGGAGCCCATCAAAACGGCAGAGGTCGCTTAAATAAAAAAACACCATGATTTCAAATCACAGTGCAGATTTTTGATTTGGAGCGGAAGACGGGGATCGAACCCGCGACCTCTGCCTTGGCAAGGCAGCGCTATACCGCTAAGCCACTTCCGCAAATCGCATTCTCACACGAATGCTTTTATATAATAGCAAAAATTTATTAAAAAAGCAAGCATTTTTAACTATTTTTCAAAAAAATATTTCATTTTCCTAAAATTTAACATATAATTCAATTAAATTATCAATTTTTTCAAAAAATGTTTGACAAGCACCCAACTAATATGCTATATTTAAAAAGTCCAATGTGGTACCATCGCCAAGTGGTAAGGCAAAGGTCTGCAAAACCTTTATTCCCCGGTTCAAATCCGGGTGGTACCTCCAAAAGTGTGAAAACACTTTTTATTTTTAGATTTTTCTAAAAATAACCGCCCTAAATTACAAATAATGTTTGTTTTAGGGAAGATATGCCGGTGTGGCGGAATGGCAGACGCATGGGACTTAAAATCCCAAGTTCGAAAGGGCGTGTGGGTTCGACCCCCACCACCGGCACCACGTCACAATCTGCGCTTTTTGCTGTCTTTGCCATATTGCAAAGACGCATTTGTCGCTTGATTGCTCCTTTTCCCCAAAAATGATAAATCATTTTAGGGGACCCCCAATATCGCATTTCATTGGCGCTTTTGCGCAATCGTTTTGTTATGTAAAATGATAAATCATTTTAGGGATGCCCCTTGTGGCACTTTAGTAAATTCCTTAAACCTAAATCTAGTATGATTTAGGTTTTTTAATTTTGATAAAACTTGACAAACACTCCCCCCCATGTTAAAATATTAAAATCAACAAGGAGTGAATAATATGAGTGCAAATACACAAAAATTGTTTGAAATGATTGAAAATGCCGACCCATTTTATGATGAGTTTTGGGATGAAGTGCTCAGCGAGAATGTGAATGAATTTGTTGCAAATTTTTCTAACCAGGATTGGATGGATGTTGTTTCAATTTTGCCTGCTGGAAAAAGAGAAAAAGATTATTGTTTGTTGGAAACTATTCTTGCCAACTGTAAAGATGATAAGATTGTGACATCTGCGATTGAAAAAATGGTGAATTTAATTTGCCAAGATGAAGATATGCTTTGGATGATTTTTATGCAAGGAAAAATTTTAAAACTACACCTAAGTAAAGATGTTAAAACAAAATTAGAAAAGGCTTGCAGCGAAAGAATTAACTCACTAAATAAAAATATACAATGGTGTGAAAGTTTTAAAAAACAACTTGAAATTTTTGTGAAAAATACTTAATAAATTATATTGGAGTTTAAACTATGCTTAAAGATGCATTTACATTTTACTATAAAGCAACACAACTAAAAGATATGTTAAGGCAAGGTGCTGTGCAATGGAATGTGGATAAAGACAGGCTTGAGAGCATTGCCGAGCATACTTTTGGTTGTATGATTTTGGCAATTTCATTACAACCAGAGTTGGATTTAAAAATCGATTTAGGCAAGACATTGGAGATGTTGACTATTCACGAACTTGAAGAACTTGCAATAGGAGATGTCACTCCCCTAGACAAAATAGATAAAAAATCACTCAAATTAAAGGCAAGAAATGCTGTTTATAATTTTGTTAAAGACTTAAAATGTGGCAAAAGACTTATGGCTCTTACCGATGAATATAATTTAGGCGAAACTCAAGAAGCAAAGTTTGCGAAAGCTGTTGACAAACTTGAGTGTGTTTTGGAGTTTAAAAAATATCAAGACTTGGGACAGGTTTCATTATCTAATTTAAAGCCTGAAATGTTGCAAAACAAGAAAGTGAAAGAATTTGTAGAAAGCGGACAATATGATTTGGCGGACATTTTCTTTTTGTATCACAAGCCTGCATTTGAAGGTTTTGGAATAGATGAAAAATATTGGTTTAATCATTTAAAATCCCTTGATATAGGTGTTCAAAAGCCGAAAGAAAAATAAAATTAAGGAGAAAAACTAAATGAAAATTACAAAAAGTTATATTAAGGATGGAAAAGAAGCAACGCGAAAAGAAAAAACGCACTACTGCCCTATATTAGACAAGCAGATTGATGAGTCAAATTGTTTGGAAGTTAGAGCGATTGTTGGCGGCGAAGTGGTTGATGTTGGCGGAACTAGTGACGGCGATTATTCAAAAATGTATGAAGTGGAAAATTATGATGATATTTGCCAATTTGATTGCCAAGGATTAAACTTGCCACTTGAAAAAAGAAGAAAATGTCATTTTAAAAACAAAGAAGATTATTTGAAGTGGAAAAATTCTAAGGAGCAAAAATGAAACTTGTTGAAAACAATAATGAAATCGAATTTTTGATTACTGGTTATGAATCCCCTGATTTAAAGTCAAGTGAAGATTTTGATTATGACGCAAATTGGTTGAATGATGCGGTTATCTACAACGGCAAAACCTACACTTTAGCTGGCATGTTAACAACCGAAATTGCTGAATTTATCGAAGAAATGGAGAAAGTGGATAGTGGCAAACAGCCAAACTGTTCTCTTGAACCCATAGAGCCAGGCATAATCATGACAGTTGAAAAGAAAAATGATAAATTTGCATTTACTTTGCAGTTTGGAATTAACGATATGAGAACTGTCACTCAAAACTTAACAAACAAAGAGTTCATGGAAAAAATCAATGATTTCAAAGAAATTTTGCAAAAATACCCTGTTAGATAAGGAGAAAATATGAACATAAATCAAATAAATTTTGCTGATGCAAGTTTAAAGAAAATTGAGATTGAATACAACAAAATTATACTAAAAATTTTGCTAGACAATGACCAAAAAATTGAGATTGAGTGCAACAATATTGTTGGCATGGACAATCTTTGCCTTTGGGACGAAAATATTTTAGAAAGCATAAAAGTGTTCCCTGCAAGCAAAGACAATGCTTTTATCAAAAAGATTATGCAAAATTATGATAACGATGCATTATATGACAATGGTAAATCACTTAAAAACGAAATTTATGATATACAAATCAAATTTAATTTCCTAGCCGACCTTGTCGCCCACATCTATTGCCAAGACTACACCATAAACGAAAAATAAAAAACGGCAAACGCCGTTTTTTTTATTTATAACATATCATTAAAACATTAATCAACGTCCTTTTGCTGAATCTTTATGTAAGCCTTTTCCGTGTGGGTTTTGTATGAACAGTTTATAGTCGTCTTGTTTCACAAGTGCCATAATATTCCCAACTGCTTTATTTAAAGTATCTTCATCGATTGTTTCTGTTGATGCATATATTTGTTGAAATTCTTCGTCACTTAAAGATGAGAAGTTTTGATTTAATGTCCCACTGAGATTAAGATTTTCTAATGTTTTTCTTCTGAATCCATCAAAATATTCACAATCATTAAGAGAAAAATTTACACTTTGTTTCGCAAAATTTGAAACCATTTCAAACAAGTTCTTAATTGAGCCATTTGTAGCCTCAGAAACACGACTCTCATAATCAATTTCTGATGTATATCTTGGCAAATGAAAAACTCTTACAGGGTTAGATAAAAATGCCTTTCCTGCTACTGTTTTTGGAATGCCAAATGCTTGCGCTTCTTGATATAATAAAAGATTTATTTGTCGAAAGTCTTCAACTCGGCACTCTCTTTCTATGATGTCTTGAACTGAATCCAAGAAATCTTGCATTTTTTGTTGTTTTTCACTTGTCGTAAGTGACATAAATGCAGAAAATGTTTCATCAATATTTGATGTTGGTTCTTTTGGCTCGATTTTTTCAATAAATGAAAGAATATCAGTCGATGTTTCAACTAATTTTTGTTGTTCATTCTCATCTAATTCATCGATATATGCGGAAATTTTATTATAAAATTCCGCGCCCGTTTCAAGGTATTCTGCAAGTGCCCAGTTACTCAAATCTTTTAATTTCATTGATGCAAATTTTTTATAGTTGCGTTTAAATTGAGTGTATAACGTTTTGTCTTTATTATATTTTTTTCTTACTGCATCAGAAATTTGTTTGTCACATTCAAAACGCAAATTAACTTCATCGACAATGGATTTTAAATTTAAATTTGCAAGTTTATTAAAATTAAAACTCTTACTAGAGCCTTTTCTTTCTTGTATATCTGACAGCCAAGTTGGGTCTACAACATATACTCCTTGTTTAAGACCATATTTTGGATCTTCTTTCATCAAAACTTTTGCACGCACATGACCTTGCACCGTTTGAGATTGCGCATCAAATCCCAAAGCACGCATAATTTCAGTATAATATCTTGCATAACCAACACAACAAATGTATTTCGCATCATTTTTTACTATTTCTGAAAGACTTCGACTTGCATTATATGGCTGTTTTTTGTCGTTTAAAGTATATTTATATTGAGCAAGATAGTGAAGTGCAAGCAAATGTTGTTCATATGGGCTGCTTGTTTTAGATTTAATCAAGTCTGCTATTTGTGTTATTTTTCTTCTAACATCTTCGATTTTATCATTTTCGACTAAAAGACAAGTTTTTTTGATTTGATTTAAGTCTGTTGCATAAAGCAAATTGCTTATGGAATCAATGTCAAGCAAAACAACATCATCACTTAAATTTAACTTTGCAATGTTTTGCATAACTTGTTTGGTTTTTTCATTATAACTATGAAAAACATCGTCATCTGTCGCTCCATTGCGTGTAACTCCAAGCGAAATTAATTTTACCTTGTTTTGTTTTGTAATATAATTTGTAAGAGTTTTAAGCATTTCACTGATTTCATCATTATTCATTTGTCTTAATGTTGTATCATCAACAGTAAAAACGATACTTTTATATTGAATATCTTTACTATGTGAAACCAAGTTTTTTAAACTTTTATACAAACTGTCCAAATCAGTAAAAGCCTTATCAAGTGAAATTGCCACTGAATAATCTTTATTAGAATGATGATTTTTTTTTATATTGTAAAGTTTGTAATCTCGAACAAATTCTTTGTCTTTTATTATTAAAAACCCATCTCTTTCAAAATCTTCAATGTCTAATTGTGTTATTTTTTTATAATGCATCTTTCTCTCCCATTTTTATATATCAATCATATCATAATCCCCATATTATGTCAAATTTTAGAAAAAAATTTCAAAATTTTTTTAAAAAAAGTATTGACAAAGAAAAAATGATGTGATAAGATATGTGCATAAAAGGGAGTAGTTTCCACAGCCGCGGACGTGGTTGCAAGGCGTCAATTCGAACATTTGTTCCGCTTTGCAAGAGCAAATAAGTGCTTTAACAAGACTTTTTGAAGAAATTCAGGAAGTCTTGTTTTTTTGTCTTCCTGAATAAAAAATCAAAAAGGAGACAAAAAATGAAAAAATTAAAAAAACTTATAGCACTTTCGCTTGCCAGTATTTTCTGTGCCGGAACGACTTCTGTTTTGACAGGATGTAATTACAATCACGATGTTTCAAATACGGAAGATAGGATAAATCTTGTGTCAAACAAAAATGTGTATATTGTTGTCAGTGAAAATGGCATTGACACCCTGCACAAAGGTGATGTTGTGACTTATATATGGAGTAGTGGTTATGGTGGCCCTGCTTCTTTACCAACGGTCCTTAAATTCAACTGTGGCAAGGATTTGCAAACTTATCAATTTGTGGCATATCCACAAGGTTGTCCAAAAGAAGACAAATATGATGAAATTTGCGATTGCGCGCGTGAAATAACACTCGCATCCGAAAATAACGATGTTAAAACTGCGCAAAAATATGACGCAGATAAAATTCTTTAAAGGAGAAAACAAATGGGACTTTTTTATCTAACTGACGGATATGCAAAATTGGAGAAAGTTGGGATTATTGTTTGCAGTGTAACATTATTGGGCGCAGTTACTATAATCCCCTACTGCGTAATCACCACACATAATGACACACAAAAAGCACTTGAAGAATTAAACACAAAGATTGAAAAGGATTTGGATGTTGATTCTTTCAGCACACAAAGTGTCATTTTCGACAAGACAAACGAAAACTTCTTAATAAAAATTACTGGTTCATCAAAAGACAATTCATATCTTGCCGCCAACTACAAGGTTAATGAACAAGATTACTATAATCTTCAAAGTGAGAAAAATAATGTTGTCAAAATAAATGAACATGGACTTGGATTTATTAAAAACGTTCTCGAAGTTCTCAATCGCAGTGAGTTTTTAGAAAAAGATGCAGAAGAACTTGCGCTGGTGAGAAATGGGGAGTTGGTTTTAAATCTTTCAAAGCCTTATGTTGACGAAGAAAAGAAATCAATAAATTACGACTTGACAATTGCAAGACTTCACGGCAGCGACCTAAAACTAGGGAAATTTGTCGTTTCCGCTCCCCTAACTGACACTCTTAAAGAAAACCCAAAAGAAGTTTATTCTTTGCCAAGTGAAAAAGTGGAAATTGAAAAAGTTAAAGTAAAAACATACACCGATGTGGCTCATGTTGAAATGTATGATAATTCAACTTTGATTATTTAAAACACCTTATAAATACTTGCTAAAACAACATAAATATGATACGATAAAATTAGAAGCTATTAAGGATGTTATTCCAGTAGAAAAAATTTAAAAAGCGTAATAAGGAGAAAATAAAATATGAATCAAATTTACGCAGGTGGACACTCTATTGTGACGAAGGGCAACAAGTTGATAATCGATTCACGGAAATCTTGTTTTATCTGGAAATGAAGTTATTACAAACAATCGTCAATTAAATGAAAATTCGCGCGAATTATAATTAACAAGAAAATTAAAAGTGTTTAAAAAAAACGGCATTTGCCGTTTTTTTCATTTAATTATTGTTAATTTTTTAAAATCGATAATTTTGTCACACATATCAGTTTTTTGAGATAAATTATCACACAATTGTGCAAATTTTTCTATTGTCAGTCCCCTATCTTTACTTTTACAATAAGAATAAAAATATGCGACAATAGGGATTGCCCAACTTTGTCCACTTCCAGAAATAGCAAAACCATTTTTACTTCCAAATTCTGTGATAACACGCGTAACTGGCACACCAATTTTATGTGGCGTGTTAAATGTGTATCTGTATGAAGAAATTTGTTCTTTTGCAAACATAGGTTTTTCTGCGGCTGTAAAATTTAATTCGCTGAAAAATTTATGACTGTCAACAACTTCGCAATCGACCTGTTTTAATTTTTCAACCATATCTTTGATTTGCTGTTTTGTTGCCCACTTGGTTGTGTCATCAATCAACAAATTGCTTATACTCACCGCGTGTATTTTTTGCCCATTTTTTATTCGACTAAAAACATCTTTCAATGCTTTTAAAACAGTTTCATATCTTCGTTTCCATGAAGTTGTATAGGCAATGATTTTAGGATTATTTGCATACTTAAAAATATTTGACAAAACCCCTTCCATATGAAAATGAGTTTGGTCGTTTTTTGCTGAAAAATCAACCAATTCTATGTTTTTGTTTTTATAAAATTCATGGAGATAAAACTGCGAAGGATTGTCTATTATTGCCAAACAAACATCTTGGTCATCATCAATAAAATTGCAATGTTCAAAATTCAAAATTTTGTTTTTATCAAAAAATTTTGGCATTTTTTCTGGAAACAAAGTGCTTGAAGAAAATGGAATTTTATCAAAATCTTCTTTAGAAAGTTTAGAAAAATTGATATGTTTTACATTTTGATATTGAATTCCCCAAATTCTAAATAAGTTATCTTGTGAAAGACTTTCAACCCCTTCATGCGTTAAACCGCCATCAACCAACTTTTTGTTGACTTGTAATAAAAGATTTTTAATATACACTTCTTGAGAAAATTTAAATTCATCAAATAAAATCATATTATCTCCCACAACTCATTATATCATAAAATTATTAAAAATCATTGATTTTTCAAAAATTTTTAATTGAAATAAAAACTTAGATTTGACTTTTTTTGATTTTTTTGATATATAAGATATATGTTAATTTTAGATGTAAGCAAAATTTCAAAAACATTTGGTTATGGGCAACTTTTTGAAGATGTTTCTTTTTCATTGAATGAAGGAGAATCTATTTCAATCGTTGGGCCAAATGGTTGTGGAAAATCAACACTACTTAAAATAATCGCTGGCATTGAAAAAGCGGACAGCGGTTCAATCAACATAAAGAAAGGTGCATCAGTTGTTTATCTAGACCAAACATCCAGTGACAAAGTTGATGACAGAATTGTATTAGATGTTCTTAAAGATGCATTTATAGAAATTAACAAAATGTTTGAAAGAATAAAACATTATGAAAAGATAATGGAAAATCCAACAGACGAATATGATAAAATCTTAGAAAAATACTGCAAACTTATCGAACAGTTTTCTAGTGTTGGCGGATATGATGTGGATTACAAGATAAATCAAGTTTGCAGCGGCTTGAAGATAAGTCAAAATATGTTGCAACAACCTTACACATCTTTAAGTGGCGGAGAAAAAACGCTTGTTCAACTTGCAAAAGCGTTGCTTCAAAAACCGGACTTACTGCTGTTGGATGAGCCGACAAATCATTTGGACATAGAGAGAATTGAGTGGCTGGAAGAATATGTAAAAAGTTTTAAAGGCGCAATTGTAATTGTCTCCCACGACAGATATTTTTTAGATAAAATGTCAAATAAAATATTGGATTTATCTGGCATTGAAGCCTGTGTTTACAATACAAATTATTCTGGATATTTAATTGAAAAAGAACGAAATTTTCAAAAGCAAATGGCTGCATATCAAGACCAACAACTTGTTATTAAAAGGCTTCAAGAACAAATCAAATATTTTGCTGAAAGGGGAATGGCGACAAACAGTTCAACACTCTGCAATCGCGCACACACCCTGCAAACACAATTGGACAGAATTTTGGCTCGCAAGGTTGAAAAGCCACTAGAAACAAGAAAAATCAAATTGGATTTTGCTGAAGAGAGAAAATCCAGCAAAAGAGTTTTTGAAGCGAAAAATTTGGTTGTTTTAAAGCCAAACGGAGAAAAAATTCTTGATGGAATAAATCTTATAATCACTTCTGGAGAAAGGGTCGCATTGATTGGCTCAAACGGAAGTGGAAAATCTACGTTTGTTAAAACATTATTAGGCAAAAATGAGTTGCCAGTTAGCGGAGAAATATTTGTTGGCCCAAGTGTTAAAGTTGGCTATCTGTCCCAAATCATAGAATTTGATAATGACAAATTAAGTTTACTAGAATGTTTCAAACAAGAAGCCTGCGTTAACGAACAAAAAGCAAGGCAAATTCTTGCATCTTTTCAATTTTATAAGGAAGATGTGAATAAAAAAGTCAAAAATTTGTCTGGTGGCGAAAGAATTAGACTTCGTCTTGCAAGTTTGCTGCAACAAAATGTAAATTGTCTTGTTTTTGACGAGCCGACAAATCATATTGACATTCCAACAAAAGAAGTGCTTGAAAAAGCAATTGATGATTTTAATGGAACTGTTGTTTTTGTTTCACACGACAGATATTTTATAAATAAATTTGCTGAAAAAACGGTTGAATTTAAAGATGGAAAAATTACAACATATCTTGGCAATTATGACTTTTATAAACATGAAAAAAATAAAGCATTAAAAAATTAAAAGTGTTTAAAAAAAACGGCGTTTGCCGTTTTTTTAATCTCCAAGCATATTAAGATATGTTGCAAGGGTTACAAACACTGAAGATGCAGTTGGCCTTGATGTGCCAAGATAGCCGCTTGCATATTCTCTGCACTTTTCGGTTTTAGTGCTGAAATATTTTGTTATTTTATCAAAGCGGTCTTCATCATCAAAATTTGCAAGCATAAGAATCTTCTTTATTGTTGCAATATTGAAATCTTCGGCATTAAGTTTTTTGTCTTCAAGCATAGCATAAATTGTGGCTTTAAGAAGATTGCGTGCGGCAAAAATCCACATATAGTCGCCTTCTTGAATTGTAAGTGGAACTGTTAAAGAAATGACATCGTTCACAAGCCCAGAAACATCCCCATGATGCCCATTTTCATAATAGATGCGGTTTAACATATGATTTACAATTCCAAGCAAGCCCCTTGTGCTATTGTCAACACTTCCGCAAACTAAATAGTCAAGTGAAACATAAAACATTTTTGACATATCCATAAGTGTTGCAAGAGTTGGCAGATTTTCGCCAGTTTCCCACTTGCTGATTGCTTGGCTTGAAATATGAAGTTTCTCAGCAAGTTGGTCTTGAGTGAGATTATACTCTTCCCTGAGTTTTTTAATGTTTTTAGATAAGTTTTCTGTGTATATCATATTTACCTCCTTTACACACCACTATTTTACAACAATACGTAAGCAGTAGCAATAGTATTGATAGAGTTATTTTATAATAATAATAGAATTTCTCAACCTGTGGTTGATATACAGCAAATTTTAAAAGAATAACATCACAAAGACATTATTCTTCATCTTCTTCACTTTGTTCGTCTTCAAGCCCCAAAACTTTAAGGCTTTCGCCAGTGTCAAGTTTTTCAACAGAGCGCAGTTTGCTTGCAAGAAGTCTTGTTCTTGTTCCAACAAGGCTGTCAAAATCCTTGCTTGTCTTTTCAAACTGACCGCGTATTCTTTCGACAATTCCGCTGAATTTATCAAATTCAGTGCGCACTGCTCCCAAAACTTTCCACACTTGTCCGCTTTTCTTTTGAATAGCAAGTGTTCTAAATCCCATTTGCAAACTGTTTAAAAGTGCGCTCATGGTTGTTGGACCTGCAATAGTCACACTGTATTTGCTTTGAAGTTGTTCGATAAGCCCAAGTTTTGCAATTTCAGCATAAAGCCCTTCAACCGGCAAAAACATAACTGCAAAATTGGTTGTTTTTGGTGGGCAAATATATTTTGTGTTGATGTCCTTTGCCATGCTGTTTATGGTGGATTTCAAAAGTTCTTTCTTCTGTTTAACAACATCCAAATCGTTCTTTTCATAGGCATTTTGCAGGTCGCTGTAAATGGTGTAAGGAAATTTGCTGTCCACAGGCATATACACAAATTCGCCGTCATTTTGCCCAGGAAGTTTAACTGCAAATTCAACTGGCTCTCTGCCTTCGCCTGTGACAAAATTTGTTTCATATTGGTCTTTTGTGAGAATTTGCTCAAAAATTGCGCCAAGTTGCACTTCGCCAAAAATTCCTGTGGTTTTCACATTTGAAAGCATTTTTGTAAGGCTTCCAACATCGGTTGCAATATTCTGCATTTCCCCCAAAGATTTATAAACACTTTCAAGTTGTTCACTTAAAACTTTAAATGTCTGTTCAAAGCGTTCATTGATTGTTTTTGAAAGTTTTTCATCAACCGTTTCACGCATTTTGTCAAGTTGACGATTGTTGTCTTCTTGCATCATTTTAATGTGTCTTTCGTTTGAAAGACGGATGGCTTCAAGTTTTTCTTCCTGCAATTTGCTCAACTCCAAAATTCGCTTTTCCAAAGCAACATTGTTTGCGGACAAATTTTCTTGAAAGGTGCGAAGTCCAAGCAGCAGTGCTTCGTTGTTCGCCTTTTGGGTTTCTGTCAAACTTTTTGAAATAAAGTCAACATTTCCATTAAAACTTTTTAATATATCATCTTTGTCAGTTTGGGAAAGTTTTGTTGAACTTTTGCTTTTAATTGTCACAAAAATTCCAACAATCGCAAGCACAATCAAAACACCAAGTAAAACGCAAATAATTATTTCAAGCATAAAAAACTCCTTTTAATTAAAAAACTGTCAATCGACAGTTTTTACTAAGTTGAAGATAGCAGAGCCATTTGTGAAAATTTGAATAACACTTCCGCCGCCACCAATTCTAATTTCACCCTTGTTTTTAACACTGTTTCCAACATTGGATGTTATTCTGTTTTCAGGCACTTTATCTTCTTCAGTTGGACTTGGTTTGTCGGCAGCATCGAAGTTGTAAACTTGTGCGGTGAAACTTGCTGTATTTGTCACAGCGATATTGACATTTCCTGCTGCTTTAATTTTTGCATTAGATGGAATTTGCCCCATGAAAGAGAGAGAAACTCCAGAATTTGTGTTAATTTCAATTGTGGAATTGTAATCCTCTACAAACGTCAAGTTTGCGCCAACACCAGTTCCTGTAATGACAGTGTTGCCATGAACTTTTCCTATTTCAAACCAACCGTTTGTGGTGCTTACATGAACCCCTTCTGTCACTTCTCCGATTTTTATTCTTGGATTAGAGTTGTCCTTAACAGCGGACAGTGAGAAAGAGCCATCAATTTTTGAAATTGTGATAATTGGAGAAAGAATATTGTCAAGAGAGTTGTTGTAAGAAAGGTCCCCTTTGATAGTTCCAAAAAGGTGGTTTCCTTCAATGCTGTAAACACTTATTGTTTTTGCCTCGATATAGCCGACATTGATAGTTCCCTTAAGGCAAGTGAGTTTTAAATCTTTTCCTGAATATTTGATAATAGGCAGTTGAATTTGCCCTTTATCCGTCACATTTATGCTTAAACTTGAAGCACTTGCAAAATCAAAACCATTTGCGTTTTGTCCATTTGCACTAACTTGTTTTGTAGAAGTGATTTTCCCCTTAATCGTTTGAAATACAAAATCGCCAGTTGCAGAGGAAGTGTTGAATTTTTCAGTAACAGAAATTGAGCCACTTTCTGTGGCCGCTGTAACGGAGTGAATATTGATGTTTTGCGCCCTTTTTGTTATAACTCCGCCAAGTTCAATATCCCCAGATGTTGTTGTAAAATCAAAGTTTACATCCGAAAAATTCCAAGAAGACGTGTTGTCAGCGTGAACAACAATTTCGATATTTTTTGAAAAATACATAAATCCATTTGGCTCGCTGACTTTGATATTAACCTTGCTTCTGTCGCCGCCATCATACTGAACTGTGTAAGAGAAGTTCACAGCGCCCTTTGAAACACGAAAGCCCTTTGCGCCGTTGCTGATGTAGACGCCGTCTTTTGGCATTTTATCTTCGTTGTTTTTTTCAACAGTTATGTTTGCATAGCCACATTCAACTTTTATATTTTTAACAGAACTCCAATCAATCGCTTCGTTGGTGTCAGTGGTTTTCGCCAAAAGTTGATAAGAGCCGTTGCCAGTGAAATATTCCATCCAAAGAATACTCTTGCCTGGATTAAACATCATAATGACCATTAAGACCAGAAAAATTGTCACTAAAAGCAAAACAAACAATCCAAAATAGAAGAAAAAACCTTTTTTTATCTGTCCTTCTGCCATTTTTAACCCCCTTATAGGTTTATTGTAACATAAATAAAGTAATATGTCAAAGATTTAGTCCAAAATTGCCTTAATGCGTCTAATTCCGCTTGAAGAACTTTCTTCTTTAACAATTTTTAAATGATGAAGGTCTTTTGTGTTGACCGCGTGTGGGCCACCGCAAATTTCCTTTGAAACATCGCCGATTGTGTAAACCTTAACAACTTGACCATATTTGCTTTCAAAAACACCAACAGCGCCACTTTGTTTAGCCTGTTCAACACTCATTTCTTCGCAGGAAACAGGAATTTCTTGTGCAATCTTTTCATTGACAAATTTTTCAAGTGTTTCAATCTCTTCTGGTGTCATTTTGTGGTCGAGATTAAAGTCAATTCTAAGGCGCTCCGGAGTGATGTTGCTTCCCTTTTGCATAACTTGATTTCCAAACATCTTTCTAAGCCCAGCCATGATAAGGTGTGTTGCCGTGTGAAGTTTTGCACTTTCATAACTGTTGTCAGCAAGTCCGCCCTTAAATGTCCCAGCAGACGCAGTTCTGCTTTTTTCTTGATGTTCTTCAAATGCCTTTTTAAAGCCTTCTTCATCCACATCATAGCCCCTTTCCTTGGCAAGTTCTTTTGTAAGTTCAAATGGAAAACCAAATGTGTCATAAAGCCTAAAACAAGCCTTCCCAGAGATTATGTTTTCAACAACTTCGCCCTTTAAAGCGGCAAAAGACTTGTGTTTTTCAATGCCAGAAATAACTTTTTCAAACTCTTTATGTCCTTCATCAAGTGCCTTTGAAAACTTTTCAACTTCCAAGTTAAACTCAGCCTTTATATATTCGCGATTGCGCTTAATGTCGCTGTAATCAGCCCCATGTCTGTCCACGAAAATATCTATAATGTTTGAAAAATATTTTGTGTCAAGGCCGATGTTTCTTGCACAGTTTACAGCGCGCCTTATAAACCTTCTTAAAATATAGCCTTGTCCCACATTTGAAGGCTTAACTCCGCGATAATCTCCCAAAACAAACACTGCCGAACGCACGTGGTCGGTTATCACTCTGTAAGAACGTTTCGCACTTTCACTTTCTGTGTATTTAACCTGTGCTTTTGTGCCGATAAAATCAATAACTTGCTTCAAAACACCGGTGTCAAATATGCTTGAAACACCGTTTAAAACAGCAACAGTTCTCTCTAGTCCCATGCCGGTGTCAATGTTAGGGCGGTCGAGTTTCTTTGCTTTTTCGCCAGCATTTTCAACCTTGTATTGCATGAAAACATCATTCCAAATTTCAAGATATTTGCCGCAGTCACAAGCCGGCGAGCAATTTTCACTGCACTTTGGTTTTCCGGTGTCATAAAACATCTCTGTGTCAGGTCCACAAGGCCCAACTCCGCCACCAAGCGCCCACCAGTTGTGTTCTTTATTCAAATAGAAAACATTTTCAATTCCACATTCTTTCCATGCCTTGTATGCAACTTCATCGCGTGGTGCGGTTTCATCCCCAGCAAAAACTGTGGTTGCAAGCCTTTCTTTTGGAATGCCAAGATATTTTGGACTTGTCAAAAATTCAAAGGAAAGTTTAATCATCTCTTCCTTTGGGCAGTCCCCCAAATACCAGTTTCCAAGCATCTCAAAAAATGTAAGGTGGCTTGCATCACCAACTTCGTCAATGTCATTTGTGCGAATGCAACGTTGAACATCACAAATTCTGTTTCCAGCAGGATGTTTTTCGCCCAAAAGATAAGGCACAAGCGGATGCATTCCAGCCGTTGTGAACAAAACAGTTGGGTCATTTTCAGGGATGATAGAAAGTCCTTCAATTCGCTTGAAGCCGTGTTCTTCAAAAAATTTAAACCATAAATCAATAAGTTCTCTTTCAGTAGTCATATTTTACTCCTTTTGAGATTATATCAAAAACAAAAAAGAAAAACAAGTAAAACAAACAAAAAAACGGCTAATCTGCCGTTTTTTTCTCTTCATCTTCAAATTGAGTTATCATTTCAACAATGCGAGTGTGTTTTCTTTTGCGCTTTATCTTTTCCAAAAAAGTTTTATCCCTTTTCTTGGAATCAAATTTGTCGATAGAGTTTGACATAGATTTGACAATCGCCTTGCTGGCAGTTCTGTTGTCCACCTGTTTTGCAATGATGTCAGTTGTCTTGGATTTTTGAACGGCATACACACAAATTTTCACACCCTTTCGTTTTTCGCGTTTAAGATATATGTAAAACGCCACAAAAAATGCCAAAAACACAACTACGAATGCGGCATAATACAAATTAAATTCACTGAAAATAATAAACACAACAACAAGCGCAAAAAACAACAAAAGTGAAAACCAAGCCCCACGCAAATCCTGTTTGGCTTCTTCCACCTTTGTTTTTCCTTCCAAAAACATGATATGATATTTGCCTTCAACATTTTCAATGTTGTTTATGTTATACTTAGCCACAAATCCCCCAACACTTTTATAATAGCATTAAACCTTGTGTCTTGTCAAATAAAGTTAAAAAATTTTAATTATTTTCTTAAAATGTCGCCCACTTTAAGCATAAACTTGCATGGAACGGTCACTTTCTCTTGCACAACCTTTGCACTTTCAACATCTTCGCCAGATGAATTTGTTATTTTTTCAATCTTCAATTTTTTATTTAAAATCTTTGTGTCTGGGCTTAAAATTTCCAAAACATCCCCCACAGAAAACTTGTTTCTCATTTCAAGTTCCACAGTTTTGCCGTCACAATCGCGGCTTACAATCGCAACAAATTCGCTGTCTTGAACAGGCATAGAATCTTCTGTAAACTGCTTCTTTTCGTCTTTGAAATAAAAGCCAGTTGTGTAGTGTCTGTGACTTGCTTTTAAAAGTTCGTTGCAAAGTTGTTTGCTTGGCTTCTTAGGCAAAATATCAAGCGCCTGTCTGTATGCATTTACAACTGTTGCAACATAATATGCGCTTTTCATGCGCCCTTCAATCTTAATGCTGTCCACGCCGATTTTTTGAAGTTCTCCTAAAAATGGCAACATATTAAGGTCTTTTGAGTTGAAGATATAACTTCCGTGTTCGTCTTCTTGCACTTCAAGTTCATCTTCACGAGAAACTTCTCTCACCATGTATTTCCAGCGGCAAGCCTGAACACATTCGCCATGATTGGAGTCGCGCCCAGTAAGATAGTTTGAAAGCAAACATCTTCCAGAATACGCCATGCACATTGCCCCATGCACAAACACTTCAATCTCCACTTTTTTAGGCACATTTTTACGGATTTGGGCAATCTGTTCAAGAGTGAGTTCCCTTGCCAAAATTAGCCTTTTTGCGCCAAGTTCCGCCATTAAATTTGCCGAATAAGAGTTTATTATATTTGCCTGTGTGGAAACATGAACGGCAATATTTGGCGCGTGCACACGAACAAATTGCAACACACCAATGTCCGCTACAATCACCGCATCCACCTTTATATCTTGCAAAAATTTGAGATATTCTTTAAGCCCAACAAAATCTTCATCACGCGCAATAATGTTTATTGTCACATAAACTTTTTTGCCCTTTTCATGCGCAATCTTAACCGCTTTTTCCATCTCTTCGTTTGAGAAATTTCCTGCATAAGCCCTAAGCCCAAATTTTCCGCCGGCAAGATACACCGCATCCGCCCCAAAGTGCAATGCAGTTTCAAACTTTTCAAAATTTCCAGCAGGTGCTAAAAGTTCCATACAATCCCCCTTTTAAGAAATGTTATTTTCTTGTAAATTCTTTTCTTTCTTTTGAAGTCTTTTAAGTTTAATCCAGTTCACAAGCCCATATGAATTTAAGAACAAATATTCAAAATACATGACTGTTGTCATAAGATAAGACATATCGCCTTGTAACACAATGCTAAGCCACAGCGTGATGCTTATACAATTCGACACAATGTAAAACAAAAATGTGTATTCGCATCTTCTAAGCCCCAAATATCCTGCCATTATTCCAAGGGCAAGATTGATTATTGAAACAGTAAGATTTGCGTTTCCAAAGTAGCCTAACAAAAAATACATTCCAACAGATATGCCTGCAATCACGATTGAAGAAACAATCCATTCAACCCAAGAAAGTGGCTTGTTGACTTTGACAACAGCCGTTTCTTTGGCGCTGTTTTTAATCCAAGTTATCACTTCAACAACAAGTGATGGAAGTGTTATTCCAAGGCACACGATAATCTCGCCATAATATCTGTTTTGCCAACTCATAAGACAATAGAACGCAATTTGCACAATTTCAAGAATAGGCCCCAAAAAATTACCCTTTGCAATAAGGCAGATGCTTGTAATCCCCAAGAAAGCATTTATAAAAAGAATGTAGTTTGCCCTGTAAATTCCGCCAATGATAAAGATAACGGCAACAAACACTGTATAGGTCAGCCATTCCCACCATTTAATGCATTTAAAACTGTTGAAAAGTGAATTAAATATTTTTTTCATATCAAATACTTACTGTGGCACTTGCCGTAAGTGACAAATCCGCAAGCCCAATCCCTGCCTTCATATAATAATATGCAATCGCGCCAATCATAGCCGCGTTGTCCGTGCAATATTTAAGGTCTGGAAGATATAATTTCACACCATTATTTTTGCAAGCAATTTCAAGTTTTTCCCTAAGTCTGCTGTTAGCGCCAACCCCACCTGCAACCACAAGTTTAGGAAAGTTTTTGCACGCAGTCATTGTCTTTGAAACAAGCTCATCAGTGGCAAGTTCTTGAAAACTGCACGCAACATCCGCCTTTGAAAAATCAGCGCCCTTTTGTTCGCAGTTATGGACATAATTTACAACCGCCGTTTTAAGCCCACTGAAAGAAAAATTAAGTGTGTCTTTAAGCGGAGTTTTATAGTTGAATTTAACAGTGTTTTTGCCTTCCTTTGCAAGTCTGTCTATGTTTGGTCCACCTGGATATGAAAGCCCCAAAACGCGCGCCACCTTATCAAAACATTCCCCTACACTGTCATCCACAGTTGTCCCCAAAAGGTTGAAGTCGCAATAATCCTTCACTTCAACAATGGCTGTGTGACCGCCACTGACCATAAGGCACAAAAATGGCGGAGTGAGTTCTGCGTGAGATATGTAGTTTGCCCCAATATGCCCATGAACGTGACTGACGGCAATAAGTGGAACTTTAAGCGCATATGCAAGTGTCTTTGCAAAGTTCACACCAACTAAAAGCGCCCCAATAAGCCCAGCCCCATAAGTGACGGCAACGGCATCTATATCGTCAAGTGTTTTGTTTGCTTTCAAAAGCGCTTCGTCCAAAACACCAGTTATGTTTTTTATATGATTTCTTGATGCAATCTCTGGCACTACTCCGCCATATAATTTATGAATATCAATTTGGGAAGAAACAATATTTGAAAGCACCCTTCTTCCGTTTTCCACAAGCGCAATTGAAGTTTCGTCACAAGAAGACTCAACAGAAAGAATAAGCACATTTTCTTTGTGTTTTAACTGTTCATATTTTTTTTGTGCGTCTTCAAAATAACTCATCCCTTTACACTTGTCCTTTTAAGATATTCGTTTATAAAGTCTTGAATATTCCCATTCATAACCGCTTGAATATCACTTGTTTCAAAGTTGGTTCTGTGGTCCTTAACCATTGTATAAGGGCAGAAAACATAAGAACGAATTTGACTTCCCCACTCAATCTTTTTCACATCACCGCGGATGGATGCCAACTTTTCAAGTTCTTCAAGTTCTTGTTTTTCAACAAGTTTTGAATAAAGCATTTTCATTGCAGTTTCACGATTTTGAACCTGTGACCTTTCAGTCTGGCACGCAACAATAATTCCAGATGGAATATGCGTGATTCTAATGGCAGACTCTGTTTTATTGACGTGCTGTCCGCCTGCCCCAGAACTTCGATAGGTGTCAATTTTCAAATCTTCTGGGCGAATAACAATATCTGGCGCTTCTTCAATTTCAGGCATAACTTCCAAACTTGCAAAACTTGTGTGACGCCTTGCGTTAGCATCAAACGGAGAAATTCTCACAAGCCTGTGAACACCCTTTTCCGCCTTTAAATAACCATATGCATATTCCCCAGAAACAAGAAAAGAAATCGACTTTATGCCTGCTTCTTCGCCATCAAGCACATCCAAAACTTTCACCTTAAATCCACTCATTTGAGCATACATACAATACATTCGATAAAGCATATCTGTCCAGTCCTGTGCTTCCGTTCCGCCAGCCCCTGCGTGCAAGGTCAAAATCGCATTGTAGTTGTCATATTTCCCAGACAAAAGTGTTTCAAGTTTGGCGCTTTCAATGTCCTTTTCAAGTTTTGAAAGAGTGGATGTAAGTTCGTCAAAAATCTGCGTGTCATCAACTTCTTCCAAAAGTTCAATTGAAGCCTGCGCATTGTCAATAAGTTTTTTCAAACTTTCAACTTTTTCAATCTTGTATTCACAAAGTTTAACTTCCCTTCCAACCTTAGAAACATTCTTTGCATCCGCAAAAAAGTTTGGTTGCAACTGTTTTTCCTTTAAAGTATCAAGTTTTTCTTTTTGGCCGTCCGGGTCAAAGACACTCCTTGATAAACACAAAATCTTGTTTAATTTTTTCTAATTTTTCTTTTTGAATATCTAAAATCATAACAATCCCCTAAAATCCATTAAATTTTAACATATATAAAAACTTTTGTCTAGTAAGTTCAGTAATTTTTCATAAGTCCATAGGTTATGTCCCATTCGCCAACAGATGAATAATCGCTCAAAGTCAAGTTGTCAACAACAAGAGTCATGTTTACAAGTTCGGCTGATGTAAGCGCAAATGCGCCATCGTCTGTTTCGCTTGCAACAACAAGCATTTTGTCTTCATTTTCAACAAAGAAAATCTTTTCGCCCTTTGAATTTAAAAGATAGCCTTCTTCATCAAAGTTGCTTGCAAAAAGTTCGTTTTCAGCAAAAAACAGCAAATTCATTTTGTTTTTTAATGCAAAATCAATGTTTTTCACAATCATTTTCATATTTTGTGCCGTTTCAAGTGTCATTTGTGTGTATTCTTTTAAAGTCACATTTTCGGTGTAAGTTGAAAGTGTTATGCTTTTAAACTTTCCTAAAATTTGAGAAAGGTCAAAGTTCTGCGATAACATGGCACTGTAAAAGTTCAACATTCCGCGTTGTTTAATGTCCAAAAAATCACCAATTTTAATTTCTTCATCATTCACTTCAAGCCCAACAAGGTCAATCACATTTTCAGTGTTGTTGGAGTTTTTCAAAACGCGAAATTCGTGGTCTAAAATATATGCTTGTCCGCCAATTTCGGCGCGGAAAAGTTCTTCGCGTTCTGTAACATGAACAACATATCTGTTTGGAAAAACTGTTTCAATATTCAAAACTTTAAGATATGCAAACTTTTCATCATCCTGTTTTTCAAGATTTCTAATATATTTCTTTTTGCCGTCAAAGAAAACGCAACTTCCATATTTAAAATCGCCAGCCTTCACAATTTCATTTTCACTTAGTGTCAAATTTTTGATTGTTGAGTGAAACTGCACAGTCACTGACGAAAGGGCAAAGAGTGTCCAAAAAAGTATCAACACAACTGATACACAAGCCAAAAGCACCGACAAAGTGATAATCCATTTTTTACTCAATTTCTGTCCTTTTAATCTCCGCACCCAAAACAGCAAATTTTTCTTCGATTGCTTCATATCCACGGTCGATAAGTTCCACACCGCTTAAACTTGTATAGCCTTCCGCCTTCAATCCCGCAATGACAAGTGCCGCCCCACACCTTAGGTCACACACACACACATCCGCTCCAAAAAGTTTCTCAACCCCAACAATGCAAGCAAGATTGGAATTGATTGTAATGTCCGCACCCATTTTTTTAAGTTCAAAAGCCGTGCCAAAACGATTTTCAAACAAATTTTCTTGCAAAACACAAACTCCCTGGCTTATGCTTTGAAGCACCATCATTTGCGGCTGCAAGTCGGTTGGAAAAGCCGGATAAGGCAAAGTTTTTATTTTCTCAATCGAAGAAGGCCTTTTGTTTGCTTTCACTCTTATTCTATCACTAAACACATCCAAGTTGCAAGCGGATTTTAAAAAAGACAGCAAACTTTCGTTGTGTTTTGCAAGTGCATTCTTTACAAGCACATCTCCGCCGCAAGTTGCCACTGCAAGAAGATAAGTTCCGGCCACAATCCTGTCTGGCATAACAGTGTAATTTACTCCGTGCAAACTTTCCACCCCAACAATTTCAATTTTGTCACTTCCAGCGCCACGCACATTCGCCCCACAGGCATTTAAAAAGTTTGCAAGGTCAACAATTTCAGGCTCTTTTGCGGCATTTTTGATTACAGTCACACCCTTTAATAAAATTCCGCACATCATAAGGCTTTCCGTTGCACCCACACTAGGAAAATCCAAAAACACTTCGCCAGAATGCAAATTCTCGCCGAAACAATAGATATAGCCGTGTTTTTCAACAATTCTCACACCAAGTGCCTTAAAACTTTTGATATGTATATCTATTGGGCGCGCGCCAATGTTGCATCCACCAGGATAGGCAATAACAGCGCTTCGAAATCTCCCCAAAAGCGCCCCTAAAATAAAGATTGACGCACGGACTTTTTGTGTAAGGTCATGTGTGATTTTTGCATTTTCAATGTGTTTTGTATCTATGTAAAGTTCTCGCCCCAAAAGAACACTTTTTATATTTAAAAGCCCCAAAATCTCGCGCATACAGTCAAGGTCAGTCAAGTTGACATAGTTTGTAAAACAACACTCTCCATCCAATAGAACTGTGCTTGCCAAAATCGGCAGGAATGCATTTTTAGATGCATCAACCTCAATCTCTCCGGAAAGTGTGCAGCCACCGTTAATTAAAAGTTTCATATTCTAGTATATGAAAATGTTTTTATTTGTTTTCTTTCTTTTTAGACTGACGTGAAACAGAGATTGCAACTCCAACACCAGCCATAAACACCATAACCGAAGTTCCGCCACTTGAAATAAACGGCAGTGGCAAGCCAGTTGGCGGAATGCTGCCAGTGACAACTGCAATGTTTAAAAGAAGTTGCACGCCGATTACAAGAGCCACTCCGCACGAAAGCAGACAGCCAAATCTGTCCTTTGCATTAAGTCCAATTTTAAACAGCAAAAAAATTAAAACAAAATAAGCACAAAGCAAAATAACACAGCCAAAAAATCCCAATTCTTCGCCGATTATGGAAAAGATAAAGTCACTTTCAGCAAACGGCAAAAACAGAAATTTTTGTCTGCTTTGAAAAAGTCCAACTCCCAAAAGCCCACCATTTCCAAGTGCATAAAGGGATTGAATAAGTTGAAACCCTTCGCCCTGTGGAGTAGCCCATGGATTTAAAAAGGCAAACAATCGTTTAAGTCTGTAAGGCTCTGCCAAAATCAAAATTGGCACTGCGGCAGCCGCCACAGAAGAAAAAATTATTGTGTGTTTTCTTGTCATTCCGCCAATTATAAGCATAAAGAAAGTGACAAATGCCAAACACATCGTCACACTCATGCTAGGCTCGATTATCACCAAAAGACAAAGCATTCCAGCAACCATAAGTGGCGGAATAAGTGCCTTAAAAGATTTAATCTTGTCGTGTTGTTTTGAAAGATAGCACGCCATAAAAATGACAAGCGCAAATTTTGCAATTTCACTTGGCTGAATGGAAACTCCCAAAATTCTCACCCATCTGTTTGCCCCATAACTTTGCACACCGAAAAAAGGCACAAACACCAACACCAAAAGCCCCACACTCACAAGCAAAATCACATATTTCAACTTGTCCAAAATGTGATAGTCGATAAACGCTAAGAAGGTCATAGCACAAATCCCAAGCACAACTCCAAAGATTTGTTTAAAAAGAAAAAAATATTGATTGTGATAGTGATATGCGGCGGAATAACAACTTGCACTGTAAACCATCACGCAGCCAAACACGGCAAGCGCAACAGTAATTACAAAAACCCACATTTCTGTGCTTGAAAATTTCTTCATTCCCTAATTCCTAAAACAAGATTTTTAAACACATCGCCGCGCTGCGCATAACTTGAAAATTCATCAAAACTTGCACACGCCGGAGAAAGAATGACAAAGTCGCCTTCCACTGCATTTTGTTTGCAATACAAAACCGCATCTGCAAACTTTTCAAACCTTGTTGCACTTACATTATATTTTTGTGCGCACTTTAAAATATTCTCTCCGTCTGCTCCAAAGCAGACAACTTCTTTAAAAGAAAAGTTTGAAAAAATTTCGTCATATTCAATCTCTTTTCCAAGCCCACCAAGCAAAAGAAAAATACTCTCTTTTTTAAAAGCCAAAACACATGCAACAGTGGATGCAACATTTGTGGCTTTGCTGTCATCAACAAAAGTGACACCTTCAATTTTGCCAACAAACTCCATGCGATGAGATGCTGGCGAAAAGTTTCTCACGGCATATGAAAAATTTTCATTCGACACCTTAAAGTGCGAACAAATTGCCACACTTGCAAGCACATTTTCCAAATTTTTCTCTCCTAAAAGTTTTATGTCATTCACACTTAAAACACTTCGTTTATTGATAAAAATTTGATTATTTTTCAAAAAAACACCTTTTTTTAGCGTTTTTTTTGAAAAAAATTGATATTTTTTATGCAAAATCATTTTTTTGCACTCTTCATCATCTAAATTCAAAATTAAGAAATCTCTGCCTTTTTGCCTTTGGCAAATCTTTGCTTTCACACTTTTATATTCTTCAAAACTGCCGTGTCTGTCTAAGTGGTCAGGCTTGATGTTTAAAATGCAAGCAATGTTGGGGCGAAAAAATTTGCTTGTTTCAAGTTGAAAATTTGACACTTCACAAACCACAACACAGTCCTTTGTTGTGCGCGTGCAAACAGACGAAAATGGCAATCCAATGTTTCCGCATAAGAAAGTTTTAAACCCTGCTTCTTTCAAAATTTTTGCAGTGAGCATACTGACTGTTGTCTTGCCATTTGTCCCTGTTATGCCAATAATTTTCCCCTTACTTTGAAGATAGGCAAAGTCAAGTTCGCTTAAAACAAGTTTGTTTTTTTCTTTAAGTTTTTCAAGCAAACTGTTGCCTTTCACTTTAATGCCAGGACTGACAACAACAATGTCATAGGTGTGTTCAAGCGGATGCCTTTCAAAGCCAACATAATCATAAAAATTGAGATTGTCGTCATAAAAACTTACGTGCGCACCCTTTGAAACGCAAAGTTTAATGACGGCTCGTCCGCTTTCGCCAAGCCCTAAAACTAAAATTTTTTTATTTTTTAATCTCATAAACTCCCTTTAAACAAGGCTCAAAAAAGTGGCAAGTGTCGCAATAGATAAAGCCGTTGTCACAACTATATATACGACAACGATTCTGTTTTCATGCACACCTTTTTTTTCAAAGTGGTGGTGGAGTGGGGTCATTAAAAACACACGTTTTTTTGTTCGTTTATAGTGCAAAACTTGAATGATAACCGAAACTGCCGACAACACAAACATAAAGCCCATGATTGGAAGAAGCAGTTCTTGTCCACTTAAAACAGCAGTGCAAGCGATAAAGCCCCCAAGTGCAAGTGAGCCAGTGTCGCCCATAAAGATTTTTGCAGGGAAGCAGTTGCACATCAAATACCCCAAAAGTCCGCCGCAAAGCCCAAAACAGAGCATTGCCATGTTCTGCATCTGTAAGCCCCCAAGGCAAGCCAAAATCACGCCAAAAACTAAGATGTAAACAAAACTCACACCCCCAGCAAGTCCATCCAGCCCATCAGTGAGATTTACACTGTTGGTGGTTGCCACCAGCACCAAAATGACAAAAGGAATAATCCAAAAATCGATGTCAAAAGTTAAATTAAAAAAACTTAGGCTTGTCCGCCCAGACAGATAAACAAAAATTGACACAATAAGCGCTATTCCAACTTGTCCAACAATTTTTTGATAGGGTTTCAGCCCTGCATTTTGAAGATAATGCACCTTTATAAAATCGTCTAAAAATCCCAAAAGCGCATAAGAAAAAGTGACAATAATTGCGAAAATTGCAAGTGTTTTTTCGCTTTCAAACAGAAAGAAACTTGCAAAAATAAGTGTCAACAGAAAGATAATTCCGCCCATAGTTGGTGTGCCTTGTTTTGAAGCATGCTTGTCCACATAATGCAAAATGCTTTGTGTCGCCTTCATTTTTTTGCAAAGCCACAAAACAAGCGGAGATATAATTGTGGAAAAAAGCAGACAAAAAAGTCCGCATATCAAAAATTTAACAACCATAGAATTTGTCCTTTTTTATTTTTGGTTTAAATATGTTGTAAACTGCATCAAAATCGTTGTAAGGGTGTTTCACTCCCTGAATTTCCTGATATTTCTCTGCGCCCTTTCCTGCCACAACAATTATGTCTTTTTCTTTCGCAAGTGCAAGCATTTTTTCAATCGCCTTTTGCCTGTCTTTTTCAACAAAATGAGTTTTTCTCATGCCCTTTTCGATTTCTTTAATAATTTCCGCCGGTTTTTCAAATCGTGGATTGTCGTCTGTAAGGCAAACATAGTCCGCATTTTCTTCTGCGATTTTGCCCATTTTGTGCCGTTTGTCCTTGTCACGATTTCCGCCGCACCCAAACACAACAAACACCTTGCCATCAGTAAGTTTTCTTGCCGTTTGCAAAACTTTTTCAAGCCCATCCGGAGTGTGCGCATAGTCAATCACGACATATTTGCCGTCAAGATTTATCACATTAAAACGCCCTTCAACCGGACTTATGAAATTCAGTCCCCTTTTAAGCGCTTCTGCATTAAGCCCAAGTTTTTGACAAACACAAAGCGCCGCCAAAGAGTTGTAAATATTGTAATCGCCAATTAGGTTTGTTTTAATTTCCACAATTTCATCATTTATGTTTGCAACAAATCTGCTTCCATTTAAACTGCAAAACACATCAATCGCAAATGCATCGCAAGGGTTTTCAATTCCATATGTCGTCACAGGGATGTCAAGTTTTTGCGCAATTTCAAAGCAGCATGCATCATCCGTGCATATCACGGCGCTTTTCACATTTTCAAAAAACTTTTCCTTTGCATTTTGATAGTTTTTCATCGTTCTAAAATAATCCAAATGGTCTTGCGTGATGTTCGTCAAAACTCCAATGTCAAAGTTTATTCCATGAATGCGGTCTTGGTCAACTGCGTGTGCGGACACTTCCATGACAACAAATTCAACACCTACATTATGCATTTTTTTGAAAGTTTCATGCAAAAAATCCGCATCTGGAGTTGTGAGCGGACACTCTTCCCTTTTGCCATCATAATAAACTCCGTTTGTGCCAATCAATCCCACTTTATGCCCATTGCGAGAAAGCATCTGTGCAATGATGTAAGATGTTGTTGTTTTTCCGTTTGTCCCTGTAACC
>CANRCQ010000007.1 GCA_947629145.1 uncultured Clostridia bacterium
GCAGCGCGTCCTGGTGTGGGGAAAACTTCGTTTGCAATGAATATTGCCGTCAGCGCCGCAGTGAACGAAAACAAAAAAGTTGCAATCTTTGCTCTTGAAATGAGCCGTGAACAACTTATGCAGCGCGCCCTTTCTTCGCTTGCAAAAGTGAACCTTGCGCACGTGCTTCGTGGCACGATGGATGGCGAAGAATGGAAACGCATTTGGACAGCGGAGAAAAAACTCGCTCAAAGTGGAATTTATGTGGATGATTCATCCATGGTCACTCCGTTTGAGATAATCTCCAAGTGCAGAAAACTTAAAATGACCGAAGGGCTTGACCTTATCGTGATTGACTATCTTCAACTTATGACAATGGGAAAATCATCTCGCGACAGCCGAAATCAAGAAGTCAGTGATATCACAAGAACTTTGAAAATTGCGGCAAAAGAACTTAATGTTCCAATAATTTTGCTTTCACAACTTTCGCGTGCGGTTGAAGTTCGTGAAGACCACAGACCTGTGCTTTCAGACCTTCGTGATTCAGGAAGTATCGAACAGGATGCGGACATAGTTTTGTTCTTATACAATCCAGAAAAATACAACGATGTTCAAACGGAAGACGAGCCAGGCACAGTTTATCTTCTTATATCAAAACACAGAAGTGGAAGCACTGGCGAAGTTAAACTTAAATGGGTTGGCGAATATACAACATATCTCAATCATGACGAAAAAGTTCAGGTTGAACAGCAAGAATAAAGGAGAAAACATGAAAGGAAGAAAGTGGTTTATTGCAATAGTTATACTTTTGATAATTGCGGCAGTGCTGACAGTTGTGTTTATCAATCTTTTCAGGGAAAAAGACACAAAAGAAACAATAAACACGGTGCATCACTATGTTCAGGAAGGCTATTTGAATGCCGAAAGTCACGAAAATGAAATTACAAGACAATATTTAGAACAAATCAAGGCGCTTCCATCGACAGTTGAAAACATCACTGATGAAGACCGCAATCTTGCTTCAAATGCCATTGTCGCATTAGACGCATTTGAAATCTATGGGGGATTTTTCGACAGAGAGATAATTTACACAAAATACACCGAAGTTTACAGAAGCAACCGAAAGGCAGTTGCGGACAATTTCAGTGATGCGCAAAGATATATCAACACACTCACTTCCTATCTTGACTATGAAGATAGATTTAAAAACATTTTAGAGTCGCCAGACATACAAGTTAAACAGTCTTGGCTTGCACGCTCTTGGGCGGACTGCAATCAATATGTTTCAAGCATCACAACTTGCACGGCAAATGCAATGACAAAACTTGGAACAATCTACACAGCAAGTGTCACATCTCCGCTTATGAACAACAAACTTACAAAGGCAATTTTCTTTGCCACAAAAAACGTTACAGACAAACTTAAAGACAATCTTAAAACAAAAGACTACACACAAACTTACAAGAAAGTGGCAGATGCTTATCTTGAAAAAAGCAAAGTTTCCTTGATTTTGGGTGTGCAATACAACGAAGTTTTACAAGCAAAACTTGACAAAATATTGGGTGAAAATGGGCAAACAACAGATGAATATCAACAGTTGCTTGCAGGCACACTTGCATAGGAGGAGTTATGAAATTTAAGATAAAATTATTGTCAGTTGTTGTTTTAATTGTGTCATGTTTCTGTTTAGTTGGGCTTGTGGGGTGCTGCGACAAGGTGAACATTGGAACACTTGAAGCAAACTACAAAGCCTTGCAGGAAGTTTACACAAATGCAGTGAAAGATGGCGCTTTTGAAGAAAAGCAGGTTGATTCAACAGTTGCTGGCACAAAATACTACATCAATTTTGGACAGGAACTTCAAAAAAAGATTGATGCAAGTGAAAAGGGCTATGTTGAACTTAGAAAGTTATACAACACATATTTTGCTATTTCAAACGAGTTTATAGAACACACTATCGATTGGATTATTGGAAGAAAAGATGACCCAATCAGCAAAGCAACACAAAGTGCGGTTGAAAGTCTTAACTCTGCGCTTGTAAACTACACAGCAACCCTTAAAGACTTCCTTTTCAAAAGAGTGGACTTTGTGTATTATTTTGAACCAAATGAAACAGGCGAATCACTTGCATCCAAGTTTTCCCCTGAAGACAATTTCAGTGTTCTTACAATTTTCAAAAGAACATATGGCGCAATGGTGGATGCAAATGTAAACTTTTCACTTGCACTTGCGGATGCCATTGAAACGACAAATGTTTATGAAGATATAAACAATTCCGAGCCAACATCCCACGACCGCGACTTGATTAAACAATATATTCGTGCAAAATTATTGAAAGTTTTTTCAAAGTTTAATATCACGGAAATTGACAGTAAATTCAACTGGGCAAACACCCAAAGCAATGGGCCAGCAAAGGCAGAAATACAAAAATATCTAAATCAACTTGATGAAGATTTCTCTTTGTATAAAACCGTTCTCACGGCGCAGGCAGACCCACAAGTTGCAACAAAGGAAGAAATTCAAACGCTTTGGGAATACACTCAAGACTTTTTGGTTGAAACCAACGACTATTACACTGCACTCAACAGCCTTAATTTAAGTGCTTTCAATGCAGTATTATTTGAATATAAAGATTATGACAAACAAGCATTAAATTACATGGACAAGATAGAACAATATGTAACAATATCACTGCCAGAATTTTTAAACAAAATACAAGAAATTTTAAATTAAAAAGGTGAAAAAATGAACAAAAACATTGAATTAGCACAACTTTTGTTTCCAAACAACAAATACACTGTTGAAGAAATTGAAAAGAAATATCCTAAAAGAAAGTTGAAAAAGGGTGCGCAAGTGACAAGATTTGCGCCAAGTCCAACTGGATTTATGCATCTTGGCGGATTTTTCCAAGCGATAATTGACTATCAAATTGCAAAGCAAAGCGGCGGCGTTTTTATGCTTAGAATTGAAGACACTGACAAAAAACGCGAAATTGCTGGCTCTGACCAAATTGTCATGTCAATTCTCACATCACATGGCCTTACACCAGATGAGTTTGAAATGAAAGGCGGTGTGACCATGGGCGACTATGGCCCATATTATCAAAGTGAGCGCACCGAAATCTACAAAGCATATGCAAAGAAACTTGTGGAGCAAGGGGATGCTTTTCCTTGTTTTTGCAGAAAAACAGAAGGGCTTTTGGACGTTGAAGAAAAGCGAAAGAAAAAGTTTGCTGTTGGGCTGAATGAAGACAAAGACCCTTGCCGCAACTTGACTTTTGAACAAGTTGCACAAAACCTTAAAGACGGCAAAAAGTTTGCTATTCGTTTGAAATCAAAGGCAAATGGCGATGGCAAAGTGACACTTGTTGATGTTGTAAAGGGCGAAATTGAACTGCAAGAGAATGGTAAAGACGCAATCCTTTTGAAAGACGACCTTACCCCAACATATCATTTTGCACACGCTGTGGATGACACACTTATGGGCACAACAATCGTGGTGCGCGGCGAAGAGTGGCTTCCATCTTATCCACTTCACAAAGAGATTTTTGAAGTTTTGGGATTTGAACAGCCAAAATATATGCACACACCACTTATTTACAAATTTAACGACAAAAACAACAAGATTAAACTTTCAAAACGCAAGCATCCAGAAGCAGATATGCGCTTTTTTGACAGTGTTGGCTATCCAAAGGATGCTGTTTTGGAATATTTGACAAATCTTGCAAATTCCAAATTTGAAAGTTGGCGTGCTGAAAATCCAACGGCTTCTTATTGGGATTTTCCTTTTGACGCATACAACATAACTGCCAACACACCAATCTTTGATTTTGTCAAACTTGACGATATTTCAAAAGAGATAATTTCAAAAATGAGCGCGCAAAGTTGCTATGAAAGTTTGCTTTTGTGGGCAAAGGAAAATGCAACGGAAACCGCAAAATATCTTGAAAAAGATGCAGAATATGTCACAAAAGTTTTAAATATCGACCGCGAAAAGCCAAAGCCAAGAAAAGATATTTGCAAATGGAGCGAGTTTTTTGATTTGTTTGCATATATGTTTTCAAAGCCAAAGAAGTTTGAAGTTGACAACAAAAAGCAATTTGAAGAAGTTATTAAAAACTACAAAAAATATTTAGATTTATCTTCAAAAGAAGTGTGGTTTGACAAAGTTAAAAAGATGTCACAAGAACTTGGCTATGCAGTCAACAATGCAGATTACAAGAAAAATCCACAAAACTTTAAGGGCAATGTTGCCAAAGTTTGTGAGTATATTCGCTTGGCAATCACTGGGCAGCAAAACAGCCCAGACCTTTTTGAAATCATGACTTTGCTTGGCGAAAAAGAAGTGTTAGACCGTTTGGATGAAGCACTTTAAAAAATAAATAAAAATTAAAAATAAATAATATTTTTTGAATTTTTTTCTTAATTTTAATAAAAAATATTAAAAAAATCAAAAAAAATAATAAAAATCGCTGAAAATTCGATATTTAGGGCTATTTAAATATGTAAATAAATAATTAAAAAAATATTTTTCAATAAAAAATAATTATTTTTAATTTAATTTTAATTTATTTTTAATTTTTATAAAAAAAAGGACAAAAAATATGAAAAAAATAATATTAACTGGGGATAGACCAACTGGCAATCTTCACATCGGCCATTATGTTGGCTCTATTCAAAACAGACTGAAGTTGCAAGAAGCAGGCGACTATGAAAAGTTTTATTTGATGATTGCCGACACACAAGCGCTTACAGACAATGCGGACAATGTTGATAAAGTCAAAAACAACATCATTCAAGTTGCCATCGACTATCTTTCGGCTGGGATTGACCCAAACAAAGTTACAATTTTTATTCAATCGCAAGTTCCAGAACTTGCTGAAATGACAATGTATTTTATGAACTTAGTTACACTTTCTCGCCTTACAAGAAATCCAACTGTAAAAGAAGAAACAAAAATGCGTGGCTTTACAAGTTCAATTCCAGTTGGATTTATGTGTTATCCAATAAGTCAGGCGGCAGATATTTTGGCTTTTGATGCAAACATTGTGCCTGTTGGGGATGACCAACTGCCTATGATTGAACAGACACGCGAGATTTCAAGAGCCTTCAATTCCACCTACAAACAAAATGTTTTAGTTTTGCCAGAAGCAGTTTTGCCAGAAAACGAAACGTGCAGAAGGCTTGTTGGCACAGACGGAAGTGCAAAAATGAGCAAGTCCGCCGGAAACTGTATTTATCTCAAAGACGAGCCAGATGTTATCAAACAAAAGATAATGAATGCCTACACCGACCCAAATCATATCAAAGTCACCGACCCTGGGAAAGTGGAAGGGAATGTTGTGTTTGAATATCTTGATGCCTTTTGCAAAGATGAGCATTTTGCAAAGTATTTGCCAGAATATAAAAATTTGGAAGAACTTAAAGTACACTATCGCCGCGGCGGACTTGGGGATGTTAAAATAAAGTTGTTTTTGAACAACATCATGCAAGAACTGCTTGCTCCAATCCGTGAAAGACGCAAGGAACTTGAAAAAAATGTGGATGAAATCTACAAAATGTTGTTTGAAAACGGCAAAAAAGCGAGCGCTGTTGCTGCACAAACCTTGCAGCGAATGAAGGACGCAATGGGAATAAATTACTTAAAATTCCTAAAAAAGTAATAAAAAAACATTAAAAAACGCGAAAAAAACAGAAATTTTTGCGTTTTTTTATTTTTTGAGCATTTAAAGCAAAAATGTGTTCACTCTGCGCGCGCGAGCGTTTTAAAATTTATTTTTATATATATAATATATTTATGCATTTTGTTTGCGTTTTTTGGCGTCTTTTTGATATAATAAAAATAGTTTAAAGGTGGCTTGGTGAAAAGAAGAGTTAACTTTTTAATGTTGATTATATTCGCGTTGTGCGGAATTTTTGCTGGAATTAAACTTCCAACTTTTGTTGCACACGCTTCAAGTCAAACTGCAAGTGTTTGGGATGGAAAAATATACGAAAGAAGTGACTTGACCAATGCCGACTATTACGAAGAAGGAAGCAAAGTTTATATTAGAAGCGCAAAGGGCTTTTCTTATTTTGCAAATTCTGTGAACAAGTCAACGGAATATCGCACATACAGCGGAATGACAGTTTATCTTGAAACTGACATTGACCTTGCTGGAAAAGCCTGGACCCCAATTGGAAGTGGCAGCGGCAACGTCTTCCAAGGGACTTTCAATGGCGCTGCGGAAGGGCAATCCCAGGGGCATTACATTTACAATTTAAGCATTTCAGGTGAATTTACATATGCCGGACTTTTTGGAATAACTGGAAGTTCTGCGCGCATTTTAAACACACATCTTAGAAATGTCCAAATCAATGCGAACGCATCATATGTTGGCGCGATTGCTGGAAGTTTTGCATCCACAGACACAAATGCTTTTTCAAGCAACTCTGTTGAAGGGAATATTTTCGCAAACTCATCGGTGGCTGTTGGTGGACTTGTTGGAACAATGGCAGCGGCAATCACTTCTTGTTTTGCCAATGTAAACATAAATGTCAACAACACTTCTTGCAATGTTGGTGGACTTGTTGGAACAATGGCAGGTTCAAGTTTGAGAACATCTTTTGCGGAAGGGGAAATTGAAGCGAGTGCGCAAAATACTGGTGGGCTTGTCGGCTTGGCTTCAAGCACACTTTCAATTACGGACAGTTACAACGCGGCAAATATCAAGGCAACCAACGGAAACTTTGGCGGACTTGTGGGGGATGCTGAAAACAACATCACATTAAATCACACCTACAATATTGGGGATTTGCCAGCAGAAACATCTGTGCAGACTTTTAAACGTGGCGCTCTTATTGGAATGGTGAACAGCGCCGCAACCATCCAAAACAGTTTTTATGTATATGAAACAAGTGATATTGGGATTTGCAACTCTTCTACACAAGAAGGAAATGCAAGTTCTTATTCAATTTCAAATGTTTACTCGATAAAGAAAGATTCTAGCAGCGACAGATTGGCAAAAACTCGCGAATTTTATTTGGACACAAGCCGCTGGGCTGGAACTTGGGATTTAACTTCTTTGGTTCCTGAATGGGGAATAAGCAGAAACATCAATTCGTCTTACCCATATCTTATAAGGACAGCCGCTATTGTGTCTGCAAACAATGATGTATCTTATATGCTTTCCGGCTCTGGCACGGTGGATGACCCTTACATAATCGAAACGACAGGCGATTTGGCGGCAGTGGCAGAGTTTTACAATAATGGCAATGGCACAAATGAAACTTATTATTTCTCTTTGAAAAATAACATCTCTCTTTTGGGGCGCTCTTGGCAACCTATTGGACACTCAAAAGCCTTCAACGGAGTTTTCGATGGAAACGGACACTCAATCACAGACCTTACTTGTTCACTTTATGAACAATATGCTTATCACGGACTTTTTGGACAGACAGAAAATGCAGTCATTAAAAATCTTACTATGGAAAATGTGAGATTTATAAATGATGGACAGACTGGACACGCTTATGGGAATTTTATTGGCTATGTTGCAGGGACAACATATCTTATAAACTGCGCCGATTATAATTCCGGACAAACCATTGGTGCGGTTGCAACAACAGGGGCTTCACAAGAAAAAAACTTGACTGTTGTCTATGGAAAGGAAAATGTGACAATAAGCGGCTCGCTTATCAAGGACAACCTTAAACTTACCGGAATAGCATACAACACGGCATACGAAGTGACAATAAACGGCAATGGTGGAATTTTCTATGAAACATATGCTCTTGAAAATTCAACCGACATATCTGGCGGAAAGGTTAAAAAACCTTATGCCACAGACGAAGGCAAACCTTATTACGGAGAATACAAAGTAATTTGGGAGTATGCACGCGGCGCTGGACAACAACATTATTTTAAACTTAAAGATGTTGGCGCGATTGATGCTTCTTACGGAAAATCACTCTTGCCAGTGGGAACAGAAAATTGGGGCGAAAACGATGTTTTGTATCTTCGTGGCAAAAAACTTGAAAGTTTTAGATACACAAGAAGGGGCGGAGAAAGTGTTGTTCAACAAGGGGACAACATTGTGATTGAAAGCAGCAGCCAAGACTCTGCCGCCGCCACAATTATTGAAGGGATTGATGCAAATTGGCAAACTGCAACGCAGACAGTCAGGGTGTATTACAATCAATATGAAAAAGACAATTTTAATGCCGAGATAAACAGAACCGCCGAATATCTCAACAGATTTGCTGCAGACGGAAACAAAAGTGATGAGATTATTTCAATTGACGATGATGGCTTAATTTATGTTGACTACAAATTGGAATACAACTCTTTAATAAGTGACGGCGCAAACGGAAAAATCTTTGAAACATTGAAATATGGCGACAGTTTGTCTGTGCGTGAAGGCTTTGAAGTGGGTGAACTTTATTATGACGCAAGTTTTAGAAACAAAGTTGAAAAAACTTCCAGTGGTTTTGTGAATGGAAATTTTCAAAAAGTTTACGCAAAATGGGTGGGGCAAAATATCACTGGTTCGATAGACGTCAAATTTAACACCAACCACAATATTGATTTACAAGACGCGGTTCAAGAGATTTGGTTCACATCTTATTATGAAAATGGGAATGACGGAACTAAAGATTACACCCAATTTGAACCTATAGAAAGCGATTTTCAGTCAAGCATAATGGCAACATTCGATTATGAATATACAATAAGCGATTCAATGGACGACTCTGGGAAATTTACAATTTCTTTAAAAAATGGTTTTCAAATTGAAGAAGGAAGTGAAATTGTAATTGAAAACAGCCCTGACACAAACTTTGGTGTTTTGACAAGCAATATGGGAACAACTTTCACAGAATTACAAGATTTTAACAGTGCTCTCTTTTACAACTTGGTGGGGAAAGTGACCGTTTCCATGACAATAACACCAACAACATATGATGTAGGTCAATTCTCCATAGCGCCTAATTTGGTGTTTGGTGTTGGCCCAATGGAAGAGATGAACATCACAAAAACAGGGGAAAATTATCGCTCGAATGTTTCAATTTTAAGTGGGGCACAATATATTGATATTTTAAGTTTTGCAGACGACCAATTGAAAGCGCGCTTATATGAGTTTCAAACTTCTCAATCTCAAGTTGCCGAAGAGAGAAGGATTCCGCTTTATGTAGGCTTTGATTTTAAGAACAAAATGCTTATCTTTTCAAATACAGACCACGATATTGTTTCATGTAATTTTGCGGAATCTGGAACTTTCTACTTTACTCATGGAGAGCAAAGAACAACTTACAGATGGGACACTGTGCAAGAAAAAATTGGAGAAGAAGGCGGAGAAGATATAACTGAAACATTCTATGTTATTAAAAAAGATTCAAGCATAGATAATGACTTTATTGTAAAATATTCGACATCATACAGAGGTATGCTTTCCTTCCCAGCAAGAACAAATTTTGTTGTTGTTATGGACACGACTTTGCAAACGGCGGACTCAATGCCGATTGATTTTAGATATGAAAATATTATAGGTGAAGAAGGGGATATTGCGGATATTACAGTGACAAATCTTATTGAAAATTCAGCTGACCCTAACAGACCTTTTAAAGGATTGTGGGAATTTGAAAAACTTCTTGGAGTTGATGAAGCCGCAAACAGAAAATTTCAGGCATTCACAACATTTGAAAAAGCATATTTAGATATAGAATTTGTTACAAAGGCGGAAGATGGAACTTTGAAAAAACTTTCAAATCATGCGCCATCTTACACTTTGTATTCTGTTAAAACAACCCCAGAAGGCGAAGAAACCAAGGAAGAAACCAACGAATTTGATATTAGCACAAGTGGAAAAATTCAACTTGATTTCACAAACACAAGATATTATGAAGTTGTGCCTGAAGGAACATTGTATAATCAAGAAGATTACACATTAAAAGTTGAAGTTGAATCATACAATGTGGAAGATTTAAAAGACAATCAAGAATTTGGGGAGTATTTAGAAAGATTTAAAAATGATAACAGTATAATTTTTGATATTGTTAAAAACGATGGAAAAACTTTAATTTTAGACTATACAAGAGAAAGAAATGAAGACGGCAGTTTTAATTTAATAAACGGCTGGCAGGCAGGGCTTTACAAACTTTCTATAGTTTGCCAAGATGTGCAATACACAGTGAATGTTAGAAATGTTTTTGTGGATGTTGATGGCAATGTTTTAGACAATGTTCAAGACAGCGGAATACAGACAAAGGTTAGTTTCCTTGACACAGAAACGGTTGCAGGCGAAGATGTTGCAACGGCGGAAAAGACATCACTTTACACAACAGACATTTCCATTTCCACCGAACTTACAGAAAACAAAGGATTTGTGTTTAGGGGTTGGAATTTTGATGGCGCGGAAGATTTTACTGACAGAACAAACATTCATAGCTATGCAACAAGTTTGACTTTCACTCTTTCTCAATACAATTATTCAAGATTTGTTGAAGCACAAAATGAAATCACAATTTCCGCAGTTTACACAGTGAAGCAAGTTAGAATTTTGGGTTACAGGTCTTATTCAATTCAAGAAACTGACGAACTTGGCACACATGAAAGATTTGAAAGCGGAAGGCTTACATACACACTTACTCAGCCAGAGAAAGAAGAGATAATCTACAATTACAACACCGCCAACATTCAGCAGACACTTTTAAACATTTGGCTCAGCCAAAATGAATATTTGTATTATTACATAATCGGCTATAAGATTGTAAACGACAGGGGGACAACTCTTGCAATCGCAAAGACTGACGAAGGCGAAGACGTTTACAATGCTTTAAGGGATGAAAGCGATTTTGACGACCCAAGTTTCAACTCATCTCGTTGGGATGGCTTTTCGCTGGATGATTATTTGGAATATATTTTAAGAAATGACCAAACCACAAGCACATCAAGGACATTATATCTTTCCCCAATTTTAAAGAGAAAAAACATAACCTTGATTTTCCATTCTGGCACAGGCGACCTTGGAAATCAATATGGCGATGAAAAGAATGGCACAATCTATGCAAACACAACACCTTATGCAACAGAAGTTCCAAACGACAAGACATTTGAAATTGTAAATCCAGCATCAATAATCTATTTAAACACCTACAATGTGGATTTTAGTGACAGACAGATTGCGCTTGACCAAGTGTTCTATTCAAGAGTGGGCTACACGAAGCCAGACAGCAACTATTGGGCATGGAAAAACATCAATTCTTCTGGAACAATCTTATATTCACAACTTTCGTTAATCCCACAAATGTATAACTTCAACGGCACAAGCGGAGAAGTGCATTTTTACATCAACTGGCAAGTGGAAACTTACAACATAACTTTCAGGCCTGGAGATGGCTTCTTTGAAGATGGAGATACATTTAAAACAATCCAAGTTGAATATGATGCCATGATAAGAACGGAAATTCCTGTCAATATTTCAAGAAACGGCTATTCATTCGCTGGATGGGGAATTGATGGGGATGAAAACAAAAAGTTCTTTGACGAAAAGGGCGTTCTTGTAGGCGCGAACATTGAATATGACGGACAGACCTATTTTGTCAACCGCCTTTACAAACACGCAGGAAACATTGTTTTGTTGCCAATTTGGAGTTCACAACTATTTACTATAATTGTGGACTACAACAGCGGCACGGACATAAGAGAGCAAACATCTCAAACATACACACTTTTATATGGCGGAAGTTTTGCAGGAATATTCAATGCTGACGGCACACTTATTGAATACAATGTTTCAAGAGAAGGCTATTTACTTGATGGATTTTATGTAGCAAACGAAGCTGACGACACAATCTTCCAAAGAATTACTGCCACAACAATATTTAGTTCAAGTCTTTTGGGCTTTCAGTTTGCAGCATTCACAGACCCACAAACAGTTGCACTTACAATTTACGCAAAATGGCGTTTTGATAGGACATATTTCACGCTTTCTATGACAAACAACAGACATGAAAGTTTGGATTATATTGAAGCGGAACAGAAAGTTTATTTTGCAGATTATTTTGCACAAGACAACATAACGGCAAACAATATCACTGTAAATTCAGTTTATGAAGGCTTTAACATTTCCATTTCAGTGGAACACACAAAACTTTCACTTATGTTAGACGAACAGCCACAAGAAGAATTTAGAGATTATTTTGTTGTTTACAATGCAGGGGAATATCAAGTTCTGTTTGAAGTTATCTTAACTGACCAAGCAAGCAAATTCAACCTTGGCGAAGTTAGAAGATTTTCTTTCTCACTTTATGTGAATGTAAACAGAGCAAGGCTTCTTAGTGATGAAAGTTTGAATGACAACATCTATGCACAAAACATAGTTAAAATCATAGAGCCATTTGTTGATTTGCAGAAGGCAGGCATTATTCAAGGACAAGATTTGTCAACAGTTGTTTCAAGATACAAAGCCTATGAAGGTGTGGACACTTTTGACCAAGCGGATGATATGCAAGTTTATGAATACATTATGATAAAATACTATTTGCTTTTGACGACAAACATTGCAAACGATTACAGAGCATATAAGGCTTGGACTTACAGCGACTATCTTGATTACAAACAAGAAAACGAAACTACGGTTTCGACAAGAATTGCAAATTTAAAATTCTTCACTTATTATGATTATTTCAATCCAACGCAAACAGTTGAACTTGCAGAATATTTAAGTGGAATTTCACTTAAAGCAGTCAATATTGAAAATGTAAATCTTACACCAACAAAAGTGACATTAAATTCGGCTGTTTACACAATTTCGCCATTTACACTTTATGATGTTCGTGTTTATGTTGCGGAAAGCGAAAATGTTTCAAATTACAATCTCAACAATGACGCAGACGGCTTTTACTTTGAAATAGGAAGCGGCTATGTTATGCCACAAGTTTTGACCTTGAAAAACAAGGTTGAAAATCCATCTGTTTACTATTCAAAATATTATTCAACCAGAGAAGTTCTGTTTGAATTGGATTATCCAACATATGAGTTTGAAGAAACAACATATTACAACTATAATGGAATTTACATAAACGCAAAACTTTATTCAAGTGACAGGGAAGTTGGACAATATTCATTTAAAGACAAAACAAATTATCTTTTCTTTGATGAAATAAATGTTGCAATTATGGAAGATGACAGGCTTTACAATTCAAGGAACTTCAAACTTGTCCTTGACGAAGCGGACATCTTTACAATCTTGGATGTGACTGGGGTTGCAAGTGTGGAAGTGACGGCAAAATATTTGACTACACAAGACGACTATGCAACTTTAAGTGATGTTGATGAAGATATACTTTATATATCAAACATAACATATAATATAGGCGAAGATGCCGTTACACTCAATCCTATTGACAATCCAGAAGCATTCACTGTGGGAATGCATATGTCAGGCGATGTTCAACTTTATCAAATTGAAGAAAATGATTCCAATCGAATTTTTGTTTATCTCAATCAGTTTGTAACAGAACTTGTCATTTCAACAAAGCAGATGCGACTTACGGACTATGAATACGCAAGTCTTTACAAGTGGAGTGAAAATCAACTTTACAATGTAGATGGCACAATGGAAAGCAGTGACACCTTGACTTTAACGCGTGAACAATTTGATTCTGCGGAAGAAGACGAACTTTCACAGACAATTTATTATGCAATATTCACTGACCTTGTGTATGTTGAATACAACTTTAATTTCCCATCATCATACAGCGAAACAAACGGCACTTCAAGCACTTTGAAACTTGGCGAAAGCACATATGATTCACTTTATTGGCCATATGAAGCAGGGGTTGGGCAATGTTCAAGTATGTTTTTAATGTTAAATGGAAACGAGTATAAAATCACAGAAAACAGAGAGATGTTGTTCCGTGGGGATGATGGAGTCTTTATTGGGCTTAACAACTCAAACAGATTCCAAAAAGTTGTCTTTTCTTGCAAGTGGACAATAAGCACAACAATGAACTATATTCAACTTTTGCATAATGAAAAAATCGCCGTTGGCACATATAAAACTTTGTCCTATGGGCAAGTTGTATATCTTTACAATCTAAACGAAGATATGTTTACATATTCATATGTATGGCAAAAGGACATTGATGGAGATTATCAAACAGTAAGTGAAACAAACTTCTTGGAACTTGCAAACGGCGGAAGTGCAGATGAAAGCGGCTCGTTTAGACTTCAAATTGTGGCAAAGATTCGCGAAGAGTTCTATCCATGTTTAGATGAAAATTCTCCAAAAGAATACTCAGTCAACGCAGATTTCTCACTTGAATTTATAAAAAACATAATCGACAATGTGGAATTTTCTCAGCAGCCGGTCACTTATGACGCAAAAGACCATGCAGAAGAAGTGACAGTCACAGTTGTATATCGCTCTTGGGGAAATGAAGACTATGGCCAGCAGATTTCAAGAGAACTTACAATTTCTCAAACAGATTTCATTCCACTTCAAGTTTTGCTTGCAGAAGAAGAAACAACCGTGCTTAGAAATGCAGGAATTTACACAATCAATCTTTTGATTGACGACAGCAAGTTTGAATATGGCGAAATTACAAAAACTTTCCAATTTGTGATTGACAGAAGGGAAGTTGATTTAGACAATTCCTTCACGGCAACAAAAGAGTTTGCCGCAAGCGACCCAGCACTTGACATGAATTTTGCAGTGAGAGATGAAGGCTCGCTTATTGAAAACATAACCTTGTCACTCACACGCGGCACAGACCCAAGCGAAGATATTGGCGAAAGCGGACTTTATTTTGCCTTGGTGGGCGAAGAATTTAAAGACAACTACATCTTTAAATCCAATGGAGTTGTGCTTTATGACGGAGAAACAAAGCCAGAAGCACTTGAAAACTCTGTTGGCACATTCACAATCACTCAGGCGGACACTTTAAGACTGAATTACACAATCACAACAGACAACCCAGCCATTTGGACAGAAACTTATGTAAAGGGCGGATTTAATGTTGCTGTTTCGACAAGCGGAGATGACTTTGTTTTGCAAATCAAACAGCAAGACACAGTTAAACACCAGTTTACACTTGTTTTAAATGACGCGATAAATGGAATTATTTCTTCAAGCAAAATCTTGCAAATATTAAAGGCACACTTCGACCCAACAATTCGTTTTATCATCGGCGACAAGACCTTTGATGTTGCGGAAGATTGTGAAATTTACAACTATTCACTTTCAAACGGCGCGCAACTTTCAACTTATTACAGAAATGTTGAGATAAGTTTGGATTATAAATTCCAAATCACACAACAAATAATTGACATTACTGGCATCACTTATGTTAAAACTTTCGATAACGAAAACACCGCAACCATAAGCCTTGAAGGCGAAGAAATCAATCCGGAAGAATACAACGGACTTTATATAGAAGTTTTATATTATTCAGTTCACGCAGACGACAGCGTTATGGTTGGGCTTTCACTTAATCAAGCAGGGGAAAGCGAAAACAAGGACAATTTCACACTCAGTCAAACCACAGCATATTGGAAAGTGGCAAAACTCACTGCAACTATGACCCTTGAAATTGATACAGATAAAGAAAGATATAAAACCGAAGTTGCATCTCACTATAAATACGGAGTTTTAAATGTTTCAAACATCAAACTGGGCGACTTTGTGAAGATAAAAGACGTTCAAAAAGAAGATGGAACATCTGTTTTGAGATGGCTTTATGAAGGATTTTATTCTTTGACATTCAATCACGATGCAAGCAGTGTAAGTGAACAGGGATTTTTATATCATGGAAGTTACTCACTCACTCCAGAATATGAATTTCAAGATTTTGAAATGACCGTCAACTCACTTGATTTTGTTGTTGATGTGCTTGAAATAGAACACAATCTTTCAAGGAATTTTGTTGTCATCACAGTATTGGACAAGATTGCGGCAAGTTATCCAGAAACAATAAACCTTTCCACAGGCGAAGTGTTAAATCTTGAATACACTGTAAGTGGACAGACACCAGACACAAGCCTTCCAGAAGGCAACTATGATTTTGTTTTCAAAGCGGACAATGGGCTTGTTGCAAAATTCTTAAACGACAGTGTTGTTGTCACAATCAACGCAAACAACCAGGCTCTTGGAGTTGTCAAAGAAGCACAAGCTGTCTATGCAAGAATTGTTGATGAAAATGTTGACACATTAAATCCAGACAACTTGAAAGTCGTTTATTCAAGAGAAAGTTATGCCTTTGTTTTAACTGATGTAACGACACTGAAACTTCAAAAAACTGGCGCAGATTTTAGAACATTTAATGTTAGATATTTCACAAGAACAAACGTTGACGGTGTTGTCAGTGAAACGGCAGTTGACACATCAGCTCTTGGCACAGTTACAATAACCGCAGGGGATATGCTTGCTGTTGGCAAATACAACCTTTCAATCTCAATGAGAGAAGGCAGTTACGTAAACATCATCTTTGCAGAAAACTATGCGTTTGAAATCACTCAAATTGTAATTGATGTTGAAAAATTGAACATTCAAAAAGAATTTAACTATTCAAGGGATATTACAATAAGCGAGTTCAGTGAAAAAATCTCTGGCGAAGATGTTTCAATTCTTGCAAGATTTGAAGATTTGGAAATTGGCGACACAAAACACGTTGATTTGTATTTAAACGGTGCTAACAGAAACAATTACACACTTTCTTCAACAAGTATAGAAGATGGACAAATCAAAAAGGCACAGGCAACCATTTCGCTCAACAAACTTTCATATGTTTATGGGCAGATAAGCAACATGGGAACTTATGAATTTGCATTCACTGTAAATTCAAATGAACAGGTTGTGCCATCCGCCGGATATAAACTTTCTGTGGAAATTCAAAACGCAACATTCTCTTCTTCCACAAATAGATATTTGGATGTGGGCGAATACACAGTAAATGTAAGTGGCGAAAGTGCAAACTATGAAATTCAAAACGCAACTTTTGAAATTGAAGTCACCGCGCTTGAACAGTCACTTTTGCTTGAAAACAACGGCATGATAACGGCGATCTATGGCTCTTTGGCGGCACGCAGCGACACCGTAACTTACACCATGACAAGCACACTTGGCGAAAAATTTGACGTCACATTAAAACGCGAAATGGGCACTCAATTAGGCTTTTATCGCATTCTTTCAAACGGATTTTCAAGTCAAGATAAAAACTACATTCTTACAAAAGTGGAAGACACATCCATAAGGGGTGCATTCCAAATCACTCGTCAAAATCAAAGAGTGTTTGTTCTGTTTGATGACGGCACAACCACATTTGAAGTGCTTTACAACGGCTTTGAATACAACAGAGTTAATGTGATTTTAAAAACAGACGGCTATTACATGACAATCACTCACACTTCAGGGCTTTCACAGACACTTGAAAAGAAACTTGGCTTCTTCTATCTTGAAGGGGGCAAATACAACAAATATGAAGAAGAATTTACTGTTGAAGGACTTGTTGCAACACTTGAATTTATGAATTATCCACTTATCAAACAGAAAGGGGAATACAACATTCAGTCAGTAAATGCCACTTCTTCAACCCACGATGTTAAAATGGGAAAAGACGGCACATTGTATGCATTTACGTTTGTAATTTCAAAGATAGAACTTGAACTTAAAGACGAGTTCAGCACGCAAATCACAAAGACATTCAATTTTAATGATGCCGTTTATGACTATGAAGATGCAAGCGAACTTTTCAAAGGCATCACAACAGAAGATGGACTTAGCGCACAAGTTAAGTTCTACACAGACAACACCTACACCACACTTGCAAAATTTGTTGGCACAAATTACAGAGTTGTAATCACTGTTGATGGGGCAAACGCAATCAACTATTCTATTCCAGACTATCTTTCAATGCCAGATGGGGGAATTCCACCACAGACAGTTATTGGAACAATCGAACGCGCCGATGTGACATTCTATGTCAGCAACCTTACATTTGCTTATGGCGAAAAGTTTGACCTAAACAGCATGGTTAGATATGAAGTGGATTTTGTTTTCGATGAAGCGGCTTTGACAGAATACAAAAAACAGCGCACTTGGGAATTGGAACTTATATACAACTATGATGGGCCTTTAAGCACAACAGGAAATTTGCCAGCAAACGAATATTCCCTTACTTTGAATTTCAACGCAACAGACTTTAAAGTTTTAAAATATGTGACCGACAACAGCGAAAGCGAAACCTTGCAGGCAAAACTTGCAATCACACGCAGAAAACTTCAACTTATCGAGAAATCAACTCCGTTTGAAGATATGTTTGTAAAGACCTATGACGAAACGCCAGATGTTGTAAATGCATTCACAAGTGGGGTTGCAAACTTTGATATTTCTGGGGTTTTAACAGACGATGATGTTCAAGTTTTATCTGCGGAATTTGAAAATGAAAAAGTTGGAAATCCAAAGAAAGTTAGATTTGTTCTTAAAGGCGCGGACAAAGACAACTATGTGCTTGATGACTATGCATTTGGCGCAATCAATCCTATCGAAATTGACATTGTGTTCAATTATGAAGACCCAATTTATTCAAGTGTTGATGAAATCGGCGCGCCACAACTTTCAAGCATAGGCTACCCATTTGTTTCAACAAACAATCTTACATCCAACTCTCTTGATGAAAGAACAAAAACTGGAAGAAGTTTCCCAAGTATGCTTTACAATAACCTTGGATTTGATTTTGCTTATTGGACACTTGATTTCAACATTGTGGACAATCCAACAAAAGTTGAAAAACTTAAAGAGTTGATTGCAAAGGCTGGGCTTACATTAGACATTCGTTCAAACGAAGCGGAAGGGCTGTTTAAGGTTCAAGTTTCAAACAACGCAAAAACAGTTGAATTTATTGGTTTGCTTGTCAAAGAACAAGAACAATTCCCAGAATTTTACTTTAAGTCAAATTCAAAAATTCAAATCGTCTTCCAGCCTAACTGGGACCCACAAATAGAAAAACTTGAAGTTGTGGCAACTGATGAAAACGGAAATGAGATGCCTGTTGGGGTTATCAGTGTCAATGGAAGTGTGGATGCGGACAGTTATTCACAAGAATTTGACTATGATGCAAGTATAGATGTCAAAGTGAAGGCAGTTTCTCACGCATTCTATTTTGGCTTCTACATCAAAGTTGAAGACGAATGGGTCAACGCACAAAATGTTGAAGGAGTGATGATTTCTTACTCAACCGACTATGATATGCTTCTTCAAATGCACATCAAAGAAAACACGCAAATTCAAGCAAGATTTTCAATTCAAAAAGTTGCAGTTGACATTTCACTTGCAGATTTTGAAAATGCCGAATTGACATCTTCTAATTTTGTCGATGATGACGGCGACAAGGTTTACACTTGGAACACAGATTATTTCACACTTTTGAATGTTCAAGTAAGCGCTTTGCCAAGCATAACGCGCACAGGCTATCAGCATTTGGGCTACACTCACAGGGGCACACTTTTAGAAAGCGAAAGAATGCTCAGTGAACTTGTCACAGACATCAATCAGTCAACTTCAATCACACTTGTTCCATTGTTTGAAAGACAAAAGATTGAAGTTACACTCAACTTCAATCATGACAATGTTGAAAATGTGACAATCATTGTTGAATATGGGCTTGCATACAAAACAAGTGCAGATTGGGAAGAAAACAAAAATCCAAGTCGCGCTGGCTTTATGTTTAAAGGATGGCAAAAAGATGGAGTCACGATAGACGAAAACAATGCTGTCACAGAAGCACACACACTTGTTGCACAATGGGAAGTTCTTAAATTTACATTAAAATTTGTTGTTGAAAATGCGGAAATTTCAAATTCTTCTCATGAATTTGAATTTGACGGCACAAATATCTATCAGGCAACAGATGTTGAATTTGAAGAAGAAATCACATTCAAAGTGACGGCAAATGCCGGCTATATGATTTCAAGCACTTGGGCAGATGAATTTGATGTTGAATTTGACGACACAAGAGATACAATCGCAAGTGTCACATTCAAAATGCCAAATTATGACGGCGATGTTTATGAATACACACTTCCAATCATTCCAGTTTCAAACAGAATTACAATCACAGGCGAACATATTGGGCTTATTGAAGCATACAACAATTCAACAAGCGAAAATATTGATGTGGCAGGAAGCAGTTTCTATATTGAAACAGACAATCGTTTCACAATCACATTGACGGCAGAATTGGGCTATGAATTTGAACAAGACATAACCCTTTCAGTTGAAGGCATTCAAAAGACAGTTAATATAGTTGAAAAACAACTTGTGATTGAAATTGAAAGTGTAAACAGCAATGTTGATATTACAATCACAACAAAACGCAGTTTAAATGATGTGACAATTGCTTTTGATGAAATTTTACAAATCAAAAACATTATTGTGGAAGGCACAACCTATCTCACAAGCGGACTTCAACCATTCAAGGTTGTCACTGGCGAAGAGTTTGTATTCTTTGTTACATTTGAATATGGCTACTCATTCGACAGGGTTGAAAGCGAACAATTCACACACAGCGAAAATCTTGATGACAGCGGACTTTATGAAGAAGGCGTGTATAGAGTTGTCGTTTCAAACATCAATCAAAGCGGAACAGTTACAATTTATTCAACCACCGCAATCTTCACAATCTCAACCGAAGTTATCACTTGGGACAGCAATCACGACAGAGTTACAGTTGACGGAAACATTGCTTACATAAACGGCGACATAGTTCCAGTCAGCGCAAACTATCAAGACACAGTTACTTTCACATACAGAGAAGCATCAAATTATTATTTCGCAGGTTGGTCAAAAGACGGAATTGAGATATTCAGCAGTCTTAAAGAACTTGTTTACACAGTTGAAAAAGACGAAACTATTTACGCGATTTTCTCCGCTTCTCATTACTTAATCTCTCTTGCAACACTCAGTGTAAGCGAAGTTTCCGTTGAAACGCACATGGAAACACTTTACACAGAACTTCGCGGACTTTCCGCAGGAAGATACACGAATTTAGACGGCACAGATATTCAAAGTGTTCAACTTTACTTTGGAACAAATGCAGTTGTTATGTTCTATGTTCCACAAGGGTTCATCTATTCTGGATATGGCTATTACAACACCGAAAATCAATTTATTTACATAGACCAAAATCCAAGCAATGAAAGAATTATTGAAGTCAACATCACAACACAGACTGTTGGCGAAAACGTGTTTAGAATTTATTTTGTAGTTTCCGCTTACAGTGTTTCCATCGATGTTCAAACGCAGATAAGAATAAATGAAACTCGCCAAGACAACAACATGATTGGAATTGCACAACTTGTTGGCGCAAACGGCGAAAGTGTCAAAGAAAACGGCTATATCGAAGGCTCTCGCGCACACTATGAAGGCGCTTATATTCCAACTGATTTCCACAACTTCACTGTAATTTCTTACACCGGCGACAGAATATATATTCGTGTTGAAATCCAGCGCGATGGATATGTCTTTGATGGGCTTGTTTGCACGGATTACAGTGTTATTATCGCAAAAACCAGAAACGAAGATATTATCTATGAAGTGTCCAATTTTGTAGGAGATGTGGACAAACACATAAGCCTTTATGTTGTGTTTAAGCCTATCATCAACATGGTTGAACTTACATTTGAACACAATTCAACAACGGTTGAAGGCGGCGTGTTTGAAGTTTCCCCAGCAGGCGAAGAATATGCAGGAATGATTTCAACATCTGGAAACAGCAGACCTTCTGTCAATGTTTACGCATTCACAGACAGCAAGTTTGTTGTTCACGCATATATTAAACTTGGCTATTATGTAAATGACGCGTCAAATCTTGTCATCATTGATGAAAACTTAATTGTGGAAAGTGGGGCAACTTACACGAAATTCAGCGAAGCGCAAATATTGCAATCTGGCTTTACAGGAATGGTGTCATTTACAATTTCTGGCTTCATGCACACTCAGTCAATCAAGATTGTTTTAAATGCACAAACTTACACTGTCAAACTTCGCGATGGCAACACCGAGAAAGAAGACGGAGGAACTTTACTTGCCACAATCAAAAATGTTGAATTTGGAAGTTTGATAGACCTTACAAATGATGGACATATTACAATTGAAGACGGCAGACTTTCCTTTGTGGGCGGCAAACTCAATGTAATTGTAGAGCAAGATAAATACAATTTTGAAGGTTATTTCACACAGCCAAGTGGCGCAGGTGTTAGATATTTTGATTCACACGGAAACATCCTTTCAACATGGCAGGAAAGCGGCTTCTCATTCAATCAAAGAACAAAACTTTATGAAAGAAGTGCAAATGCCGTGTTCAAAGAAAACGGCGAGATTGAAATTTCACTTTATCTTTACATGAGTTATCTTAAAACAAAGATAAGATTTGCAATTATTCCAGACATTCAAACAAACATCACGGCGCAGGACATTGTTTCTGGTGTGAATGTGTATAATTCTTGGTATTATTCTTCACAGCCACTTTACATGGAAGTTACATTTGGAACAAACATCTATTTCAACGCACCAGAAATTGCAGGCTATGCATTCTATCGTTTTGTAATCAATCAGCGCCCAGCAGGTGGGGATTGGTTCGCTCCAGCCTACTCTTACAGCGAACGCACTCCATGGTCAACCAATCAACTTGACAACTTTGTTGAATGCGAAGTGCAGATTGTTTACTTTGCGCAAGTTGATATAAGGATTATTGGTGGGGAAGCAAATCCAATAATTACACAACAAGACAGCAACTCCCAGGCGCTTAATTTGCTTGAAAAGTATTATGTTGACACATCCAAATCCTTTACATTAAACGCAAATCCTGTGGAAGGATATGAGTTTATAAGTTGGACAAACACAAGCACTGGCTACACAAGTGGAAGGGAAATCATAACTCAACAAATCCAAAAGCGAGTTATCTTTATCATGGTTTTGGAAGGGCTTCCGGTCAACCTTGACTTCACGGATTATGAAACAAAGTTTGGACAGATTGTTCAAGTTAGAATAACTCCAAAAAATGGCACAACATCGGCATATTCACTTGGGCATTACAACAATGCTGGTGATTTTGTGAAAGATGTGTCAACTTACACAGCCCATGTTGGGGATTATATAGAATTTGTGCTTAATGTAGAACGCGGATTTGCTGTTGTTTGGGACAGCCCTGAAAATATGCAATTCAGCCGTTTTGAAAATCAAAGATATTACTTTAAACTAGAACTTATTGGGCATATTGCGACCTATGAAACTTTGAATATAATTCCAAGATTTGAAGATGAGATTTTGTCTGTTTACATCAATGAAAAATTTGCGGATGACCAAATTATTGAAAATGCATTTGACCTTAATGATGAGTCCCTTGCAGGAGCAATTACAAACGCAAATGGTGTTACAGTAAAATCTATTGTCGCAGATAAAAATGCCGACATCACACTTTTAAGTGTTGTCAATCCAAAATACAGAATTACAAACATCAAAATTCAAAACTATGGGCTTGAATACAACGATATGGACACAATTTTCCATGATGGAAAAATTACAATCACAAAGGCATATCGCGCTGGAAAAGCAGAGCCAATCATAGGCACAATTTCGCTTGTTGTTGAATATTCAAGACTTTTGTGGGAAAATGATTTTCTTGTGGACACCAACCTTAGCGGCGCAGGAACGGACAGAAATCCATATCAAATTTCAAATTCTTCTCAACTTACTCTTATGATGCAACTTGTAAATTCAGGAGCAGTCAATGAAAGCGGATTAAGTTATAAAAACGCAAGTTACATTTTGACGGACGACATCGACCTTTATGCTAAGTTCTGGACACCTATTGGCACAAGAGAAAATATGTTTGGCGGACAATTCAACTTCAACAATCATACAGTCACAAACATCCAACTTTACAGAACCGACTTCTCTCCAATTTACAGTTCTGGGTTGTTTGGCTACATAACCGCAGATGCACGAATCATTTTAAGCGAAACATCACTTTGGTATATTTATCTTATCGTGGGGATTGTGCTTGGACTTATCATCCTTCTTATCATTTTGCTTCTTGTAAATCATAAGAAGAAAAAGCAACGCGAGCAAATGGCGAAGAGATAAAATATTTTTGCAGCAAAATAAATATAATAAAGCAAGGAGTTTTTATGAACATCTTCCTTGCTTTTTTGTTTTTGGGGCTTATTCAAGGACTGACGGAATTTTTGCCAGTGTCATCTTCTGGGCATTTAGTTTTGTTTTCCAAGATTTTTCATGTTAAAGAAAGTCTGTTTTTGTCCATTCTTTTACACGTTGCAACTCTTTTGTCGATTGTTGTCGTTTTTTATAAAGATATTTGGCAGATGATAAGGCATCCACTTTCAAAGCAGACAATTTATCTTGTGGCAGCCACAATCCCAACTTGCCTTATCGTGCTTGTGCTTATGCCACTTGTAAAGGCATCTTTTATGGGCGGAATGCTTTCCGTTTGTTTTGTGATAACCGCCACAATTTTACTTTTTTCTGGAATGCTTGCACAAAAGAAAAACGAAAAACTCAACCTAAAAACTGCAATTTTCATGGGAATTGCACAAGGTTTTGCAGTTTTTCCGGGGATTTCGCGTTCTGGAAGCACAATTTCCGCAGGGCTTTTGTGCGGAAAAGATAAACAAGAAGTCGCAAAATTTTCTTTTTTAATGTCAATTCCAGTCATCTTTTTGTCGCTTGTCATGGAAGTGTATGAAATTTGTGTTGATGGACAGACTGTTGTGGTGGAATTTTTGCCAGTTGCCCTTTCCTTTTTGACGGCATTTTTAGTTGGCATTTTTGCAATCAAAGTTATGATTAAACTCACTTCTAAATACAGTTTAAAATATTTTTCCTTTTATCTTGTTGTAATTTCAATTGTGTCACTATTTTTTATTTAAGCATATAAAAAACACCTATTAAATATATATAAAAAAGGGGTGTGTTTTGGAATTTTATCAACAGGACATAAAAAGTTGTTTATATAATTTAAAATCAAACTTGTCTGGGCTTTCTTCGGCGGAAGTTTCTTCGCGGCTTGATGCGGCAAAAGCGCTCAGCATAGAAAAAAGCAAAAAAAGTTCTTTCTTGGCAAAGTTTTTGGCGCAAATTAAAGAACTTATGGTGCTTGTGCTTTTGATTTCTGGTGTGGTGTCAATCGTCATTGGGGTGACGGAAAATTCAAGCAGTGAAATCATTGATGGCGTGATTATTCTTGGAATTGTGGTTATGAACGCGCTTTTTGGGGTCTATCAAGAGCGTAAAAGTGAAAAGGCGATTGAAAGTTTAAAGAACATGACAAAGCCGCAAGCGGTGGTGCTTCGTGACGGCAAAGTTTGCAAGATTAAAACAAGCGAACTTGTGCATGGAGATATTGTCTGTTTGGAAGCAGGCAGCATTGTCCCAGCCGACCTTAGACTTAGCGAAACGGTCAATTTGAAGATAAACGAAAGTTCGCTCACTGGCGAAAGCGAAGGGGTGGAGAAACATTGTGACATCACATATGAAAGCGCTGTGCCACTTGCCGACAGGAAGAACATTGCATATCAAGGCAGTGTGGTTGAAAATGGGCATGGTAAGGGAATTGTGTTTGGCATTGGCAAGGAAAGCGAACTTGGAAAAATTGCACAAAGCATAAAAGAAACAAAGAAAGAACTCACACCCTTGCAAAAAAGCATTCAGGGAGTGGGAAAAGTTTTGACTTACATCATTCTTTTGATGGCGACAATTACATTTATTTTGGAAACTATTGCAAATCCTTCACAAGTTTTACAGGCCTTTCTCACGGCGGTGGCAATTTCAGTGGCGGCAATTCCAGAAAGTATGCCAGCCGTGATTACAATCATCATGAGCATGGGCATATCAAAACTTTCCAAACAAAAGGCAATCATAAAACATATGTATGCTGTGGAAACACTGGGTGCGTGCGATGTTATTTGCAGTGACAAAACAGGCACAATCACGCAAAATAAGATGAAAGTGCAAAAATTTTTCACTTTTTTCAAAGAAAATTCGCAAAATTTCGACATTTTTTTAAAAAACATGGTGCTTTGCAACGATGCCCAGCGCGGTGCAAAAGGCTTTGTTGGTGGCTCAACCGAAGTTGCGCTTTTAAACTTTGCACAAAAACACAAGGTTGACATTGAAAAGGAAAGGTTGAAAAATCCGCGCATAGATGAAATATCTTTTAACTCACAGCGCAAAATGATGACCACTTTAAACTCTGTTTCTGGCAAAAGAATTTGTTTTTCAAAGGGCGCACTTGACAGAATTTTGCAGCGCTGCGACATGGTGCTTACAGAAAATGGAGTTGTGGAACTTGACGAAAACATGAAACAGCAAATTTTGTTTGAAAACAAAAAGATGTGTGAAGATGCGCTTAGGGTGATAAGTTTTGCCTACTTGCCGTGTGAGAAATTGGAAGAAAAAGGCATGGTGTTTGTTGGACTTTGTGGAATTCAAGACCCACCACGCAAAGAGATTTTAGATGCTGTTAAAAAGTGCAGAAAGGCTGGAATGCACGCCGTGATGATAACTGGCGACTACAAAGACACCGCCTTTGCGATTGCAAAACAAGTGGGGATTGCAAATGATGAAAGCGAAGTTATTTCTGGCGAACAGATTGACGAATTTAGTGACGAAGAATTTAAAAAGATTGTTGAAAAAACTTGCGTGTTTGCAAGGGTCAGCCCTGCGCACAAGGTGAGAATTGTTCAAACACTTAAAGAAAATGGGCATATTGTTGCAATGACTGGGGATGGTGTGAATGATGCTCCATCTTTGAAAAAGGCGGACATAGGCATTGGCATGGGAAAAACTGGCACGGATGTGACAAAAGAAACTGCGGATGTGCTTATCACAGACGACAACTTTGCAACGATTATTGTTGCGGTTGAAGAAGGGCGAAAAATCTATTCAAACATTCAAAAGACGATAAAATATCTGTTTTCTGCAAATATGGCGGAGATTTTGTCCCTTTTCTTTATCACAATTTTTCTTCCTGGAAAGACATTTTTGCTTCCTGTTCAAATTCTGTTTGTAAATCTTATCACAGACAGCCTTCCTGCGATAGCGCTTGGCATGGAGAGTGTGGAAAGCGATGTTATGACACTTCCGCCGCGAAAGAAAGGGGAAGGGCTTTTCTCCGGTGGCATGGGTGTTTCGCTTTTGGTGCTTGGGGTGGTGCAAACCCTTCTCACACTGGGCGCGTATTTAATTGGGCTTTTCTTAGTGGGACAGCAAACCGCAATCACAATGGCTTTTTACACGCTAAATCTTATTCAACTTTTCTATATGTTCACGGCGCGCACAAAGGGGAGTTGCTTCAAATCCAATCCGTTTAAAAACACCTTTTTCAACATCTCACTTGGCGTGGGGCTTGGGCTTATATTTTTGATGGTTGTCACTCCACTTGGCGAGATTTTAAAACTTGCAAAACTTGACGGCTTTTGTTGGGCGATTGTGCTTGTTTTTTCAATTTCAATTATCTTCATTGGCGAACTATATAAACTTGTTGAAAGAAAACTTAAAAATACTTCCAAATAGGAAGTTTTTTTTATTTTCTTTGCTTTTTATGTGGAAATATGATAAAATTAAGTTATGAATTTGACCGAAGTGATAAAATCGCAGCAATTTTTCAAAGATTTGACATTAAAGAAAGAAAAAAACATTCTTTCAAATGCCATAATGTTTTTCTGTGATGACGATGTGACAAGCAAAACAGTTTTGATTTTGTCCGCACTTTTGTTTGAATACAAAACCTTTGACCTTATGAATGAAGCCAGTGCAGAGTTTCTTCGCATAGAAAACGGCGCGGATTTGGACATCAAAATTTTTCCAAAGGGGAATGACAAATTGAAAGTGGCGGACTCGAATGAAATTGTTGCGGACTGCTATGTAAAGCCTGTGAATTTGCCATATAAAATTTACATTTTAAACAATTTTGACTATTCCACAGACGAAGCACAAAACAAACTTTTGAAAGTGTTGGAAGAGCCACCAGAAAATGTTTATTTTCTTCTTTCGGCAAAAAGTGAAGACAGAGTTCTGCCAACGATAAGGTCGCGCTGTGACAAAATAAAGATAAATCCACTTGCAAAAAGCGAGATTGAAAAGGTGTGTCAAGACCCCCTTGCGGTTGTGCTTGGCGGCGGACATCTTGGAAAAACCCTTCATTTAAGCAAGATGGATGATTTAAAAAGCATTGTCAATTTTGCCGTGTCGATTTTGTGCGAACTTAAAAACAGCAAGCAAGTTTTGCAATTTTCAAATGAGTTTTTAAACTATCAAAGCGAACTTGACCTTATTTTAAATGTGATTGCACTTTGTTTGGAAGACATTTTAAAATTAAAATGCGAAAGTGAGAACTTGATGAAACTTTATATGTATAAAGACGAACTCAAAGAAGTGGATGCGGAATATTCTGTTAGGGCAATTTGTGAGATTGAAAAACTCATTTCCACTTTGCGTGAAAAACTTGAATTCAACGCAAATCTCACGGTCACTTTGGACAATTTTTTACTTAAAATTTTGGAGGTTAAATACTTATGCAAATAGAAGTTGTGGGTGTAAAATTCAAAAACGGAAACCATATTTATTCTTTTTCACCAAATGGCCTTGAACTCAAAAAGGGCGACTATGTGATTGTGGAAACCGAAAAGGGCAGCGACCTTGGAGTTGTTATCAAAGAAAAGTATAAAATAGATGCCGAAAGTTTGACATCGCCACTTAAAAATGTTTTGTCGGTTGCTTCAAAAAAGGTTGTGGAAGATGCGGAAAAGTTTGACCAGCAGGCGCAACAACTTTATCCAACAGTAAAAAAGGTTGTCAAAGAAAGTGGGCTTGAAATGAAGGTTGTCAAGGTTGAAGCAAGTTTTGACAATTCGCGCTATATCATAAATTTCAGTGCGGAAAACAGAGTGGATTTTCGCGACCTTGTAAAGAAACTTGCGGAAGTTTTGAAAAAGCGTGTTGAACTTAGACAAATAGGAAGCCGTGACGAAGTGAGAATGCTTGGCGGATTTGGGCCTTGTGGAAAAGTTTGTTGTTGCGTGCAGAACTATGGCGAATTTGACCATGTGTCCATGAAAATGGCGAAAAACCAAAACCTTTCACTCAATCCAAACAGCATTTCTGGGCTGTGCGGAAAACTTATGTGCTGTTTGGCATATGAAAATTCAACCTATCAAGAGGCCCTCAAAGTTATGCCAAAGATAGGTGCAAACGTTTCCACCAAAGACGGCATTGGAACTGTTGTTTTCAACGACCTTTTGAAAAGAGAAGTGGATGTAAAATTTGTCAAAGGCGATGAAAGTGAAATCAAAACCTTTGCCCTTGAAGATATTAAATTTAAGAAAGAAAACTAAAAAATGGAAGAAAATTTGCAAAAAAATGCTGTTTTTTTAGAAAAAAATGAGAGAATTGAAGATTTGCAGTGTAAAGACCTTAAAATAATTCAAAACGCAGACCTTTATACTTTCACTGCGGACAGTGTTGTTTTGGCGAATTTTGTTAAAACAAAAAAAGACGATTTGTGTGTTGAGATAGGCGGCGGATGCGGAGTTATCTCCATATTGGTGCAAGCCAAAAACAAACTGAAAAAGATTGTTGCATTTGAAATTCAAAAGCCTATGGCGGATTTGATGCAAAAAAATATAACTTTAAATGCCTTGCAAGACAAACTTGAAGTTGTTTGTGACGATGTCAAAAACTTTTCAAAATATGTCGAAAAGGCGGATGTTGTGTTTTCAAATCCACCTTATTTTAAAGTGACAAACTTTAAACAAAACGAAGTGAAAAAGATTGCAAAAGAAGAAGTTTTACTTTCATGCAAAGAGCTTTGTGAGTGCGCTTCAAAAATGCTGAAAAGTGGCGGTGCGTTTTATGTGTGCTATCCGGCAAGTCGCACTTGTGAACTTGTGGTGAACTTGTCAAAAAACAAACTTGCCGTCAAAGAGATGTTTTTCACAGAAAATGGCAAGGGCAAAGTTCAAACCGTGTTTTTAAAGGCTGTGAAAGACGCAAAGGAAGAAGTTAAAGTTCATCCAAATCTTGTTACAAATGATGAAAATGGGGATTATCTTGAAGCCTTGCACACAAAATATTTTTGTTGACAAGCAATTTTTTCTTTGATATAATTTTAAAAAGGAGAGAAAATATGAATCACAAAGTGTATATTTAAGCAAAAAAGCAGCAAAAGTGCGCTGATGCAGCAAAACAAGCCCAAAAAGAGCAAGAAACTAAACAAAAACCAAAAGAAAAAGAAAGAGAAAAATAAAAGACTGAAAACTCAGTCTTTTTTTGATGGCTCAACTTTTATGTCATTAAGTTGTTCTTTAAGTATCTCAAACATCTCATCAACCCATTTATCAAATTCTTTCTTCGTCATTATAAATTTCTCCCTAAGTCTTTGATATTTTCTGCTGCTTTTTTAGCGACTTCGGCCTTTTTATCAATTTCAGCGTCATGCGCTCTGCGCTCTGCTCTCTCGGCAGCTATTTCTTGTTCTATTATTGCAATATTTTGTTTCTCTTTTTCAATTTTATTTGAAATCATATCATAAACTTGTTTTGTGTATTCTTCAACTTCTTTTGAAGAACCTTTTTTTGAGCATAAATCATATTTAATTCCATCGGCGATTGCATTTAAACATTTTTCAATTTCTTTTTTGCCTTCATCGAATAATGTAGTTGGGAGTTGTTCAAAATCTTCTGGATGTTTTCTTAAACAACTATATAAATCATCAAATCTACCATCGTCATTTATTGTCGCTTTTATAGATGTTGGCAAAACAACGTTATCGCGAAGATTAAAGTATGTCCATTTGTTTCTTATTCTAACAGGAACAAACCAACTGTCATCCACATCGAGAGCGTCATCAAAGTATCCTTTACAACATTCATTTGATGTTGGATCGTAATAAGTCCATTTTTTGCCGATTCTAACTGCTGCAAATCTACCATGAATATCTCTAACCTCATCAAATTCCTGTTCACAAAGTTTCTTGGTTGATGCTTCATAAAAAGTCCATTTTTTACCGATTTTAACCGCCGCAAAGTAATTTTTATTATGATTAGCTCCAATAATATTTCTAAACTTATCAAATTTTTGTTCATGAACTTCTCCAGTATATGGATTGCAAAAAGTCCATTTTTTGCCGATTCTAACTGCTGCAAAGTAATTATGAATATTTAGAATCTCATCAAATTTTTCTTCAAAAAGTTCTCCAGATGAAGGACTGTAAAAAGCCCATTTTTTGCCGATTTTAACCACTGGAAGTCCATTTGTATGAACATTAATATCATCAAATTTTTGTTTACAAAATTCTCCAGTTGAAGGATTGTAAAAAGTATATTTTTCAACGTCTTTTTTACCGAATTTTTTAGTGATGATAACCGCAGCAAAGCCTGCATGAACATTACTAGGATTATAATTAAATCTTTCTTTACAAAGTTCTCCAGTTGAAGGATTGAAAAATGTCCATTTGCCATCGATTTTAACACTAGCAAAGCCTTCATGAACATCAACAACATTATCAAATCTTTGTTCACAAAGTTTACCAGTACTTTTATTTTTAAAAGTCCATTTGTCGTCAAATTCTACAGGTTCAAAAAGTTCTTCTTCCATAAAATCCCCCTTAATTACCCTTATCATAACACGGGGGGGGGATTTGTCAAGTGCTTTTTAAAAAATATTAAAAAAAGTGCGGAAAAACAAGAAAAAAAGACTGAAAACTCAGTCTTTTTGTTTTGTGTTTGAGTGGGCGAGAATTTCTTTAAAATCGGCATTGGCATAATCTTTGGCAGTTTTACCCTGAGTGTCTTTAATTGACAAATCGATGTTGTGATATAAAAGAAAAGTTGCAACATTGTAATTTTTGTTTTCAAGGGCATACATTATTCCTGATTTATGCTTGACAGGGGATGTTGCATTGACATTTCCGCCAAAGACAAGATATTCTTCAACATAGCCTAAGTCACCTTTTTTGCAGGCATACAAAAACCTGCAAACATTTGGCTTTTTATCCTTTTTTACGCCATATAAGGAAACTTCCATTTTCATATAAATAGTTTAAATCTTATTAAAACTTTTGTCAAGAAAATCACATTATTTTGCACAGCAAACAAGCCACGATTGTGCCAACAAGGCTGCAAACAAGCGCCACAGGGATGGCATACAAAAGTTTTTTGACTTTTGTTTGACTTATATAGACGGTTGCCACATAAAAGATAGTTTCGCTGCAACCCATAATCACACACGCACAACGGCTGATGTAACTGTCCGCACCATACACTTTAAAGATGTTTTCCAAAATTCCATAACTGCCACTTCCAGTGAATGGGCGAAGTAGCACCAGTTCCACCAGTTCTGGGGGAATTCCAAGGGCAGTGAAAATTGGTGAGAGAATTTGGGTGAGAAAGGTTGTAATTCCACTTACGCGCAAAAGAGTTGTTGCAATCAAAATTGTTGCAATATAAGGGAAGATTTCCACCACAAGTTTGATTGCGCCTTTTGCACCTTTGACAAATGTGTCGTAGGTGTTGATTTTCTTAAACAAGCAATAGACGAAAATCAAAATAAACAAAATCGGCAAAATGTAAATATCAATCATCTTTTACGTCTCACTTTGCTTATAAGTTTAACTAGCACAATCCCCAAAAATGTTGTGACAAAAGTGGAAATAAGGGTTGGAAGGATTATATTGGATGCACTTGTCGAGCCTGCCGCTGTGCGAAGCCCTATCACAGTTGTTGGAAGAAGTTGAATGGAAGTTGCATTGACGACAATAAGCATTATCATGGCAAAATTAGCCTTGCCGGAGCCGTCATCAAGCGCCTGCATTGCCCTTATGCCCATGGGAGTGGAAGCATTTCCAAGGCCAAGCATATTTGCGGAGATGTTCATTGCGATAAGTTTTTGAGTTGTCTTATCTTCCACCTTAAAGATTTTTTTGATAAGTGGCCTTAAAAGGCGAGCAAGTTTTTCGCCTAAACCACTTGCATCCACAAGTTCCATAAAGCCCAGCCACACCGCATAGATTGCACAAAGTTCTATGCAAAGTTCAAGTGCATCTGTGGATGCGGAAAGCATTTCGCTTAAAAGTTCGCTTGGATTTAAAATTAAAAGCACAAGCATACTTAAAAGCATCATTATAGTCCAAAAGAAGTTCATGGCATTATATATGCAAAAATTGACGAAAAAATGAGTAAAACTGCGTTTTGATTGACTTTTTGACGGCATTTTGCTAAACTAACTGCATGAAACCAGTTGATGTGCACGCACACCTTTGTGACGAAAGATTTGACAGTGACAGAGAAAGTGTGCTTGAAAGAACGAAAAACGAACTTGAATTTGCAATCTGTGCAAGTTCTAATATTTCATCTTCAAAGGACAGTGTTAACCTTGCAAAAGAGTGTGATTTTGTCTATTGCACGGTTGGGGTGCATCCAGAAGATGTGGAAAATTTCGACATAAACGAAGTTGAAAAACTTGCAAAAAATAAAAAGGTTGTGGCGATTGGAGAGATTGGGCTTGACTATTTCTATTTGAAAGATTTGCAGCCAGAAGAAGTAGAAAAACAGAAAAAATTGCAAAAAAATGCGTTTATTTTGCAAATTGACCTTGCAAACAAGTTGAATTTGCCGATTGTGGTGCACAGTCGCGATGCCATGGGCGACACACTTCAAATTTTAAAAGAACACACTCCAACTAAAGAAAGTTTGCTTCATTGTTACAGCGGCAGTTTGGAAAGCGCGCAAGAGCTTATCAAACTTGGATTTTCCTTTTCATTTGGCGGAGTGACCACTTTTAAAAACGCAAAGAATGTGCAAGAAGTTGTGACAAATCTGCCGCTTCAAAAAATCATGCTTGAAACGGACTGCCCTTATCTTGCGCCAGAGCCTTTTCGTGGCACAAGAAACGAGCCGCAAAATGTAAAATATGTTGCGGACAAAATTGCAAAACTTAAAAACACAAGTTATGAAGAAGTCGTAAAAGTCACAACACAAAACGCAAAAAGGTTGTTTGGAATATGAGCGAGTTTAATTTCAAAAAAAAGTTTGGACAAAACTTTATAAGTGACAAAAATCTTTTGTCGGCAATTGTGGCGGACTCTGGTGTTTCAAAAAAAGACGAAGTTTTGGAGATTGGTGCCGGCGCTGGAAGTTTGACACAAGAACTCTCTAGGGCGTGCAAAAAAGTTGTTTCTTTTGAGATAGACAGCGACCTAAAACCAGTGTTAGAAGGGCTTAATTTAAAAAATGTGGAGTTTGTTTTTGATGACTTTATGAAAGCCCCAATGGGCGAAGTTGAAGGAAAGTTTGACGGCAAGTTTCATGTTGTGGCAAACCTTCCATATTACATTACAACACCAATTATTTTTAAACTTTTTGAAGAAAGTGAAAGGGTTTTAAGCCTTACAATCATGGTGCAAAAAGAAGTCGCCGAAAGGCTTTGTGCAAGTGCTGGCGGCAAGGACTACGGCATTTTGACGGTTATGACAAATTTCTATGGCACGCCGAAAATCACGCGCATAATAGGCAGGCAGATGTTTTGCCCTGCGCCAAATGTTGACAGTGCGCTTGTGAATATTAGACTTGAAAACAAATACAAAGATGTTGACAAAACAAAATTTTCAAAACTTGTAAAACAGTGTTTTTCAATGCGTCGCAAAACTCTTTTAAACAATCTTTGTGCGATGTTTTCAAAACAGACTTTGACAGAAAAATTTGGCGAAGAGTTTTTGAAAAGGCGTGCCGAAACACTTACTCTTGAAGAATTTTTGAATATGTATAAAAAACTTTATTAAAGCACAAATTTTGTGCTTTTTTAATATAAAAACACATGACTAATGAAGAAAAAGTGTTGTTTGCAACATCGATTGCCGTGGAACTGGCAAAGGGGCTGAGTGTGGAAGAAATCGAAGATTTAAGAAATCTTATCAATCAAATTTCGTGTTCGCTTTCGACTATTTTAAATTGCAATTACAATGCACTTAAAAGGAAATCACTCCCTTAAAAAGGTCACGCAAAGGGGCTTTTCTTTCAAATCGTTTAATGTTATGCCGTTTGCAACACACTTGCCGTCTTGATTGAAAAGGCAGTGCGCCTTGCAGTCAATCACGATTGTTGCAGAGTCACGCTGTGGGGCATACACAGGCGGAGTGTTTGAAAATATCTTTTTTGTTTTGTCGTCAACAGGCTTGTCCGTTTTCACAAACTGCGAACATTCCAAACTTTTTTTAATCAAAATCTCCCTGGCTTTACAGGTGTAGCGGTCGTTGAATTTGCAAGTTGTTTTGCGGCATCTTATATCCATTTTGTTCTCCTTGTGATAATTGTTCCCAAATCTTGACAAAACAAACAGATTTGTTGTAAACTTATTTCAAAGGGGAAAAGTATGAGAGTTGTTTTACTTAAAGATGTGAAAGGCACAGGCAAAAAAGGCGAAGTCAAGGAAGTTGCAGACGGCTTTGCGAAAAACTTTTTGCTTAAAGGCGGCTATGCAAGGGTTGCGGATAACAGCGCGCTGAGTGAAAACAAAATTCAAAAGGATGCACAAGCCTATCACAAACAGCAAGAATTTTTGGCTGCGAAAGAACTTGCAAAAAAAATCGAAGGAAAAACAGTTACACTTAAAATCAAATGTGGCGAAAACGGAAAGACTTTTGGCAGTGTTTCCAGCAAAGAAATCTGTGACGAACTTGAAAAAAGCGGCATAGTTTTAGACAAGAAAAAAATTGAATTGAAAGAGCCTATTAAGGCGGTGGGAGAATATAGCATTGTTGCAAAAATCTATCCAGAAGTTTCCGCAAAATTTGTTGTGAGTGTAGAAGCACTTTAAAAAAATTTTAAGTTGGTCTGTGTTATTCTTGCACAGATTTTTCTTTTATGTTAAAATAGGCTTATGGAAATAAAGAACAAAATCTTTCTTGCACCAATGGCAGGGGTCAGCGATGTGGGCTTTAGGGCGGTTGCTTCCTATTTTGGCGCGGATGGAACTGTCACAGAAATGCTTTCGGCGCGCGCTATGGCTCACAATCCAAAAAAGACGGAGTTTATGACCTTGACCACAGAGCAAGAGAAAATTAAGATTGCGCAGATTTTTGGTCACGAAGAAGATTATATGAAAAAGGCGGTGTCAAGCGCTCTTCTTGAAAAATTTGATAGTTTTGATATAAACATGGGCTGCCCTGCACCAAAAATAATTAAAAACGGCGAAGGTGGGGCGCTTATGGACAATATTCCCCTTGCAAGCAAGATAATTTCCGCAGTGAAAAGTGCCACACAAAAGCCTGTTTCCGTTAAATTTAGAAAAGGACATAAAGCGCAAAATTTTCTTGAATTTGGCAGGATGTGTGAAGAGTCTGGCGCGGACTTTGTCACCTTTCACGCAAGGACTGTCGCGCAAGGTTATAGCGGCTTTGCGGACTATGACGCAATCGCATCTTTAAAGGCAAAACTTTCAATTCCAGTGATTGGCAATGGTGATGTGAAAGATATTGGAAGTTTAAAAAGAATGAAAGAAACTGGGGTTGATGCGGTTATGGTTGGGCGCGGCGCACTTGGAAGGCCTTGGCTTTTTGCCACTTTAAAGGGGCTTGATATGAAGGTTGACAAGATGCAGGCGATAAAAACTCACATCTCTATTTTGCGTGAACATTTTGAAGAAGATTGGCTTAAAAAATATATAAGAAAGCATCTGTTATGGTATGCGTGTGACTTGCCAACCACGGCGGCGCTGCGTTTAAAACTTGCAACTTGCGAAGATATTGACGAATGTTTGGCACTTTTACAAGACGCTTTTTTGAAGTAACACTGTTTTGTTTGAAAAATGCTTTGAATATTTTTCAAATTGTTGTAAACTAATCTTAAGGGGTTTGTATGAAAAGAACAATCAGGGATTTAAAGAATATTAAAGGCAAGAAAATTCTTCTTCGCTGTGATTTTAACGTTCCACTCGACCACTGGGGAGATATTTTAAACGACAATCGCATTGTTCAAGAACTTCCAACTTTGGAATATCTCACAAAACAGGGTGCGCGCGTTATTGTTTGTTCGCACTTAGGTCGCCCAAAGGGCTATGACAAATTTTTGTCACTCTTTCCTGTTGCAGTTTATCTTATGAAATACTTTCCAAACAAAGTGAAGTTTATCGGCAAGGTTGTTGGGAAAGAAGTTGAAAAAGCAGCGAATGAACTTAAAGACGGCGAAATTTTGGTTATTGAAAATTTGCGTTTCTGTGAAGGGGAAGAGAAAAACGACCCTAAATTTGTCGCTGACCTTGGAAAACTTGCAGACATTTATGTCAATGATGCTTTTGGCACAACCCACAGAAAACACGCATCAACCTATGGTGTGGCACTTAAAAAGCCAAATGCAATTGGATTTTTGATTGAAAAAGAGTTGAAGGCATTTGACCAGGCTTTTCAAAAAACAGACAAACCTTTTGTGGTTATGCTTGGTGGCGCAAAAGTTGCTGATAAAATCTCTTTGCTTGAAAATTGTGTTGAAAAAGCGGACACAATAATAATAGGTGGTGGCATGGCCTACACCTTTTTGCAGGCGCTTGGACAGAATATTGGCGATTCGATTGTGTCACTTGATATGATTGATGATGCACAAAGAATTTTGGAAAAAGCAAAGGCAAACAATGTGAAAGTTGTGTTGCCGATAGACCATATTGCACTTTTGCAAAATGGCAAGGTTGTAAAAACAAACGAACTTTCTGCTGGCATGACGGCGCTTGATATTGGGCCAAAGACAATCAAACTTTTCGCGCAGGAAATTGCTTCTGCAAAACGCATTATGTGGAATGGCCCACTTGGAAAATATGAAGACCCACGATTTAAAAAAGGCACTATGAAAATGGCAAAGGCTGTGGCAAAATCTGGGGCATACAGCATTGTTGGTGGCGGCGACAGCGTCAGTGCCGTTCAAGCAAGTGGCTTTGCGGACAAAATCAATCACTTATCAACCGGTGGCGGAGCAAGTTTAAAACTTATGGAAG